>JAZAGZ010000061.1:0-51336 GCA_036231525.1 Pseudomonadota bacterium | reverse complement strand
GGCGCGAGCCTACGGAAAGTGCCACAGAAAATATACCGCCAGTTCATAAGAGCCGGTAAGGGTGAAATGGTGCGGTAAGAGCGCACCGCACAGGTGGTGACACCTGTGGCAGGGCAAACCCCACCCGGAGCAAGACCGAATAGGGGAGCGTTGAGTGTGCCCACACGAGCTTCCGGGTAGGTCGCTAGAGGTGCGTGGTGACGCGTGTCCAAGATGAATGGCTGTTCTCGACAGAACCCGGCTTACAGGCCGACTCCTTAATGTCCTCTTTTAAATGCCAGTTCCACCTATTTTCTAAAGTTATATCGAGACAACAATTATAACTTATTGATTATTAGTTCTCTCGAGTCGGTCTTTAACTCCTAATCCCGCTCCTAACCTACTGGCAAACAAAAATTTTTTTTAGATTGTCTGTTGACACCGCCCTGTTGCCCTACATATAGTGCTTGAAAGTGGTAAAAAGTGGGGAAAAATGGGTTGCTCATGTTTCGAGGCGCTTCCAAAGTTACCCTGGATTCAAAGGGGCGATTGGCGATTCCGAGCCGTTATCGGGAACGTCTTACAAGCCGTGCCGACGGACACTTGGTTGCGACCGTGGACCGAGACTACTGCCTGCTCATATACCCACTGCCTGATTGGGAGGAGATTGAGCGTAAGTTGGTTAGGTTGCCAACGCTTAATAAACAAGTACGCCGGCTTCAGCGGCTCATGGTGGGTTATGCCACCGAGCTCGAGATGGACGGCCACGGGCGTGTCCTCCTGCCTAGGGAACTTCGAGATTTCGCAAGCCTGGATAAACAAACAATGCTGATTGGTCAGGGAAATAAGTTCGAGCTGTGGGATGAAGAGAGGTGGAACATGCGGCGGGACGAGTGGTTGTCAGATGACGATACTGACGGCGCGGGGTTGCCCGCAGAACTCGAATCACTGTCCCTATAGAACGCTCGGTGGTTGATCGGTATGTACAACCATCAGCCGGTGCTGGTGGCGGAGGCGCTGGAGGGATTAGCCGTAAATGAGGACGGTTGGTACGTCGATGGAACGTACGGACGTGGGGGGCACAGCATTGAGATTCTGGCTCGGCTCGGAAAACACGGCAAGTTACTCGCACTGGATAAGGATCCAGAGGCGGTGGAACATGCCCGGCATAACCATGCTACGGACCCACGGTTTTCAATCAAACATGGTGGATTTGAGCATGCTCACAAACATGTTGCGTTGTGGCTCGAAGGCCGACCCCTCGCTGGCCTTTTGCTTGATCTCGGGGTGTCTTCCCCCCAACTTCAATCCCCTGAACGGGGGTTCAGTTTCATTGAGGACGGGCCTCTCGATATGCGGATGAATCCAACTGAAGGAATCACTGCGGAGGAATGGTTGCGGCAAGTCAACGAAGCAGAGTTAGTAGACGTATTGCGTCGTTTTGGAGAAGAGCCCCGCGCTCGGCAACTCTCTAGAGCAATCTTGCGAGCACGAGCACAAGCTCCAATCACGACTACGGGTCAGTTGGCTGAGATTATTGCGAGTGCTTCCAGCAGCCGTCCCCGCCGGATAAATCCTGCTACCCGGGCGTTTCAAGCGATCCGTATCCATGTAAACAAGGAACTAAAATCCTTGGAATCCGGGCTAGATGCGAGCCTGGACCTTCTTGCCGTGGGAGGCAGATTGTGTGTGATCAGTTTCCATTCCCTAGAGGACCGCATCGTCAAACGTTTCATGGCACGACAGGCCAAAGGGGACCCGGCATATGCTGGATTACCAGAAATCCCTCTGGAGGCGCGTCCAACATTGAAATTGATCGCTGGTCTGATCCGACCAACACAGAGGGAGGTCGATGCCAACCCGAAGTCGCGGAGTGCTCGACTGAGAATTGCTGAGAAACTGGGGACTGTTTTTTGATTGCTCAGCGTGTACAGCTTAGCTTGATATTGCCTCTTGCCATTGCGGTGGTGGTATCTGGTCTCTATGTAGTCAAGGCTAAGCACGAGTCCCGACAATTATTCGTTGAACTCGAGGCGCTCAACCGTGAAAGGGATCGGTTACAGGTCGATTGGGGTCGTCTTCAGATCGAGCAGAGCACCTGGGCGACACACCCTCGAATTGAGTCCCTAGCATCGGAACAACTGAGCCTAGGCAGTCCGATTGCCGATGACATCATTGTGGTCGTGGAGCCAGGTCAGTGAAGGGTCGCCGCAAAGATTCTTCTTTAAGCTGGAAGCGGTGGCGAACCGCTCTACTACTGGTTGGGGTTATAGGAACCGGCGTAGTTCTGGAGGGACGTGTTCTTTATCTGCAGATTTTGAAAAGGGATTTTCTTTCAGCTCAGGGTGACGAGCGACATGTGCGAACGATTCAAATCTCGGCTCACCGCGGCCCTATCACCGACCGGCATGGTGAGCCTCTTGCAGTGAGTACGCCCGTAGATAGCATATGGGCCAATCCTCAGGAACTTAAACTAAACATAGAGCGCCTCGATGAGCTAGCGCGGCTCCTGGAATTGGATGAAGACTGGCTCGCCCGCCGTATTACTAGCAACCTTGATCGCGAATTCGTGTATCTGCGCCGACACCTGCGCCCAGACCATGCATCCCAGGTTTTACGTTTAGGGATCCCTGGTGTTGCCACTCTGCGCGAGTACCGACGTTATTACCCGGCTGGCGAAGTCGCCGGACACCTTATTGGGTTTACGAACATCGATGACGTGGGACAAGAGGGGCTCGAATCTGAGTTTGACTACTGGCTTCGCGGCGAGACTGGCGCAAAACGCGTGATACAAGACCGACTTGGTCGAGTTATAGAAGACGTGGAGCTAGTTAATCCGCCCAGACCAGGAAGAGAACTACGAGCGAGCCTCGATTTACGGCTCCAGTACTTGGCTTATCGCGAACTTAAACAGGCCATTGAAGAGAATAATGCATTGTCTGGATCGGTGGTTGTCCTTGAGGTAGCAACCGGGGAAGTGCTGGCCATGGCAAACCAGCCCTACTATAACCCGAACGACCGTGCGCAATTCGATGCATCACGTTATCGCAACCGTGCGGTCACGGATATTTTCGAGCCGGGTTCAAGTTTTAAGCCGTTTGTGGTTGCTGCCGCGCTAGAGAGTGGTCGCTACGATCCAGACTCAGTAATTGACACCTCTCCGGGCTACCTGAGCATCAATGGGAGGGTCATCACACAGGACATCAATAACCTGGGAGAGATTGATATCAGAACGGTGCTGGCTCAATCCAGTAACGTTGGTGTAGCCAAGCTCGCACTGGATCTCGATCAGGACAACCTTTGGCTGGCTTTGACGAGATTCGGTATTGGCCGGCTCACTGATAGCGGGTTCCCAGGCGAGTCCGCTGGGGTACTAAACGACGCTAGACATTGGCGCCCAGTGGGTCAAGCAACTTTAGCCTATGGCTATGGATTGTCGGTGACTCCACTGCAACTAGCTCAGGCTTATGCAGTCATCGCTGCAGATGGCGTGCGTCGGCCGGTCTCTCTAGTGGCATTAGAGGAGGCTCCGGGCGGAGAGCGTGCCATTTCAAGTGAGACAGCCCAGGCTCTGAATAGCATGCTGGAGACTGTGGTATCACCGGTTGGCACGGGCCGACGGGCGGCTGTCACTAACTTCCGCGTAGCGGGTAAGACCGGGACAGCGCGTAAATCTGGAATCGGTGGGTACTCAGAGGATCGCTACCTAGCAGTATTCGGTGGGTTTGCTCCAGCCACTAATCCGAGGTTAGTGGTAGTGGTTGTGATCGATGAGCCACGTGGCAGTGCGTACTATGGTGGGGAGGTTGCGGCGCCCGTGTTTGCGAGAATTTTATCTGGGGCACTGCGTTTACTCGCTGTACCTCCAGACGCTTTGCCGAAACCACCTGTCACAATCCCTGAGCGCACAGAGGTTGCCAAAGTAGAGGTGGGCCGATGATGGCGGCGTTAGCCACAACCGCGATGACCTTAGGCGAGTTGCTCGGATCGGTTCCAGCTGAAGTAAGTGGTGTTCAGGTAACCGACTTAGTCACCGATAGTCGACAGGTTCAGCCGGGGGCCGCTTTTCTTGCCATCCAAGGCGAACGTAGTCATGGGCTCGAATATCTTGAAGAAGCCGTGCGGAGAGGCGCCTCGGTAGTGCTCTTTGAGCCAAACTACGAGGACAAGATGGACTTGGCGCTTGGGGTAGGAGACGAATCCTCACCTAGCCTTGCTGTTCCTGATCTTAGTAATCGCTTAGGGGAGTTTGCACAAAAATTTTACGGATTGGTTGAACGTGGGCCAAAGTTGATCGGCGTCACTGGTACTAACGGAAAGAGTACGGTAGCCAATTTGGTCGCTCAGGCTCAGACCTTACGCGGGAACCCCTGTGCATACGTGGGGACCTTGGGAGCTGGTATCCCGCCTCAACTTGAGCCTCAGGAATTAACCACTCCAGACTGTCTTAACCTGCACAAGAAACTGTCGTCATTCAAGGCTAGTTATGCGGCATTAGAGATTTCTTCTCATGCACTTGATCAAGACCGAATTGCTGGACTGAAGTTCGATACGGCCATATTCACCAATCTCACTCGGGATCACTTGGACTATCACGGAGATATTTCTCAGTATCAAGCTGCAAAGGCACGTCTTTTTCACTTGGAAGGATTACGTCACGCTGTGCTTTTTACAGATGACCCTTTTGGTTTGACCTTGATGGGCGGACTTACGGAATCCATCAATCAGATCGGCGTTAGCATGAGGTCTAACGATTGTCTTCAAGGGGCTGTCACTGACTCAGGGTTAGGGGGAATAACTGTACAGATCTCGGGAAGACTAGTTAAAGATGGCTTGGGGAACTCAACCGATTACGCAATCAAGTCACCTCTGATTGGCGATTTTAACGCAGAAAATCTCTTATTAGCTCTTGGGGCTTTGTTGAGTTGGGATGTTCCAATCAGAGAGGCGTGTGAAGTATTGAGTTGCTGTAAACCGCTGCCCGGAAGGATGGAAGTGTTAGGAGGCGGGGCACACCAACCCACCGTGGTTATTGATTATGCCCACACTCCCGCAGGGCTTGAGAGGGTTCTGGAGGGGTTGCGAAGCTTCACTGACGGGGATCTCTGGTGCGTATTTGGTTGTGGTGGGGAGCGTGATATCGGTAAGCGAGCTTCCATGGGAGTAATCGCCGCTCGTCTCGCCGATCACATAACACTTACCGATGATAACCCCCGCGGCGAAGATCCAGGAGCAATCGTCGCTGATATTCGCTCCGAAATAATTGATCATCCGGATGCCTGGATTGAACACGATCGTGCCAGAGCAATCCAGCAAACTGTATCGCGGGCGAGCAATGGCGATATTGTGCTCGTGGCAGGAAAAGGCCATGAAGTGTGGCAGTGGATGGCGGGAGAACGTCGTGCGTTCAGCGACCAGGCCGTTGCACGGGCGGCCTTAGGAGGACAAACGTGATGTCTCGCACGCTTTCTGCGGTGGCTCACGAGGTGCGTGGGGAACTCGTAGGTGACGACACAGAATTCGGAGCTGTCAGCATTGATAGCCGTGAGCTGGAGTCTGGGTCGCTTTTTATCGCAATTTCAGGCGAGCAATTTGACGGTAATGATTTTTTGGCTGATGCGCATTTGAAAGGTGCCGCCGGTGCAGTGGTATCTCGGTTGGTTAGCATTCCTCTTCCACAAGTCAAGGTTGGTGATACGCGAGGTGCTTTCGGACAAATCGCCCATGCTTGGAGAAAAAATTTCCCTATGCCCGTGGTTGCCGTAACCGGCAGTAACGGAAAAACCACTGTCAAAGAATTAATCGCCAGTATCCTGGGTTCTGGACGCAAGATATGTGTCACCCGCGGCAACCTGAATAACGATATTGGCGTTCCGTTGACATTGATGAACCTGCGTGAAACACATGAAGCACTTGTTATTGAGCTTGGCGCGAACCATCCGGGAGAGATCGATTACCTCAGTGGGTTGGTACAGCCTACGGTGGGCATCATTACGAATGCTAATACTGCTCATCTAGAAGGTTTCGGTTCCATAGCGGGGGTTGCGGCGGCGAAAGGCGAGCTTCTTGATCACCTTCCCAGAGCAGGAACAGCAATTATTAATGCGGATGATGAGCACTGTGCGGAGTGGTGTGCTCGTAGCCGCGCGAAAAAAGTGCTGACATTCGGTTTAGCACCCGAAGCCGATTGTACGGTGAGCGGAAAAATTGTCGCTGAACCGGGAGGCTCTCGGTTTGTTCTTCAGCTTCCCCAAGGCACCACACTCGAGTTATGGCTACCTTTGATGGGTAGGCACAATGTAGTCAACTCGTTAGCCGCCGCTGCCGCTGCCCATGCATTGGGCGCATCCGGAGAGGAGATTCAGCAAGGGCTAAGTCAGGCCAACGCTGTTAAAGGTCGATTGAACCTGATTCCTGGTCGTGGTGGCGCTGCAATTATTGATGATAGTTATAACGCGAATCCAGAGTCAGCGCGTGTCGCGCTGGACTATCTCCGAGAGTGCGGTGGCGAGCGCATTTTTATTCTGGGAGACATGGCAGAACTTGGTGAGAGCGCACCCGCCCTACATCAAGAGATTGGCGAATACGCTAGAGATTGCTGTGACGCACTATTCGCTATTGGTGATCTCAGCCGACATGCTGCTGACGCATTTGGGGCTCGTGGGCAGTTTTTTCTTGAGGCGAATGCCCTTCAACAGGCGCTAGAACCCCTACTATCTGAAAACACGACTCTTCTGCTCAAGGGCTCCAGAGTTATGGGGCTTGATCAATTGGTTGCATTACTTGGAACGGAGAGCGGAGCCGGGGAGGGGTCATCATGTTGATCTACCTTACCGAGTATCTAACTCAGTTTAATGCTGGGTTCGACGTGTTCAATTATCTGACGTTGCGCGCCATTTTGGGCGCGCTTACCGCTTTGGTATTGTCTTTCGCAATGGGGCCTTTCGTAATTCAGCGATTGTCTTTGCGCCGCGTGGGCCAATCCATTCGCAAGTTGGGGCCAGCGAGCCATTTACCTAAGGCTGGAACACCCACCATGGGTGGGGCCCTGATATTACTTGCTATTGCCGTGAGCACGCTGCTCTGGGCCAACCTGACAAATCGGTTCGTGTGGATAGTCCTGATTACCACACTTGCGTTCGGCGTGATTGGGTTTGTGGACGATTATAAGAAACTCGTAATAGGCAACTCCGAAGGAGTGCGCCCATCGAGAAAATTCTTCTGGCAGTCCATTGCTGGATTCAGCGCCTCAATGGTGCTCTATACGACCGCAGAGAATCCAGTGGTGGAGCACGCGTTACTTATTCCCTACTTTCCGGATTTTTCTATACCTCTGAGCGGCATCATCTATGTAAGTTTTACTTATCTTGTGATCGTCGGTGCTTCCAACGGTGTCAATTTGACCGATGGGCTTGACGGGCTCGCCATTATGCCGGCCGTTCTCGTGGCTACAGCGTTAGGCATATTCGCGTACGCTGCTGGTAACATTGTTTTTTCATCCTACCTAGGCATTCCCTACGTTTCGGGTGCCGGTGAGATGCTCGTTTTCTGTGCGGCCCTGGCTGGCGCCGGTCTGGGCTTCTTGTGGTTTAACACCTATCCCGCTCAGGTTTTCATGGGCGACATCGGAGCATTGTCTCTCGGTGCAGCTCTGGGCTTGGTGGCTGTGGTGGTGAGGCAGGAGCTGGTATTGCTAATTATGGGCGGTGTATTCGTCGTTGAAACCGTCTCAGTCATTATCCAGGTTGCTTCCTACAAGATGACCGGCCGGCGCATTTTTCGTATGGCCCCGCTGCATCATCATTTTGAGTTAAAGGGCTGGGCTGAGCCAAAAGTAATTGTCCGATTTTGGATCATCACAGTAATCCTGGTGCTCGTCGGACTAGCAAGTTTAAAGATCAGGTAGAACCCCTTCGGAAATATCACAAGAGATTAATGCGCTTAGCGGAACAGTGGAATGAAGAAGAGATGAACGCTTCGGGAAAGGATGGCCGAACTCTTGTGGTGGGCTTAGGCGCCACGGGTCTTTCGGTAGCCCAGTTTCTTGTTTCTCGGGGTGAAGATGTTCTAGTAATTGACAGTCGTGCTCATCCACCAGGATTAGAAAAATTACAGCAAGCCCAAGTCGAACTTCCCATCGTTCTTGAGAGCATGGATGTGTGTTGGCTTAAGGACGTTTCACAGGTAGTGCTTTCTCCGGGACTTGGGTTGGACATCCCGATAATGGTCGAGGCTCAGCGGCTGGGCATACCAATTATCAGTGATATAGAACTTTTCGCTCGGGTTGCCAGCGCTCCCATTATCGGAGTTACAGGTTCTAACGGGAAAAGTACGGTAGTTACACTCCTGCAACGCGTATTGTCTTCGGCTGGATTCAAGACCGTTGCAGGAGGAAATCTCGGGCCGCCCGCACTCGAGTTGCTCGGTGCAGTCGCTGAGGCTTACATTCTTGAACTTTCCAGTTTCCAGTTGGAGATCACCGAAAACCTGAGACCGACAATCGCGGCGATCTTGAACATTTCACCCGACCATCTTGACCGGCACGGTAGTTTCGAATCCTACGCTGCCTTGAAGGCGCAGCTCGGGCGTGCTGCGGAAACCGTCGTATTCAACTGGGATGATGAGGTGGTGCGGGAGATGGTGCGCTCGCATAAGCATGCTATTCCTTTTTCGGTGCATGAGAGATTGGACGTAGGCTATTCACTGATAGAACACCAACACACGCGGTGGTTGTGTCGAAACGGTGACCCATTTGTGCCAGTTGACAAGCTGAAGCTGAGGGGCCTGCACAATGAGGCAAATGCGCTTGCCGTCATGGCTCTAGCTGATGTGTTTACGGGCCCACTAGCCGAGTCAAAACTCAAGACGCAGTTGAATGCACTGCGCGAATTTACAGGTCTTCCCCACCGTTGCCAGTGGGTGGATGAGAATGCGGGGGTTGTGTACATCAATGATTCAAAGGGCACTAACGTAGGCGCAACAGTGGCGGCGCTAGAGGGTCTCCCCGGGCCGTTTGTGTTGATTGCTGGCGGACGAAGCAAAGATGCAGATTTTGGCCCGTTGGTTGCAGCCTCCGCGGGCAAGCTGGTAGGTGCAGTAGTCATTGGCGAAGCGGCCGAAGAGCTTCGTGCACTATTGTCAACCATAACACTAGTTCAAACAGCGCGTGATATGAGAGAAGCAGTGGTCCGCGCTATTAAATTAGCTGACTCCGCAGAGCTTTCACCGATAACGGTGTTGCTATCTCCTGCATGTGCGAGTTTTGATATGTTCACCAATTATAAGGAGCGGGGTGAGGCTTTCATTGCTGCGGTGAAGGAGAGGCGGCGATGAATCGGAGTCTAGAGCTCAAAGGATTCAATCTGGATCCAACCTTATTTTCAGCGGTTATCGCTTTACTTGTGCTGGGAAGCATTATGGTAAGTTCCGCATCCATCACACTGGCGGATAGAGAGTTTGCTGAACCCCACTATTATCTAATTCGTCACTTTGGTGCTATTACCATTGGTTGTTTGGGAGCGGTTGCTGCGGTAGCTATTCCAACGGAGATTTGGCTTAGGTTAAATGGAGTTTTGCTTTTCGCAGCTATGGCACTGCTGGCCTCAGTGTTCCTTCCTGGATTCGGACTCACTGCGAATGGTAGTACTCGTTGGTTGGATTTGGGCCCATTGACATTACAACCATCAGAACCGGCCCGCGTTTGTTTATTGCTCTATCTCTCGAGTTATGTAGTGAGACATCAGAGAGAACTTAGCACTACGATGCTCGGATTTCTTAAGCCCATGGCACTTGTCGCTCTAGCCTGCATGCTTTTGCTGTTGGAACCAGATTTTGGCGCTACGGTCGTTTTAACGGCTACAAGCTTGGGACTACTGTTCGTGGGGGGTGCCCGGCTCAGAGATTTCTTTCTTTTTTTGCTGACTGCAATTACCACCTTATCTGTGCTTGCACTGAACTCGGGCGAACGTTTGCAGCGCCTCACCACATTTCTGGATCCATGGGCTGACGTGGAAAGAGGTGGTTATCAGTTGGCACAGTCTCTAATCGCAATCGGTCGAGGTGATTGGTTGGGTGTCGGCTTAGGCGGGAGTGTGCAGAAGCTTTTCTATCTCCCAGAAGCTCACACAGATTTCGTTTTTGCCGTTATGGCGGAAGAGTTTGGTGTTATAGGCGTAACGCTCACCATTGTTCTATTTGGAATTGTTGTGTTCAAGGCTATCGCGATGGGGCCTCGTGCTGGTGCGTTGGGGATGCCCTTTCAGGGGCTTGTGAGTACCGGTATAGGGCTCACTTTGGGTCTTCAGGCATTCATCAACATGGGCGTTAATACGGGGTTGCTTCCCACGAAGGGGCTGACTCTGCCGCTAATCAGCTACGGACGCACCAGCGTTGTTGTCACACTTGTTGCGCTTGGGCTTCTTGCCCGCATCCACCACGAGGTTGTGATAGCGGAGCGGAGGGCAGCGGTTCGTGAAGCTGGGAAAAGCAGAGCATGAGCGACGGTCCAATCATGATCATGGCGGGAGGGACAGGTGGACACGTGTTCCCCGGTTTGGCGGTCGCTGAGGAGATTCGAAACCGCTCGGGCTCTGTGGTGTGGATGGGCACGCGAAAGGGTTTGGAGGCACGCCTAGTGCCAGCTGCAGGTATAGAAGTTGAATGGATTTCCGTGTCGGGAGTGCGGGGTCGTGGGGTATTTGCTTGGTTGGTTGCTCCGTTCCGGTTGGTGTTGGCGGTTTTTCAGGCGCTCATCATGCTACGCCGCCGCCGCCCGGTAGCAGTCCTAGGGTTGGGGGGGTTCGTTGCCGGGCCGGGAGGCATTGCTGCATGGTTGAGCGGACGACCTTTACTAGTACATGAGCAAAATGCGATTCCCGGAACCACGAATCGTATTCTCGCGTCTCTTGCGCAGCGTGTGTTCGAAGCTTTCCCACAAAGTTTTCCCGCGACCGTTCAGGCCGAGTTCATTGGCAATCCTGTGCGTCGGGAGATCCTAAATTTACCCATGCCTGTTGATAGGACTAAAGCTCGTGAGGATTCCCTATTTCGGGTGTTGGTTTTAGGCGGCAGTCAGGGCGCACGAGTGCTCAATCGCCGGGTTCCAGAGGCGCTTGCAAAGCTACCAGATGACTTGGAGTTTGATATTTGGCACCAGGCGGGCCGCGGACTGGAAGAAGCTCGTGAGGCATACGCGAAGTTCGAAGTGGAGGTCCGATTGGATGCATTCGTGGGAGATATGGCGAGGGCCTACGGTTGGGCAGATCTGGTTATCTGTCGTGCTGGGGCGCTTACTATCGCCGAGCTAGCCGCGGCAGGTCTAGGGGCAATACTTGTGCCTTATCCTTATGCGATTGACGACCATCAGACTCATAATGCAAGGAGCTTCGTGTCTCGAGGCGCTGGGATTGTGATCCCTGAAAGTGAGCTAACATCGGAACGCCTCGCGCGTGAGCTCGTTAAGCTAAGTGAGGATCGTAAAAACCTGGTTCAACTTGGCCAGAGTGCACGGGCGCAAGCACTACCAGACGCCGCTATGAAACTGGCGGATGTCTGTTTTGAGTTTGCGGAGGTACGGCCATGACTGAACGGATGGGATCCATCCATCATATTCACTTTATTGGAATCGGCGGTGTCGGTATGGGTGGTATTGCCGAGGTCCTCATTAATCTCGGTTACTCTGTACAGGGGTCGGACACCAAACTCAACTCTGTTACTGAGCGACTCGTAATGCTCGGAGCTCGGATCTATTCTGGTCACAATGCAAGTAATCTCGGTTCGGCTGATGTAGTTGTAGTAAGCAGCGCAGTTCCACCGAATAACGAGGAAGTCCTGGAGGCGCACCGCCGCCGCATACCCGTTGTTCAGCGCGCAGAAATGTTAGCTGAACTCATGAGATTCCGATACGGGATTGCCGTCGCAGGGACTCATGGCAAGACCACTACTACAAGCCTTACCGCGAGCGTACTCGCTGAAGGAGGGCTCGACCCAACGTTCGTAATTGGTGGCCGACTCTCGAGCGTGAATGCTAACGCCAAGTTAGGTGATGGACGATATCTGGTTGCAGAGGCCGATGAAAGTGACGCGTCATTCTTGCACCTACAACCGGTGATCGCAGTGGTTACAAATGTTGATGCCGAACATCTCCAGAGTTACGAAGGGGATCTGGAGCGTCTCAAACAAGGCTTTGTCGATTTTCTACACAATCTTCCCTTCTATGGTATCGCCGTCATGTGTCACGATGATCCTAACACCCGCGAACTGATGTCCGGGGTGGGACGGAGGGTGGTGAGCTATGGATTTTCAGAGCAATCTGACATCCGTGCTGAAAACCCACAGTCATCAGGTCTGTTGAGTTCCTTTGTGGTACGTCGGCACGGTCGGGTGCCGCTACAGCTCACCCTTAATCTGCCTGGGTGGCATAACATGCTCAACTCACTGGCCGCGGTAGCGGTTGCAACCGAGCTGGGTGTACCCGATGAAGCTATACAGCAAGCACTCTCGAAGTTTTCCGGGATCGATAGACGTTTCCAATTACTCGGTACGGTAACGACTCTCAACGGGATTGCCACGTTTGTTGACGACTACGCGCATCACCCAACTGAAATTGCAGCAACTCTGAAAGCTGCTAGAGAAGTCTGGCCAAATCAGCGTCTCGTTGTTGCTTTTCAACCGCACCGCTATACACGAACCCACGAGCTGATAGATGACTTTGCGCGGGCGCTTTCCGAAGTTGATCTGCTTTTGCTAACGGATGTTTATGCGGCCGGAGAGGAACTGATAATGGGCGCGGATGGCCGAGCCTTAGCCCGGGCAGTACGAAGTCGTGGCATCGTAGAGCCCGTCTTTATCGAAGAAATCGGCATGTTACCTAGCGCGCTTGGTGACGTTATCGAACCTAACGATGTCGTGTTAACTCTAGGAGCTGGAGACATCGGAGCGATGGCACAGACCCTACCATCAGAGCTCTCCGTCAAAGGCCCTGTCGGAGTGAAGCGGTGAGAGCGGCTGTGCCTAACAAAAATACGACACAACGACTTTTACTTGATGAGCCGATGAGCGCTCATACGTCTTGGCGTGTTGGTGGGCCTGTGGATATGTTCTACCAACCAGATAGCATTCAAGATCTAGTTACATTCCTATCTGGACACGACCCCGATCACGAGATTCATTGGGTGGGGTTGGGCTCAAACCTGCTGGTTCGCGACGGTGGTATTCGTGGTGTTGTCATTTGTACGTTGGATCTTCCAGGCAGAATTGAACGAGTTGACGAGCGGCACGTACAGGTGGGAGCGGGGGTCCCATGTACGGTACTTGCTCGACAATGCGCGCGATGGAAACTAGGCCCAGCCGTGTTTTTTGCGGGTATTCCCGGGACGCTCGGTGGCGCATTAGTCATGAATGCGGGAGCGTTTGGGGGTGAAACATGGGATGTAGTGGCATCTGTTAAGACCATTGACCGGAAGGGAGTGCTCCGTACTCGAACTATCGATGATTTCAAAGTGGCGTACCGATCGGTTGTGGGGGCAACTGATGAGTGGTTTCTGGGCGCGACCTTAGCGCTTGATAGTGATAGTGATGCGAGCTTGTCAAGTATTACGGCGTTGATGCGAGAGCGAGGTAGCTCTCAGCCGTTGGGAAAACGTAGTTGTGGATCGGTATTTCGTAACCCGCCCAACGAATTCGCTGCACAATTGATAGAGGCTGCGGGGCTGAAAGGTATGCGTTTTGGAGATGCCGTTGTTTCTGAAAAGCACGCTAACTTCATCATCAATACAGGTTCTGCGAGAGCTGAAGATATCGAGAGCTTAATCGAACAGGTTCGGGATCGGGTTGAGGCTGACTCGGGCATCGCTTTGGAGCTTGAGGTTCGAATTCTAGGGGAAAGGCTCTCATGACACGCACAAAATCCAATCGACGCAAAGTTGCGAAAAAGCCGCGAGAGTTGCCGAAAATCACCATAAACTGGACGTACGTACTTGCTCCTCCAGGCGTATTTGCCATTCTCGTGACGATCTTTTTCACCGCGCAGGTTCTGTTGGATCATCCTTTTCAGCAACTGTACATAGAAGGGAGATTTCAACGCGTGACGCCTATACAGATTGAGGAGGCCCTAGTGCCCGGGTTGAACCGAGGATTTTTGTCAGCCAATTTGGGTGCGTTACAACATCGTGTGGAATCTCTAGATTGGGTAGAGCACGTTGAAATCGTTCGTCAATGGCCAGACGCATTGGTAGTCCGTGTCGTTGAGCATCAGGCTGCGGCGCGCTGGGGTGAGATGGGGCTCCTAAATACTCATGGGGAGCTTTTTACAAATGGGGCTCGGCACTTGTTTCCGGAGCTGCCGCGCCTGGCCGGGCCTGAAGGTAGCGAGCTGGAAGTCGCGAAGCGGTACCTTAGGCTTAGAGGCCGACTGACGGAAGCTAATCTGGCGCTCGAAACTCTAATCATGGATGAACGCGGGGCCTGGAAGATTGAGCTCGAAAGCGGGCAGCAAATTCGAATTGGGCGTCGTAATGTAGACCAGAGACTGGACCGGCTATTTCGAGTGGTAGCTCCGATACTCGCTGCGGAGTTTGATCGCGTTAGCCATGTGGATCTTCGCTATACCAATGGTTTTTCCGTGGGATGGTATCCGGATAGTGATCTGCAGCCTGTAGTTGAGGTTGAGGTATTCGACAGTGGCTAGGCGAGAAGATCGGAAGCTGCTCGTCGGATTAGACATTGGTACATCCAAGGTTGTAGCAGTTGTGGGGGAACTTTCCCCAGAGAATGCGCTTGAAGTGATTGGTATCGGTTCCAATCCATCCCGGGGACTCAAGCGTGGTGTGGTTGTAAACATCGAATCCACAGTTCAGTCGATTCAGCGAGCCATAGAAGAGGCAGAACTTATGGCGGGATGCGAGATCAACACCGTTTACTCAGGTATTGCGGGGAGCCACGTTCGGAGCCTTAATTCCCACGGTATTGTTGCCATACGTGATAAGGAAGTCAGCAGCAGCGATGTTGACCGTGTGATCGACGCAGCTCGGGCAGTTGCGATTCCAGCGGATCAGAAAGTCCTGCATGTGCTGCCGCAAGAGTTTCTGATTGATTCCCAAGAGGGGATACGCGAACCCATCGGAATGTCCGGTGTTCGGTTGGAGGCAAAAGTTCATCTTGTTACCGGTGCAGTGAGTGCCGCACAAAATATCGTTAAGTGTATTCAGCGCTGTGGGCTCAGTGCGGAAGATGTTGTGTTAGAGCAGCTGGCATCCAGTTATGCCGTATTAACCGAAGATGAGAAAGAGCTTGGAATCTGTTTGGTTGATATGGGGGGAGGCACAACAGATATTGCAGTTTTTTGCGGTGGCGCGATTCAGCATACAGCCGTAATACCTATTGCAGGTGATCAGGTGACAAATGACATTGCGGTATCGCTTCGCACACCAACCCAATACGCTGAAGAAATTAAGATCAAGTACGCCTGCGCATTATCACAGCTGGCCAATCCCGATGAGACGATAGAGGTGCCAAGTGTTGGGGATCGTCCGCCACGTCGACTAGCACGGCAAACACTTGCGGAAGTTGTAGAGCCTCGTTATGAGGAACTCTTTTCTTTGGTGCGTGACGAGTTGAGGCGTTCGGGATTTGAAGAATTGATTGCCGCGGGGGTCGTCTTAACAGGTGGGAGCGCAAAGATGGAAGGAGCAGTTGAGCTTGCGGAAGAAATTTTTCATGTACCTGTTCGCTTGGGGGTACCGCAACACGTGGAAGGTCTTTTCGATGTGGTACGTAACCCGATTCACGCTACAGGTGTTGGTCTTCTTCTCTACGGGAAGGAAACCTCCCAAGCTCATGCAGACAGATCAGCCGCTAAGGTGGGTATATCCGGCGTGTTTGAAAGAATGAAAAATTGGTTTCAAGGGAATTTCTGAGGATTTATTTCTAAGGAGTTTGGAAATGTTCGAGTTAATGGATGGATACAGCGAGACCGCAATCATCAAAGTGATTGGCATCGGAGGAGGTGGCGGGAACGCCGTGGGACATATGATGGCATCTGGGATTGAGGGCGTAGACTTTATTTGCGCTAACACAGATGCACAGGCGCTGAAGAGTGCACAGGTGAAGACGGGAATTCAGATAGGGTGCAATATCACAAAAGGACTTGGGGCGGGCGCTAATCCAGAGATTGGTCGTCAGGCCGCCATGGAGGATCGTGACCGTATTCAGGAAGTGGTAGAGGGGAGTGATATGCTTTTCATCACCGCTGGGCTAGGTGGTGGTACCGGTACGGGGGCAGCCCCTGTAATTGCCCAACTGGCGAAAGAACTAGGTGTCCTGACTGTAGCAGTGGTAACGAAGCCGTTCCTTATGGAGGGCATTAAGCGCATGCAAATTGCCGATCAGGGGATTGCTGAGTTGGGCCGTTACGTAGATTCTTTGATCACGATTCCAAATGAGAAGCTGCTGACCGTGCTTGGCCCAGATACCACGCTGTTGGATGCTTTCCGCACTGCTAATGAAGTCCTACAGGGAGCGGTACAGGGGATTGCGGATCTGATTACACGTTCCGGATTGATAAATGTGGATTTTGCAGACGTTCGAACCGTTATGTCGGAAATGGGCATGGCCATGATGGGCACCGGCGTCGCCAATGGTGATAACCGGGCACGAGAAGCAGCTGAGGCAGCCATCTCCAGTCCACTATTGGAAGACATTAATTTAGATGGAGCGAATGGTATTTTGGTTAATGTGACTGCCGGTAGGGATCTTTCTATTGGTGAATTCCAGGAAGTTGGTGAGATGGTAAAGGATCGCGCCTCTGTTGATGCCACAGTGGTAGTCGGGACGGTCATCGATGACGATATGGCTAACGAGCTTCGGGTCACGGTGGTTGCGACTGGTTTAGGCCAAGCACTTGGGGTTAGTGATCAGCCGGTGCGTGTGGTGAGGGCTCCGACTGCCCGTGAGCCTAATTACTCAGATCTCGAGAAGCCAGCTGTCCAACGTAAGCGTGCCGTAGGTGACGGAGTCACAGAGTCGCCTGAGGACGAAGAAGATTTACTAGATATTCCAGCCTTTTTGCGTCGGCAAGCTGACTGAGACTCTGGAGTGCCCGTGGTATAACCGCTATGCTAGCGCCGAGCGAGTTTTGGGCTTTACGAGACCTGCTGAATTTGCTGGTACTGGAGCCATTCATGGGGGTGACGCCCTTTTATCAATAGGGCTGGGATTGGAGCTTGAAGCAGCGAACACTCAAGGAATCTGTACGAGCTACGGGAATTGGTCTACACAGTGGTGCCAAGGTTTACATGACTTTGCGCCCCGCACCCGACAATTCAGGTATTACATTTCGACGCATTGATCTCGATACACCCGTCGATATCCCAGCCGATGCGCTAAGCGTTGCCCAGACAACGCTCGGTACAACGCTGGAGCATCAGAACACCAGAGTGGCTACCGTTGAACACCTGCTCTCTGCGCTGGCGGGGCTTGGCGTAGATAATGCGTTTGTGGATCTTACTGCGCCGGAAGTCCCTATTATGGACGGAAGTGCTGCGCCATTCGTTTTTCTACTTCAGTCGGCGGGCATTGAGGAGCAGCATTCTTTGAAGCGCTTCATTCGTATTCGTAAAGCAGTTGAGGTCAAGGATGACGGAAAATGGGCACGGTTAGAACCTTACAACGGCTTTAAAGTAAATTTTGAGATTGATTTCGATCATCCGGTACTCAAGAAACATCGGCAGAATGCTAGTCTCGAATTTTCGACGACGGCATTTTTGAAGGAAATCAGCCGTGCGCGTACGTTCGGGTTCCTAACGGATATAGAATCTCTCAGGGAGAGGGATTTGACGCTCGGGGGCAGCATCGACAACGCTGTAGTGATGGACGAATACAGAGTTTTAAATGAAGATGGGCTCAGGTTCAGGGATGAATTTGTTCGACATAAAATCCTGGATGCCGTTGGTGATTTATACCTCTTAGGCCGCTGCCTCATTGGCGAGTTCACCGGTTATAAGTCGGGGCATCACCTTAATAACAAACTTCTTCGCGCCCTGCTGGAGCAGGAGGATCATTATGAGGAAGTTGTGTTTGATGATATGAAGAATTCCCCGGTTTCCTACCAGCTGGCTCCTGGGTAAAAACTGTCGTGAGAAATTTGGGTTAGCGCAATGTGCGTTGCAGCTCAACTCAAGATGCTTCTGAATCACTCGGTAGTCCTGTTCGTGGAACTACTTTTACCTTGATCCGATCGCGTCCTAGGTTTTCCGCTCTGTACCGTACTCGTGCTGCCCACACGGAAGCATCCATGACAAGCACCAATACGCCTCCAGAATCGGTACTGGCACTTACTAAATGAGCCGCCTCATCGGCTGGGAGAAGGTCGCGGATGCGTTCGGTTAGGTTTTGTCGACGTTGTGCTTCGGCAACGAGCTTTCCAAGATCCCCAGACTGCAGTAGGTTGGCGAGAGGTTGTGGTTTTTTGCTGGACACGATTTATAAAAGCGCTGTTAACATTTTGCTCTTTAATCTTTAAGTGTAGTCGATTTTCTACGTATTCTTAGGTATCTCAAAAGTGCTAACCCCCCCTTATCGTGTACGGGAATAATTCTGGGGTAGAGGAATTGCCGTATGTACTTTATGGAACGCGTTATAATCATCTTAGTGCTCATGTCAGTCGGGCTGAGCGCGAAAAAAACATATAAGAATTAGCATCATAAGGTGTGTATCCATGCAATTGATCCTTCTTTCTGAGGGCAAGGGTTATGTCGGTCACGTTAATCTGGCCTATCGTCGAGTTTGGGTTGGACTCACGTGTTTAGCTCTTGTCTTGTGTGCTTGCGTGTTCTATGGCGGGTTCAGAATTGCTGAGCATGTTGGGATGGCAAGCCCGTCCACTCAAGCTCAAAATTGGCGCACGGCGATTACCCGACAACAGGCTCAGCTTGACTCGATTCGCCGTGTTGTGCAGCAGAATTTGGACGCGCTTGCTGTAAGACTGGGGCAGACGAATGCTCATGTCGTTCGTCTTGATGCCTTGGGCCAACGACTGACACAAATGACGAATCTTGATGATGGGGAATTTAATTTTAGTGGGCCACCGCTCACGGATAGTCTGGAGGAGTCCATCGTGACTTCAGATTTTGCACGGGTCTCTAGTGTTATTACTGAGTTAGATTCGCTGAGCTCGCAGCTTGAAGATCGCCAACAGCAGTTAGAAGTTCTCGAGGATTTTTTGATTAATCGTAAACTACATGAAGAAATGTATCCTGACGGCCGCCCAGTTACAGTGGGCTATATTTCCTCCGGTTTCGGAGATCGTGCGGATCCATTTACGGGCCGTACCGTGTTCCACAAAGGTATCGATTTTGCAGGTAGTGAGGGTGTTGAGGTAGTAGCTGTGGCCGCGGGCGTAGTTACCTGGGCAAGGGATCGCTACGGCTACGGTCAAATGGTCGAGGTTAATCATGGCAATGGTTATATCACTCGCTATGCTCACAACGCGGAAAATCTGGTCGCGCTGGGCGACACGGTTAAACGTGGGCAGGTTATTGCTATGGTGGGTGCGACTGGTCGTGCAACTGGGCCTAATCTACATTTCGAAGTATTGCATAATGGCCAAGTGGTAGACCCACTGGCCTATATCTACTAGCCGTTAAGCAGGTCGAAACTCTGCTGGGAAACGGTTAACTAGCTTGCAAAGGAGTTAGCCGGTCCCCAAATCTCTATTCTATCCGTAGAATACGAGCCTTCGTTGCCCTAGGATTCTGATTGATCAAATCTGCCTCCAATCTGTTGTCCAACGTATTTGGCAGTCGTAACCAGCGGCTGCTGAGAACCTATGGCAAATTCATCACTCAGGGCAACACGTGGGAGCCTGAGTTACAGAACCTTGACGATGAGGCGCTGAAGGCTAAGACAACGGAGTTCAAAACTCGTCTGGAGGAGCATGGTGACTTGAATTCGCTCCTATCAGAGGCGTTCGCAGTTGTCAGAGAGGCGTCTGTGAGAACATTAGGGATGCGTCACTTCGACGTTCAGCTGGTAGGAGGAGTAGCCCTTCACCAAGGGAAGATCGCGGAGATGCGCACCGGGGAAGGCAAAACGCTGGTGGCAACTTTAGCCGCTTATCTCAATGCACTGCCCGGAAAAGGGGTGCATATCGTCACTGTCAACGATTATCTTGCTCAGCGTGATGCGCTATGGATGGGCCCGATCTATGAGTTTCTTGGACTGACGGTTGGTGTAGTAAAGGCAGGACAGAGTCAAGATGAAAAGAAGGCAGCCTACGCCGCGGATATTACTTACGGTACCAATAACGAGTTTGGTTTCGATTATTTGCGGGACAACCTTTCATTTCGGCTTGAGGATCGAGTCCAACGAGATTTAGCGTTCGCGATTGTCGACGAGGTAGATTCCATTCTCATAGATGAGGCAAGAACACCGCTGATTATTTCTGGCAGGTCGGAAGAAAGCACAGAATTATACGGTCAGATCAATCGTCTTATTCCCAGTCTCAAACCTCATAAGCCTCCTGCGGGTAAGGTTAATGAGGATATTGAGGCAGCCCGTGTTGTGGTGAAGAGTGTTTCCGGAGAAGAGTTGGGAGAGATGCCTATAGAAGAAGCGCTCGCACGTAGAGGCACCCATCATCTGATTGAAGTTGAGCCTGATGCAAAACCTTCGAGGTGCCAATTTATTGAGCCTGGAGATTATTTGGTTGATGAGAAGTCGAAACAAGCGCACCTCACGGAAGAGGGCCAAGATAAGGTTGAACCATTACTCGTGAAGGCTGGCATCTTGGTTGACGGTGATAGCCTCTATGACACGGGCAATATACGTCTGATGCATCATCTTAATGCGGCGCTGCGGGCGCATGCGCTGTTTAACAAAGAGGTGGAGTACATCGTCAAAGATGGCGAAGTTGTGATCGTTGATGAATTCACTGGAAGAACCATGCCAGGAAGGCGTTGGTCGGATGGGCTGCACCAGGCGATTGAGGCCAAGGAGGGTGTGCGAGTCAAGGAGGAGAATCAAACCGTCGCTTCGATCACCTTTCAAAACTATTTCCGCCTCTACGGAAAACTGGCGGGAATGACGGGGACCGCCGACACGGAGGCGTATGAATTTCAACAGATCTATAACCTTGAGGTAGTGGTTATCCCCACCCACAAAGAAATGATCCGAGATGACGCCCCGGATCTTGTTTACCTCACGCAGGAGGATAAATTTAAAGCAATCATCGAGGATATCGAGGATTGCCATCAACGCGGGCAACCCGTATTAGTAGGTACGACTTCTATTGAGACGTCTGAACTTTTATCGGGGTTTTTGAAGAAAGAGAAAATTGCCCACCAGGTTCTGAATGCGAAATATCATGAACAGGAGGCGGAAATTATCGCCCAGGCCGGGAGTCCGGGCACTGTCACTATCGCAACTAACATGGCGGGCCGCGGTACGGATATTGTGCTTGGCGGCAATTTAGAGGCCGAGTTGGCGAAACTTAAAAATGATGGCGAAATGGACCGCGCTCGCGCTGAATGGCAGCCCCAAAATAAGAAAGTTATTGAGGAGGGGGGGTTGCATATCATCGGTACTGAGCGGCACGAATCAAGGCGAATCGACAATCAGCTTCGTGGCAGGTCTGGTCGACAAGGGGACCCTGGATCGAGTCGTTTTTATCTGTCCATGGAAGATAATCTGATGCGGATTTTTGGTGATCCGGAACGTACCAAACGACTTTTAGGCCGGGCCGGGATGCAGGCGGGCGAGGCGATTGAGAGCAAAATGCTTTCCCGACAGATTGAGCGTGCACAACGAAAGGTAGAGGCTCACAATTTTGATATACGTAAGCAACTCCTCGAATACGATGATGTTGCTAACGATCAGCGTAGGGTTATTTATCAGCGTCGAGCGGACCTTATGGAGGCTGAGGATATTTCGGAAGAGATCAAGGAAATCCGAAAAGAAGTCGTCGCTAGGGTAATGGGCGAGTACATTCCACATGAGAGTGTGGAGGAAATATGGGACAAAGAAGGCTTTCATCAAGCTCTTGAGCGGGAATTTGGTTCCCACATAGACGTGATTTCTCTGCTCGAGGGAGACCATGCCTTAGACGAAGGTGGCCTGCTAGACGAGGTTATTTCGCAGATAGAAACAGCTTATGAGAAGAAGGTGGGGGATGTTGGTGAACAGGCTATTCGTGAGCTGGAAAAGGCCATTATGCTCCGGCAACTTGACACTCATTGGAAGGAACATATTGGTGCGCTGGACTATCTTCGCCAGTGGATTCATTTAAGAGCCTACGCTCAGCGTAAACCTGCGCAGGAGTACAAACGAGAGGCTTTTGAAATGTTTAGCGATATGCTGGATCGAATGGATCATGACACGGTAGCAATCCTATCCAAGGTGCAAATTCGTCGACAGGAGGATGTGGGAGCGCTTGAACCTCGGTCTAGTGAGCAGAGTTCTTTGCGGTTTCAACACGCGGCTGCACCAACGCTTGCTGCTTCGCCGTCTCCCCAGGCCGCTCTTCACCCGGGAGGGCGCCCTCAAGCACCTGCTCGCCCTGAGCCTGTTGCACCCTACACCCGGGAGCAACCCAAGGTAGGGCGCAACCAGCCATGCCCGTGTGGGTCAGGTAAGAAGTACAAGCACTGTCATGGGCGTCTCGGTTGAGTTGGCACCTCTGGTCTGATCTTTAGTGAGTTCCACGGAGCTACAACTTGCGAAAGCGCCAATCCAGGTTGTTGCGGGATTAATTGAGGATGATCAAGGGAGGGTGCTCGTTGGTCAAAGGCTTCCTGGTACCCATATGGCTGGATTTTGGGAGATCCCTGGTGGTAAGCGCCGTTTGGAGGAATCATCACGAGATGCGCTAGACCGTGAGCTTCACGAGGAGCTGGGTATTCGAGTCTTGAGCGCCACATTTCTGATGACACTGACCCATCAATACCCTGAATATAACGTTCGACTGGAGGTGTGGCGGGTTGAGGATTACGAGGGCGAGTTAGTTGCCCGCGAAAATCAGCCTCTTGCATGGGTGCTGCCGGAGAAGTTAATTGATCTGCCGATTCTTCCAGCCGATGAGCCTTTTGTGAAAGCGTTGCTCAGCCACCAATGGACATCTACTGATTTGCAAAGGCAAGGAGCAGAGTAAAAATGAAGTAGCTCGCGTCGCGTGTATAGAAAAGCAAATTCTATCGAGGCGGTTTAGCAGAGAGCTAGCAAGAAACGGACGTCGCGATCGACTTGTACAGGGCGCAAATCAATACCCTGCCACTTAACGAAGCGCACGGTGAAGCGATGCTTGCCAGCGCTGATCTCGGGGTATATCCCGCCAGCAGCCGATAATACGACGCGGACCAAGTTCGGTTTCAGCCTACGCCCCATGTTGTGTTGATACATGCCCTGGATGGCAGTCTGTTCTGTAGGTTCATTGGCCTCTCGGGTTAACCACAAAACTTGGGTGACTGCATCACACACGGGGCGGATGATTTCTAGCCATTCTTGAAACTGCTTCGTACGTTCCTCATCCGGGAGGCGTAACCAGTAACCGTAATCTGGCAGATCAAATTTGCAGGTACCGCCGGGTATTGAGCTGCGGTGTTTTATAGCGTTAAGAAAATCACACTCCTTGAGAGGATGAATTAACTGCGGGCCAGAATCGGTAAGCCTATCCCGTAATTTCTGGACATCATCAACCAGCCCCTGCAGCCTGGTAGGATCTACGCCCGGTTGGCGAGTGAACGAAGTTAAGATCTCCCCTTGCCGTTTGAGCTCCTTAATGATTTCCGCACGAACATCCCCTCTTCCCAGGATGGTGAGAACCTCTAGGAGGCTTGAAACAGCAGCTCGGGCGCTCAGCTCGGTAGGATCTTCAGCGTGAAAAAGTGCTTGCTGGTGTAGGAGTTCAATCCTCAGAAAAGTGCGCATGCGCTCCGTGAGCGGCTGTTCGAACTCCATGGCTCTCGCCGTTGAAGACGGTGCTTGCAGTTCCGTTGCGGGCTCTGCCATGCTGCTATTTTGCGCGACCTTTCCTTACTAGGCAATCCGGTTCACAGTATTACTGCTTTCTATTCAGCCTGCCCCCGAGCATATATGGCATGTAGCGCCCCAACACGCTTACGAGTACTTTCAATATTTCCTCCGTTGTCAATCACATCATCGGCGCGTGCCAGTCGGGTTTCTCGGGTGGCTTGGGCATCCAAAATGGCTTCGGCTTCCATGACGCTTATGTCATCACGAGCAAGTAATCGCCTCATTTGAGCCTTGCGGGAACAGTCTACAACCGCAATCCTATCGACCAAGGTCTCGAAACCGGTTTCCAAGAGTAGAGGCACTACGATCAGTGCATAAGGCTCTTTCGATCGTTTCAGCTGTTTCAGTTGTTCTAGGGCTCGCACACGGATTAAGGGGTGCAGGATCGCTTCCAACTTGCGCCTTTGCTCTGGGTCTGAAAAAACAATTGTCCGCAGTGCCTGTCGGTCGAGTTCTCCCGACTCGGAGATGATATGAGAGCCGAATGTGGAAACCACTATCTCGAGGCCCGGCATTCCCGGTGCGACTATTTCTCGTGCTACCACATCTGTGTCAATGGTACTTGCCCCAAGTTCGACAAAGAAATTCGCAACAGTCGATTTTCCACTAGCGATACCTCCTGTGAGCCCCACGCTAAGCATTAGGGGGGAGTCCTACCGGTGTCTGTGATGCTAGATGCGCAGTTTTCTGAGTTGGGTAGCATCAAATTTGTATATTCATAGTTGACTACGGGGAGTGAAGTGTCTCGACGGCGCGCATCTCACACGAATTCTACCTGATAGACACCATGTTCTAGGGATGAACCCCATATGTGCGCCCCCTACTTATTTGGTTGTCTCTTTCCCTGTGTTTCCCTTTCGTAGACAATACCGCTCCCGCTAGTTTTGAGATTCCCTTTGAATCTTCACGAGTACCAGTCCAAGGCGCTCTTCACCGAGTTCGGAATCCCTGTACCCGAAGGGCGAGTGGCATCCACCCCTGAGGAGGCTGTCGAGGCAGCAAAAAAACTCGGCGGTGAGCTTTGGGTTGTTAAAGCACAGGTACATGCAGGTGGGCGGGGAAGGGCAGGCGGTATCAGGGCGGCGCGTTCTCTTGAGGAAGTCACTCAGCATGCCAGTTCGCTGCTGGGAGAGCGTCTCGTCACCCATCAGAGTGGCAACAAAGGATTACCGATCGACAAGGTCTACGTTGAGATGGGCTCAGATATAGACAGAGAACTCTACCTCAGCTTGCTAGTCGATCGGGCACAGGAACGAGTTGTGATAGTGGCCTCGGCGGCCGGTGGCATGGACATTGAGGAAATCGCCGACTCCACACCTCAGAAAATTCTTACGGCAGCGATTGACCCAAAAGTTGGGTTTTGTGTTGACCAGGCACGGGACATCGGTTTCGGGTTGGGTCTAGGTGAGGATCAAGTGGCAGAGCTTGAGAGTATTCTCGTCAAGCTTGTGCAGCTCGTACACGAGTGCGATGCGAGTCTAGTCGAGATCAACCCATTGATCGTTAATTCTGCAGGTCGTCTTATTGCGCTCGACGGTAAGATCAACATTGAAGATAACGCGCTATTTCGCCAAAAACGCCTAGAGATGTTACGAGATATAGCTCAAGAGGATTCAAGCGAACGCGAAGCGCGTGAGCATGACCTCAATTATGTTTCATTGGATGGGAATATAGCGTGCATGGTAAACGGAGCAGGACTCGCTATGGCTACCATGGACTTAATCAAACTTCATGGTGGTGAGCCTGCTAACTTTCTGGACGTAGGGGGTGGAGCTACCGCCAAGCGAGTAATAGAAGCTTTCAAAATCATACTGGACAATGCCAACGTTGAAGCAATTCTCGTCAACATTTTTGGTGGCATCGTGAAGTGTGATTTGATTGCCGAGGGGATCATCTCGGCGGTTGAACAGGTTGGCGTCAGGGTACCCGTGGTTGTCCGCCTCGAGGGAACAAACGTCAAGAAAGGACGAAAATTACTTTCTGAGAGTGAACTCGACATTGCGCCCGCTAATGACCTGACTGATGCGGCAAAAACAGTTATCGAGCTCGCTAACGAGAGCCGTACAAAATGAGTATCTTAGTCAATGCTCAGACCAAGGTGATCTGCCAGGGGCTTACTGGGCGGCAAGGATCATTTCATGCCCAAGAGTGTCTGGACTATGGGACCCTGATTGTTGCTGGAGTAACACCTGGGCGTGGTGGCGAGGAGCACCTAGGGTTACCCGTCTACGACACGGTCCAACAGGCGGTGAATGCGACTGCTGCGACAGTCAGTATGGTCTACGTTCCTGCGCCGTTTGCCGCGGATGCTATTCTTGAGGCCGCGGATGCTGGAGTTGCCCTTATTGTTTGTGTCACCGAGGGGATTCCGGTATTGGACATGGTGAAAGTCAAAGGAGTGCTTGCGGATCGGAATTGTCGGCTCATCGGTCCTAATTGCCCGGGGATAATTACCCCTAACATGTGCAAAATTGGCATCATGCCTGGATTTATACATGAGCCTGGATGTATTGGTGTCATCTCTCGTTCGGGGACGTTGAGCTACGAAGCAGTATTTCAGACCACTAAAGAGGGTCTTGGCCAAACAACGTGTATTGGGATTGGTGGTGACCCTGTTCGTGGGATGAATTTTATTGACTGCCTTGAGCTATTCGAAGCAGACACTGATACTCGCGGCATCATTTTAGTTGGCGAAATTGGTGGTTCCGACGAGGAAGAAGCCGCTGAGTTCATCAATAGCGATGTATCGAAGCCGGTGGTGTCCTATATTGCTGGTGTTACCGCACCGCCTGGAAAGCGGATGGGTCATGCAGGAGCCATTATTTCTGGTGGGAAGGGTACCGCGCGAGAAAAAATTAAAGCACTTGAGCAAGCTGGAGTTATAACCGTTCGTTCAATTGCGGAACTCGGCAAGGTGATGGCCGAGGCATTAGAGTGAAAATAGGTCTCGCTCAGATTAGTACACACGTTGGCGCAATTGAGGCCAATACTAAAAAAGTCTTGGATATAGCTCACCGCGCGCGCGACGATCTGGATTGCGATCTCGTTATTTTCCCTGAGCTAACATTGTGCGGTTATCCGCCGGAAGACTTACTGCTTCATCGCGATATGCGGCTGCGAGTAGAGGCTGCTTTAGGTAAGGTAAAAAGCGGTATAAATGGTATAGCCCTCTACGTGGGGTTTCCGGAATACGACGGTGACCATATATATAACAGTGGGGCATTTATCAGCGATGGAAAACTCATTGCGTGCCATCGAAAAATTGTCCTGCCAAATTATTCCGTATTTGATGAGAAAAGGTACTTTGAGGCGGGTTCCGAACCCACCCTTATAGTGTACGGAGGGGTGCGTTTTGGCCTGACAATTTGCGAGGATACCTGGACACCCGATCCATGTCGCATTGCAGTGGAGTCTGGGGCAGACATAATCCTGACATTGAATGGCTCCCCATTTCATCGTCAGAAACAGCGTGTTCGGGAGGAAACGCTCATACAGCGTGTCACGGAAAATCAGCGCCCCCTGTTATATGTGAACATGGTAGGGGGGCAGGACGAGCTGGTTTTTGATGGCGGTTCTGTCGCGATAAACAAATCGGGAGTAGTCGTATTTCGTGGCCCCGCTTTTGAGGAGAGGTTATGCGTCGTTGAAGTAGAGTCGGGTACTGCGAGCGAGGGTGCGGAGATAAAACTTGGTGATATTGCGCCAGAACTTCCTTACGCCGAAAGTATCTATCGAGCATTAGTCATGGGTACAGAGGACTACGTTAACAAAAATGGCTTTAGTGAGGTGGTTCTAGGACTCTCGGGCGGAATAGACTCCGCTTTGACTTTGTGCGTTGCTGTGGATGCGTTGGGTGCTGACCGTGTAGCAGCGGTCATGATGCCATCGCGGCACACGTCCAAAATGAGTCTCGAAGACGCTTCACAGCAGGCGAAAAATCTCGGGGTACAGATCGATACGCTTCCGATTAGCCCTATTTTTGATGCAACCCTCGGGGTTTTAAAGGATCTTTTTGAAGGACTGAGCCCGGACTCTACTGAAGAGAATATTCAAGCGCGTTGTCGTGGGGTTCTCCTTATGGCTATCTCAAATAAACTGGGGAGAATGCTGTTAACTACCGGCAACAAGAGTGAGATGGCAGTGGGATATGCGACGCTTTATGGTGATATGGCTGGCGGTTTTGCGCCACTCAAAGATTGCACCAAGACCCTAGTTTATGAGCTTGCACGCTTTAGAAATACTGTTGGGAATGTCATTCCCGAGCGTGTTATTACCCGCGAGCCAAGTGCAGAGCTTAGGCCTAATCAAAAGGATACGGATTCACTACCGCCCTATGAGACTCTTGACCCGATACTTGAAGAGTTCATTGAACGAGATCTTTCTGTAGAACAAATTGTCGGGCTTGGTTTTGATCGAGCCATCGTCGACTGGGTTTTGGATACCGTGAAGCGGAATGAGTATAAGCGCCGGCAGTCACCACCTGGCGTACGTGTGAGCCGCCGTGCGTTCGGACGGGATTGGCGTTATCCGATCACTTCCGGTTACTAGTTTTAACTTTCGGGGTCGTTGGTATTAGGGGGTTGGGCGGTATCCGCTACCTCAATTTCCAATATCTCAACTCTGGTACCTGGTTGTGGCCGAAGGTCAAAACCAAAATTTGTCTCAATTACACTCTGGGCATCGGCTGCGAGATCCGGCATGCCCAGCAGCGAATAAGCTTCTTCAAGAATGATCAACGATTCCTGAATCGCGGGCGCGCCGGGATAATGTTCCAGTGCAAATTTAGCGCGATTGACCGCAGCGACATACGCACCACGTTCAATATAATAATTAGCAACGTGATTTTCGTATTCTGCGAGCCGGTTACGTAAGAAAATCATTCGTTGTTGAGAGTCTGGCGCATATTCGCTTTCTGGGAAACGCCGGAGTAATTCCTGAAACGTTGTATATGCTAGCAGAGTATCTCGGGGCGGGCGTATAGACAGGTCAGCGTTGAACACTCTCTCTAAGAAAGTGGGTGCTTGATCGAAGTAGATTAATCCTTGCATGTATATGGCGTAGTCTACTCGTGGGTGGGTAGGATTCTCTGCTTCAAATTCTTCAGCTGCATCAATAGCAGATTCCGGTTGTCGGTCCCGGAAAAAGGCATAGATCATGTCAAGCTGGGCTTGACGCGTGACATTGGCAAATGGGTAGCGGGCTTCGAGCGCTTGGTAGTAGCCGATCGCAATATCGTATCTGCCTTCCGCCATGGCTGCAGAGCCTGACTCATATATCTCATCCGGGGATGACACGCCTTCTATCAAGTCACGCATTAACGAGACTCTCTCACTCGCACAGCCGGCTACGATCGTTGCTACTGCGACGGTTAAAAGAATGAGCTTTAAAGATGCACTCATGTGTAATATCCCTTTTTCAGCAATCTGCTCAGACACAGCACGGAGCAGTAGAGAATCTGCCCTTAATTATAGCCTTGCCCCACATTCCAATAAGAGAGGTGGATCGATGCGAACCGAGCATATCTAGATCAGGACCCCCTTGCGCGCTAGCTCTCAACTGAAGGATCAATTATAAACAAAAGGGGTTTCTAGATCTTTGAGGTACTGAAGTGGAACATATCCGGCGTCGCGCCACTATTACTGCAGAACAGGCCGGACGCAGGTTAGATCAGGCGGCAGCCGAGCTTCTGGAGGGTTTCTCTCGTAGTAGGTTAAAGCTTTGGATTGAGGGAGGCAGCCTCACACTTGATGGGCGACAAGTTGAGCCAAAGACGCGGGTCCGCGAGGGAGATAAACTACAGTTGGATGTTGAGCTAGAGCCTGTCATCCCAGTAAAGCCTCAGGCAATTCCGCTGAGTATTATTCATGAAGACCCGGGTTTTTTAGTTATAGACAAGCCCGCAAATCTAGTTGTTCACCCCGGTGCTGGCAATCCATCCGGTACTCTACAGAATGCATTACTGCATCTGGATCCCCAATTTGCGAATGTGCCGAGAGCTGGAATTATTCATCGGCTCGATAAAGACACCAGTGGACTCCTGGTGGTGGCCAGGACTCTGGACGCCCACAGGGTGCTAGTTAAGAAGCTTGAGCGTCGGGAGATTGAGCGTACCTACGAGGGGGTTTGTCAAAGTGTACTAACGGGTGGGGGTGAGGTTAATGCTTCCATTGGACGACATCCGAAGGATAGATTGCGGATGGCAGTAGTAGGCGGTGGTCGTGCCGCGCTAACTCGTTATCGCGTACTAAAACGATTCCGTGCACATACACACGTTCGTATTCAACTCGATACCGGGCGCACTCACCAGATCAGGGTGCACTTCGCACACATCCGGGCACCATTGGTCGGAGACCCGCTCTATGGTGCACGCCCTCGGTTGCCAAAGTCCCCTGAGCCTATCTTGCGCGAACAACTTCAGAGGTTTCAACGTCAGGCGTTACATGCTCGGCGTCTAGTTTTTGAACATCCAATTTCTGGAGAATCTCATACGTTTGAAAGCCCCCTGCCGGCTGATATGAAAAGGTTGCTCGAGGTGCTCCAGAAGGATCTCGTCGCCGCTGCGGACAATGGAGGATGAGTGCGCAAGCTTTTTCGATGGTAATAACACCTGACTGGCCAGCGCCCATGCGTGTGCGAGCTGCGAGTACTGAGCGCAAAGGTGGAGCGAGTGAAGGACCCTACACCAGCCAGAATTTGGGGCTCCATGTGGGGGATGATGCAGAAGTAGTAATCTCCAACAGGCGAGCCCTGATGGAGGCGTTGGGTCTGGTGACAGAGCCTCTTTGGTTGGAGCAACTCCATGGAAATATAGTGTTAGACCTAGATACCCAAGAAATGAACTCTGATTTTTCGCGAAATCCGCCTGCGGCGGATGGTGTAGTGACCTCTCAATCCGACAAACCCTGTGTGATCATGACAGCCGATTGTCTACCGGTTCTCTTCTGTGACACAGCAGGCACACGGATAGGGATTGCTCATGCTGGCTGGAGAGGGCTTGCCGCTGGCGTCCTGTCTGTCGCGATTAAGCGTATGGGCATCGATCCTCAGGCCCTACTGGTTTGGCTAGGGCCTGCTATTAGCCAAAATGCTTACGAAGTTGGAGACGAGGTACGCCAAGCCCTGATAGATTTTGATCGGGGTGCTGGGACTTGTTTTAAGCTTAATGATGCGGGGCGCTGGCAGGCGGATTTGTATCAACTCGCCCGGCGCAGTCTCAAGGCTGATGGTGTGCACGCTATATACGGCGGAGGTTTTTGCACTCATACAGAGTCTGAGCGGTTTTTCTCTCATCGCCGTGAAGCCCCCTGTGGACGCATGGCCACACTGATTTGGCTTGATTCGTGAATACAGATTAAGAGCTTATCTTTAATCTGAGATAAGCTCTTAATCCCTGTTTAGAGTTGATATTTTCGGTTAATAACCCCATTACAGGAGGCATCTAACTCCATTTGGGGAGTGCGTATCGATGCGCATGGATAAGCTGACAAGTAAGTTTCAGATGGCTCTGGCGGAAGCTCAGTCCCTTGCTGTAGGGCGGGACCACCAGTTCATCGAGTCAGTTCACCTCATGGCTGCGTTGTTGGAGCAAGAGGGGGGCACGGCGCTCAGTCTGTTGACTAAGGCTGGAGTCAACCTGAACCAACTGCGAATTGGGCTAGGAGAAACTATAGACCAGATACCCAGCGTTCAGGGCGATGCAGCCGGTGAAGTCCATCTATCTAACAATCTGAACAAGCTTTTAAATGTGTCCGATAAGCTCGCTCAAGAGCGGGGTGACAGCTATATATCAAGCGAGCTTTTCGTGTTAGCCGCATGTCTGGACCGCGGTCCCCTCGGTCGTGTGCTTAAGCAAGCTGGTGTCGTGAAGGGCGCACTCGAGAAAGCAATTGATGAAATTCGTGGAGGTGCTCATGTGGATGATCCCAACGCAGAAGACACCCGTCAGTCGTTGGAGAAGTACACAGTCGATCTTACAGCCCAGGCTGAGCAAGGGAAGCTCGATCCCGTCATCGGACGTGATGATGAAATTCGTAGAACAATACAAGTCCTCCAGCGCCGCACCAAGAATAATCCCGTACTTATCGGAGAGCCAGGGGTTGGCAAAACTGCCATCATTGAAGGGTTGGCACAACGCATCGTCAATGGAGAAGTACCAGAAGGAATCAAATCTAAACGAATTTTAGCGCTTGATTTGGGATCATTGATTGCGGGCGCCAAATTTCGTGGAGAATTTGAGGAGCGATTGAAAGCGGTACTGAATGATCTTGCGAGGCAGGAAGGCCAGATCATTCTATTCATAGATGAACTGCATACCATGGTGGGCGCTGGCAAGGCGGAGGGTGCCATGGACGCTGGCAATATGCTGAAGCCTGCGCTGGCACGGGGAGAGCTTCACTGTGTTGGCGCGACAACTCTGGATGAGTACCGTAAGCATGTAGAGAAAGATGCCGCACTGGAGCGCCGTTTCCAGAAAGTGCTCGTTGATGAACCCACCGTGGAAGACACTATCGCGATATTGCGTGGCCTAAAAGAACGTTACGAGGTACATCATGGTGTGGAAATTACGGATCCTGCGATTGTAGCTTCTGCGATGCTGTCACATCGTTATATCTCCGACCGTCAGTTGCCTGATAAGGCGATAGATCTCGTGGACGAGGCGGCTTCGCGGATACGCATGGAGATTGATTCCAAGCCTGAAGAATTGGATCGTCTAGACAGACGGCTGATCCAGCTCAAAATTGAGCGGGAGGCATTGAAAAAGGAGTCGGATAAGGCGTCAAAACGCCGCTTGGAGGACTTGGAGTCAGCAATTGGCAAGCTCGAGGGGGAGTACGCGGATCTTGAGGAGATCTGGACCTCAGAGAAAGCAGCCATGCAAGGAGCTACTCATATCAAGGAAGAACTTGAACGCGCAAAAGTGGATTTTGAGAAAGCACATCGCACAAACGATCTCGCCCGCATGTCGGAGTTGCAATACGGGCGCATACCGGAGCTCGAAAAACAGTTGCAGGAGGCACTCTCTACGGAGTCCGAGATCTATCAGCTGGTTCGTCACAAGGTGACAGAGGAAGAAGTTGCTGAGGTGGTATCAAAATGGACCGGAATTCCCGTGATGAAAATGTTGGAAGGTGAGAAGGAGAAGCTTCTGAAAATGGAGAGTTTCCTAGAAACCCGAGTGGTGGGCCAGATGGAAGCACTGCAAGCAGTTTCCAACGCTATTCGCCGCTCTCGTGCTGGTCTGTCAGATCCAAATCGACCAAATGGGTCGTTTCTGTTCCTCGGGCCGACAGGAGTCGGTAAGACTGAGCTTACAAAGGCATTGGCAGCCTTCCTTTTTGATGCGGAAGACGCGATGACCCGCATTGATATGTCCGAGTTCATGGAAAAACACTCGGTAGCACGACTTATTGGAGCGCCACCGGGATACGTTGGATATGAGGAGGGTGGTTATCTTACTGAGGCCGTACGACGCCGACCATACTCTGTAATACTACTGGATGAAGTCGAGAAGGCGCATCCTGACGTGTTTAATATCTTACTGCAGGTGTTGGACGATGGCCGGTTGACTGACGGGCACGGGCGCACGGTAGATTTTCAAAACACAGTTGTCGTGATGACATCTAATCTTGGCAGCGACAGGATTCAAGAACTTGCAGGAGAGGAGAAGTATGCCGAAATGAAGGCTGCTGTCATGGAGATTGTAGGCCAGGAATTCCGCCCAGAATTTATTAACCGAATCGATGACGTGGTGGTTTTCCATCCTTTAGATACAAAGCATCTACAACTTATCGTTGATATTCAGCTGGGATACCTGCGCGAACGTTTAAGTGAGCGTGGTATAAAGCTGAGTGTCGATAAAGCTGCGCGTGAGCAGATTGCACACGCTGGTCATGATCCCGTGTATGGAGCGCGGCCACTGAAACGAGCGATTCAGCAACAGGTAGAAAATCCCCTCGCCCAACAGATTTTAAATGGTGATTTTGTCTCTGGAGATACAATTCAGGTGATGACTTCCACGGAGGGGCTTAACTTTATTAAAGGTAAAGCTATAGAGTCGGTTTGACAAAGATATGTGCAAAGTTGCGGTGCGGGGTTCCGAGGTGTCACCCTTACACTATCAAGCCTAAGCACGGTTGCGTCTAAGATATAAGGCAGGATATGCCCATATACGAATATCGGTGTGAGTCTTGCGGGCATGAGTTCGATGCCTTGCAAAAGCTCAGTGATAATTTATTGCAGGATTGCCCTGACTGTGAAGCGCGCTCTCTACGTCGCTTAATGTCTGCTCCATCATTCAGATTAAAGGGTGAAGGCTGGTATGAGACGGATTTTAAATCCGACAAGGAGAGTAAGCGCAATCTCGTTGATAGCAGAACGGAAACCAAGGGTGATAAGGGTGATAAGGGTGATAAGGGTGATAAGGGTGATAAGGGTGATAAGGGTGATAAGGGTGATAAGAAAACCAAGGAAGATAATAAGTCTTCTGAAGGGAAGTCATCCAAGAAGAGCAATTCGAGTTCCAGCTCTACATCAGATTCGGAATCTAGCGCTGGTCCAAAAAGTAAAGGTTCAGGTTTTGCGGCCGCTTGATTATTTTGGGAGTGGTTCATGGTAGTGCGAATTCGGCGCTATATTGTGGCTGGATTACTGGTTTGGTTGCCTATCGGCGCCACTATCTTGGTGTTTACCTTGCTGCTAGATCTCATGGATCGATTGCTGTTTCTGATTCCACCACCTTACCGTCCCGATGCTCTGCTTGGTTTTCGTATCCCGGGTCTAGGGGTAATTTTAGCGCTGCTGGTACTCATCATTACAGGTGTGCTGGTTGCCAATCTCCTCGGTCGGCGTTTGGTCCATAATTACGAAAAATTTCTAAACAGGATTCCCCTAGTACGTTCGGTTTACGGTGCGGTTAAACACTTCGCAGAAGTTGTATTCAGTGATTCCAACTCTTCATTCAAGAAAGTTTTGCTGATTGAATACCCGCGCGCAGGTCTTTACAGCCTGTGTTTTCAGACTTCGGAGGACCCACCTGAGGTGCGATCTCGAACGGGTGACGCTATCGTAACCGTATTTCTTCCGACGACCCCCAATCCCACCTCAGGTTTTATGTTGTTTGTGCCTGCAAAAGATGTGGTTGAATTGGATATGCCTGTGGAAGAGGCTTTGAAGATGATTATCTCCCTAGGGGTCGTCGTACCCCAATGGCACCCAGCTCACCCGGCACATGAGGTTGCAGCTTCCGAGGCTTCGCCGTAACATCCGGCCACTTTACCTAAGCACGCCCTTGCCTTTCAAAAGGTTAGATTCCATGCGTAGCCATTATTGTGGTCAGGCAGACCGTTCTCTTATCGGCCAAGATCTGGCGGTTGTCGGTTGGGTACACCGCAGGCGGGACCACGGTGGGGTGATCTTTGTGGACCTGAGGGACAGAGAGGGCCTGTTACAAGTGGTCTTTGACCCGGACAGCCCAGAAATATTTGCTCAGGCAGAACGTGTCCGTGGCGAGTACGTTCTGGCCGTGCGGGGACTTCTACGGGAACGGCCAAAAGGGACCATTAATCCGGAGTTGCCCACGGGGGAGGTCGAGTTGCTTGCAAAAGAACTCACGGTGCTCAATAAGTCCAAGACGCCACCATTCCATCACGAAGAATCCGCCAGCGAGGAAATACGACTTCGCTATCGGTATCTGGATCTACGCCGGGAAAGTATGCAGCGCAATCTGCGCTTGCGCCACGCCGTCACTCGCGCGATCAGACATTTTCTTGACGAAACCGGCTTTGTGGAAATTGAAACTCCTATTCTTGCTAAGACGACCCCTGAGGGGGCAAGAGACTATCTCGTTCCAAGCCGTACGCACCCCGGGCAATTTTTTGCGCTGCCCCAGTCGCCACAGATCATGAAGCAATTGCTGATGATGTCAGGGTTCGATCGTTATTATCAGATCGTCAAATGTTTCCGAGATGAAGATTTGCGTGCTGACCGTCAGCCAGAGTTCACTCAGGTGGATATTGAGACGGCATTTATGGACGAAGCTGAAATCATGACATTGATGGAGGCACTTGTTCGGCACACATTCGAGTCGGTGTTGAATATAAGTTTCCCAAATCCGCTGCCAAGGCTTACCTATGCGGAAGCAATGGAGTGTTATGGCAGTGATGCGCCAGATTTGCGTAACCCCCTTGTACTGACTGAAGTTGGCGATCTTTTCGAAGGCGTAGAATTTAAAGTGTTTGCTGGTCCAGCAATCGATGCTGGGAGTCGCGTTGCGGCTCTTAAGCTGCCAGGTGGCGGCAGCCTGAGCCGAAAGGAAATTGATGATTACACGGAGATGGTTGGTCGTTACGGCGCAAAAGGTTTGGCCTACATCAAAGTCAACGATCGTGAAGGTGGTGTGGATGGGTTGCAGTCACCGATCCTTAAGTTTCTCCCCATTGAGGCTGTCGAAAGTGTTCTGGATCGTGTGGGTGCAGAGACTGGTGACTTAGTATTCTTTGGCGCGGGTAAATTACGTGTTGTAAATGAAAGCTTGGGAGCCTTGCGCGATCAGCTTGGTGTTGACCGGGAGTTAATCGAAGAGGGATGGAGCCCTCTCTGGGTCATCGACTTCCCGGTGTTTGAGGAGGATGGAGAGGGTGGTTGGACCTCGTCTCACCATCCCTTTACCGCGCCACTGGGAAATGATCCAGACGAACTCAAGTCAGACCCAAAAGGGGCGCTTTCCCGTGCATACGATATGGTGCTTAACGGGACCGAAATCGGCGGCGGGTCGATTCGGATCCATACGCTAGAGATGCAATCGGCTGTTTTTGAGTTATTAGGTATCGATGCAGAGGAGGCAGAAGAGAAGTTTGGATTTCTATTGACCGCTATGGACTACGGATGCCCACCCCACGGAGGTATCGCTTTTGGGCTCGATCGTCTCGTGATGCTCATGGCTGGTGCTGAAAGCATTCGTGAGGTTATTGCATTCCCGAAAACTCAGACAGCTACCGATCCTCTCACCGGGGCCCCTAGTTCTGCTAGTGCCGAGCAGCTCAAGGAAGTCGGGATCAGGATCCGCTCGCCCAATAAGCCCAGTTAGCCGAAACTGCCACCCATGCCGAAGCACAGTCGTCCTGAGTCCGTGTTAGTGGTTATTCACACGCCCAAACGAGAATGTCTTCTACTTGAGCGGACGAACCCAAGAGGGTTCTGGCAATCGGTGACTGGGACACTCCATTGGAATGAAACGCCAGCGGAGACAGCAGCTCGGGAGGTCTGCGAAGAGACCGGTATAGAGCCAGTGGAACTTATCGACACTGGCATCTGTAAATCTTTCCCTATTCTTCCGGAGTGGCGGGAACGCTATGCTCCAAATGTAAACGAGAATGTCGAATACCTTTGGTACATGGAAGTCCCCGCGGTCTGTGAAATTAACTTAAATGAGGCAGAACATGCAGCCTTTCGCTGGATGGGACTTGAGGAAGCCATAGGGACCGTAGCCTCGTGGACCAATCGCGAAGCGCTAGTACGGCTTCGCGGGTCATAATCCATGGATTGAAAGTGCAACTGTGTTGTTTAACGGGACCTCACATATTTCATGCTCTGGTGTAAAGCAGTAGCGAGCAAGCAACAGGCTTTCAGAAATTAGGGCGGTTTGCGGGCAACTAGTTCGGTTAGCTCGTGTACCAAATCCAACGCTTGGCGTGGTGAGAGAGCATCCGGGTCGATGTTCGTAAGCCGTTCACGAACAATGGACTCATTGCTGGGTTTTTTGGGGTTTTTTTCTAAAGCCCCAAAAATAAATTCATTTTGGGGTCCCGTTCGATCTAGCTGATGCTTACGTTGCTCTAGGTTGGCTAGGTAATCACGCGCTTGCTCAATAACTTCCCCTGGAACGCCAGCTAAGCGCGCAACCTGTAATCCATAACTCTGATTCGCTGGCCCTTCTTTAACTGAGTGGAGAAAAATCAGTTCATCTCCGTGTTCGGTCGCATCTAGATGGACGTTGGTGCAAGCTGGCAGCTCTGCAGGCAAGCGAGTTAGTTCAAAGTAGTGAGTCGCAAAGAGCGTGAAAGCCCGAGATTCCTTGGCGATATGCTGTGCCGCTGCCCAGGCCAAAGATAGTCCATCAAAAGTACTGGTACCCCGCCCTACCTCGTCCATTAGCACTAGGCTTGAGGCCGAAGAGTTATTCAGTATGTTGGCGGTCTCCGTCATTTCGACCATAAAAGTTGAGCGCCCACCCGCTAGGTCATCTGCAGCACCCACACGGGTAAAAATGCGGTCGATAGGTCCGATACGCGCATCTCTCGCTGGTACGAAACTGCCAATGTGGCCGAGAATTGTAATAAGAGCTGTCTGACGCATATAGGTTGATTTGCCACCCATATTGGGTCCAGTGATGATCAACATGCGACGCTCGTCATTGAGTTCAAGGTTGTTGGGTACAAAGAGTTCGGTGCTTGCTAGCTCCACCGCCAAGTGTCGGCCGTCCTGATAGCTAATACCCGGTTCATCGGTCAACTCCGGTTTGTCGAGGTTCATCGTAAGGGCTCGCTCAGCAAGATTAGAAAGAGTATCGATTTCTGCGATGTGCTCTGCTGTTTGTTGGAGCATGTGCAGAGCAATATTCAACCGATCTAGTACAGCGTCATACAGAAAACGTTCGCGAGTAAGCGCTCGTTCCTTTGCACTGAGGATTTTATCTTCGAATTCTTTAACCTCTGGCGTGATAAAACGTTCTGCACCTTTCAGGGTTTGCCGGCGAATATAATTGTCAGGTGCTGATTGGGCTTGAGACTTGCTGATTTCGATGTAGTAACCGTGAACCCGGTTGTAACCCACTTTAAGATTGCTGAGTCCAGTACGCTTTCGTTCCCTTTGTTCTAGATCATCAAGGTATTGGCTTGCGTCGGCACTGATGGAGCGTAATTCGTCCAGTTCGGTGTCGAAACCAGGTTTGATGACACCACCATCCTTCAACATAACCGGGGGGCCTTCGACGATTGCTGATTCTAAAAAGGAACATTCTTCATCGTGAGCATCACTCCCCTTAGCGAGCTCTAATAGTAGTGGTGATTCCAATTCTGCAATGACCGATGTTAGTGTGGGGAGTGCCTGTAGCGCTTGTCGTAACTGTGCTAGATCTCGCGGCCGAGCTGAGCGTAACGCCACCCTTGTCAGAATGCGTTCCATATCGCCAATATCACCCAAGGTAGGCTGTAACTCGTGTGCTTGGTGAGACCCCGTCAGTGTTTCAACAGCTTGCTGGCGCTGCCGGAGCACCTGATGGTCACGAATCGGGCGGTTCAACCAGCGCCTGAGGAGCCGGCTTCCCATGGGCGTTGAACACCTATCCATTAATCCCGCCAGGGAATATTCATTTCCAGAGCCTGCGCTAACGTCGATTTCCAAATTGCGTCGAGTTTCGGCATCCATAATGATTGCTTCGTTTGGATGTTCCCGCACCAGTCCGCGCAGATGTGGTACAGCTGATCGCTGAGTGTCTTTGATATATTGCAGCAGACAACCTGCCGCACCGATAGCCTCAATAGCATCCTCCGCATCAAAACCCGTGAGATCACGGGTTTTAAATTGCTGGCACAACGCCCGATGTGCCGACTGAATATCAAAGTGCCATGGTGGTCGGTTACACAAACCACTAAATCCCTTAAGCCATTGAGGGCATGAAGCATCTTCTTCTATCAGAATTTCTGCGGGCCGAAGGCGCTCCAGATCTCCTCGTAAGGTTTGCGTATTTTCCAGTTGCGCAACCGAAAATCGACCGCTTGCAAGGTCTAGCCATGCAAGTCCAATGACGCCGGACGGGCTTGGGTTAATGGCTGCTAAATAGTGAGTACGCTTGTTCTCAAGCAGCGCTTCGTCGGTCAGAGTTCCGGGTGTGATGACACGTACTACTTCGCGATTCACTGGACCTTTACTGGTTTCTGGATCGCCTACTTGTTCACAGATGGCAACGGATTCGCCTAGCCGAACTAGTCGTGTGAGGTAGTTATCAACTGAGTGGGCTGGAACTCCAGCCATGGGGATCGGTTCACCGCCGGATTGCCCTCGGCTGGTAAGTGCTATATCCATCAGTTTTGAGGCGCGTCGCGCATCATCGTAAAAAAGCTCGTAAAAGTCGCCCATGCGATAAAACAGCAATACGTCGGGATGCTGAGCCTTGAGACCCAGATACTGCTGCATGACGGGGGTATGTGCTTTGCCCAACTTTTTCTTCGTTCAAGGATTATGGACAGTTTACTTATTTGGAAAGAAGACAGCAGATCAAAATTACGTGATTCGCATGCCAAATAAGCAAATTAGCCCCACGAAGGGTCCAAAAAGGTACCATCCTGCGGATGCGCATCATGCATCTGGAATCCGGGCGGCACCTCTATGGGGGAGCACAGCAGGTTCGCTATCTGATCCAGGGGCTCGAGGCTGATGGGATCGAGAGCGTCCTGGTCTGTCCACGAAATAGCGAGATTGCTGCTTCCACCCGTGCAAAGAAGGTTGTTGAGTTGCCCATGGGAGGGGATCTTGATGTGTTATTGCCACATCGTCTGAAAACCGTGATCGAAAGGTATGTACCCTCGATTCTTCACGTACATTCGCGTCGTGGTGCAGACATAGCTGGCGGTTGGAGTGCGCGTTCTGCCGGTGTGCCTGCTGTGCTCACCCGCCGCGTGGATAATCGTCAATTAGGTCCGTGGGCACGGTTCAAATACCGACCTTACCGGGCGGTGGTAGCCATCTCCTCGGCTGTAGAGGATGAGTTGTTGAGTCACGTAGGCCTAGATACCCAATGTGTATTTACGGTTCCAAGTGCCGTGGACTCTGAACGATACCGGCCTTCACCAGTTCACGATCGGTTGGTGAAAATTCTGGGACTCACAACCCGCGCGTTCATAATTGGTGTGGTTGCGCAGCTCATTCCTCGAAAGGGCCATGCGTTGTTATTTGAGTGTTTACCAGAGTTACTTTCACGGCATCCAGATGCGCACGTCTTGTGTTTTGGACGAGGCCCTCTAAAAGAGAAACTGGCGCGTCAGCTATCTGATCTAGCACTCGATACTCGTGTGAGTTTCATGGGCTTTAGAAATGATATGCCCGATCTGTTACCTGGAATAGATTTGCTTGTTCACCCGGCTGAGCGCGAGGGCTTGGGCGTTGCGGTACTAGAGGCAATGAGCACCGGCATCCCCGTGGTCGCTTCAAAGGCGGGGGGACTTGTTGACCTCATCGAGCACGAAGTTCATGGCCTTTTGTTTGAGCCTTGTGATCGATACGGGTTGACGCAGGCAGTAGCTCGAATGCTGTCTGATGCCGAGCTAAGAGCGCGCTGTGGCACTGCCGGACGGAGGAAAGCTCAGACCTGCTTTTCCATTGAACAAATGAGTAAGCGGTATTTAGAGATATACAATCGGGTTTTGAGCATTGTGCCATGACGAAATCTGACCAAGAGCTCGAAAGCCTGGCCCGCTCTCTGGGTGATGCGTTGTTTAACAGCGGAGCCCGCGTGACATGTGCCGAGTCGTGTACGGGCGGCTGGGTTAGTAAGGTGCTTACGGATGTTCCGGGCAGCTCTGCGTGGTTCGGTTGGGGCTTTGTGACCTACTCCAACGCTGCTAAACAAGGGGCTCTCAATCTATCGGAGGATTTATTGAGTAAACACGGAGCGGTTAGTGAGAGCGCCGTTGTTTTAATGGCAAAAAATGCCTTAGATAAAGCTGGTGCCGAGTTTTCAGTAGCTGTGAGTGGTGTTGCGGGTCCAGACGGTGGGACTGAGGACAAGCCTGTGGGCACGGTCTGGTTTGCTTGGATTGGCCCGCAAACCATCCGTGCAGAATGCTGCCATTTCGATGGTGATCGTGAGTCCGTTCGACGGAAAAGTGTGGCGCGGGCGTTGGAGGGTCTGTTGGTAATCGTAGAGCAGGATGCCTGATCCGGATGCTGTAAAGGAGTTGCGTCGACGGGTCTTTTTTGCGATCTGGCCAGATGAGAAAACGCGAGGAGCGTTAACGCGTGCTACCCGTTCAGTGGTAAACCGTTGTGGAGGAAGAGCAATCTCCCCAAGCAATCTGCATGTGACGCTAGTTTTTCTCGGGTCCGTGTCGGAGGCGTTTTTGATGCGCGCCCGGCAGATACCACCATTCGCATCGCCTGGGTTTGAGCTTGTTTTCGATAGACTTGGTTTTTGGAGTGGCCCTCGGGTGCTTTGGACCTCACCCAGTCAGATACCCACCGCTCTAATTGAACTAGAATTGGTATTGTGGAATCGTTTAGCAGGGATAGGGTTTGAGAGACAGAAAAGCTCTTATCGTCCGCACGTCACACTAGCGCGTAGGGCGAAGTTCATAGAAGAAAGCATCTCTCCCGTTAGCTGGTCCGTTTCAGGACTCGCGCTTGTGGAATCAAAGCTAGATGGCCGTTACCCAACCTATGAGGTGCTTGAAGCTTGGCCCTTTGGTACAGCCCATGAATGAGGGTATTAGGGTAATTTGCGGGATTTTTCGATGGTTTTGGTGCTGTGCCCAGAGAAGGGTTTTCTTTGATAGAGAAAAGAGTTATCGGCTGCTACCGAGGTGGAATCTATGGAATAATCAGTTGTGGCGAACACCTTCTTTTTAACGACGACTCAACCGGAAAATCCACATGGACGACAACCGTAAAAAAGCACTCTCAGCGGCATTGGGACAGATAGAGAAACAATTTGGTAAAGGCTCAGTGATGCGTCTGGGGGATTCCATTGCAAACCGGGAGTTTGATGTGATTTCAACAGGCTCACTCGGACTTGATGTCGCGCTTGGCATTGGGGGGCTGCCCAAGGGAAGGGTGACAGAAATTTACGGGCCGGAAGCATCAGGTAAGACAACGCTTACCCTCCAAGTGGTTGCAGAGGCGCAGAAGCTGGGTGGGACGGCAGCCTTTGTAGACGCTGAGCATGCGTTGGACCCCGTGTACGCGGGAAAGTTAGGCGTCAACGTGGATGAACTTTTGATTTCCCAACCTGATACTGGGGAACAGGCGCTGGAAATCACCGATATGTTAGTGCGCTCTGGTGCTGTAGACATTGTCGTCATCGACTCCGTGGCCGCGCTTACGCCAAAAGCAGAAATCGAGGGTGAGATGGGTGACTCCCACATTGGTTTACAGGCGCGTCTGATGTCCCAGGCGCTGAGGAAGCTCACCGGAAATATCCAGCGATCAAACTGCATGGTGATATTCATCAATCAGATTCGAATGAAGATAGGGGTGATGTTCGGTAGCCCAGAAACGACAACTGGTGGTAATGCACTTAAATTCTATTCCTCGGTCCGACTGGATATCCGTCGTATCGGAGCTATTAAGAAGGCTGATGAGGTTCTAGGCAATCAGACCCGGGTGAAGGTAGTAAAAAATAAAACATCACCGCCATTCAGAATGGCGGAGTTCGAGATCCTTTATGGGCACGGCATTTCCCGAGAAGGTGAGATGATTGATATTGGTGTCAACGAGAACATCGTCGAGAAAGCTGGTTCATGGTACAGCTATCAGGGTGAGCGCATTGGTCAAGGTAAGGAAAATGTTCGCGAGTATCTGGTTGACCACCCTGAGGTAGCGGCACAAATTGAAGCTCAGCTTCGGGCGAAGCTGCTTCCAACCGGGCCGGTAGAAATTCCTCTGGACGGGGCGGAGGAGGGTGCCGCTGTCAGTCAAGCCTGAGGAGACTCAGGACTCATTGTCGGAGCAGAGAAAGACCTGCCGTCGACAAGCCTTGGACCTGCTCGCACGTCGGGAACACAGCCGGCTGGAGTTGGAGCGGAAACTCCTTAAGCGGTCTTACTCCCGAGACACCACGAATGAAGTGCTAGATGTCTTGGAAGTTGAGGGATTGCTTGAGGAGGCACGATTCATAGAATCATTCGTGCGCACGCGCATTGATAAAGGCCAGGGACCGACTCGAATTCGCGCAGATCTGATTCAACGTGGCATTGATGAGGCACGTATTCAGGTGGGGTTGCGGGAAGCCTGCCAGGACTGGGGTGTTTTAGCAGCAAAGGTCCGCAGGAAGCGTTTTGGCATGGACATGCCAAATGACTTCACGGAGCGTGCTCGACAGATGCGCTTTTTGCAGTATCGAGGTTTTGAGAGAGGGCAGATTGAGGCGGCACTGGATCTTGCTGCTGATTCCGATTAGCTTGCCCGCCAATTACTACCCCTATTGAGCTATTACTGTTAAACAAGGAAATATGAACCGTAGCACCAACGAACTTCGCCAGGCTTTTCTGGATTTTTTTGCGGACCGGGATCACGAGGTTGTTCCGGGTTCTCCGCTGGTGCCCGCGAACGACCCTACCCTGCTTTTTACAAATGCCGGCATGGTGCAGTTCAAGGATGTTTTTCTAGGTCACGAGAAACGGAAAAAACTTCGCGCAGTGAGCGCTCAGCGCTGCGTCCGGGCAGGTGGCAAGCATAACGATTTAGAGAATGTGGGATACACAGCGCGTCATCACACATTCTTCGAGATGCTCGGCAATTTCAGCTTCGGTGACTACTTTAAGGGCGAAGCGATTTCCTACGCTTGGGAATTTATTACTCAGGTTCTGGGGCTGCCCCCTGAGCGCCTGTGGTGCACAGTATTCGAAGGGGATGATGAGGCGGCTGACATCTGGCTGAAGGACATTGGCATTAATCCCAAACGTTTTGGACGCCTTGGCGAGAAAGACAATTTCTGGGCAATGGGTGAGACGGGCCCTTGCGGTCCGTGCAGCGAGATTTTCTACGACCACGGTCCGGATGTGTCTGGCGGTCCTCCGGGCTCTCCAGGCGAAGACGGTGATCGGTTCATCGAGATATGGAATCTCGTTTTCATGCAGTTTGACCGTAACGAAACCGGTGAATTAACCCCGTTACCAAAACCGTCTGTAGATACAGGGATGGGACTGGAGCGTCTTGCGGCAGTGATGCAGGGGGTCTATTCGAATTACGAAACCGATTTATTCGCGCAGCTTGTGCAGGACGCGATGAAGATTACAAATTCTGCTGATTCGACGAACAAATCTTTGTATGTGCTCGCTGATCACATTAGAGCCTGTGCGTTCCTAGTTACGGATGGTGTCCTGCCGGGCAACGAAAAACGCAGTTATGTGTTGCGCCGAATCATTCGTCGCGCGATTCGCCATGGCTATAAACTCGGCATAGAAGAGCCATTTTTTCACAAGCTTGTCGCACCCCTGGAGGCACAGATGGGCGCAGCCTATCCTGAACTGAGCACTCAACAGGCACATGTTGAACAAGTATTACTTCAGGAGGAAGAGCGTTTTGCAGAGACTCTTTCCCAAGGTATGCGTATCTTGGATACTGCGATTAAAGGGCTGTCAGATGGTGGGGTGATTCCCGGAGAGACCGTATTTAAGCTTTATGATACCTACGGGTTTCCTAAGGATCTAACAGCCGATTTTGCGCGGGAAAGAAATCTCGCCATCGACGAAAAAGATTTCGAAAAGCACATGGCAGCGCAACGACAACGTGCCCGTGATCAGAGCCAGTTTGGCGTTTACGGAAACGCGGCGCCAAGCCTTGAGGAGGCATCGAAGTTCCTCGGCTATAAGGTGCTTGAGGCGACTGGGAAGATCACAGCGTTATTTGCCGATGGGGTTCCCGTCCAAGAGCTTGGACCTGGGGGAGTTGGCGCAGTCGTGCTCGATAAGACCCCGTTTTATGCGGAGAGTGGTGGGCAAGTCGGTGATGCGGGGGTACTGGGTAGTGATGGGTCGGTATTTCAGGTCGAGGACACCATTAAATTCGGTGATGCCCACGGGCATCTCGGTGAAGTTAGCCGGGGTCAGCTTAAGGTGGGCGATAAGATGGAAGCTCAGGTTGATGAGAAACGAAGAGCAGCAATCGTACTGAATCATTCCGCGACACATCTTTTGCATGCCGCGCTGCGTAGTGTGTTGGGGGAGCATGTTCAGCAAAAGGGATCGTTGGTTGCGCCCGATCGGTTGCGTTTTGATTTCTCTCATCAAGAAGCTCTCAACGATGAGGAGTTGGTTCAAATCGAGAACCTTGTTAATCAGCAGATACGGCTTAACGCTCGTGCAGAGACTAAAGAGATGCCCTACAAGAAGGCGCTTGCCAGTGGAGCGATTGCGTTTTTCGGTGAAAAATATGCTGAGAATGTTCGCGTCTTAAAGTTCGGTGATTTTTCTACTGAGTTATGCGGTGGAACTCATGTAGCTCGTACCGGTGACATTGGGGTATTGAAAATAACATCCGAGGGAGGTATTGCGTCGGGCGTTCGAAGAATAGAAGCAGTTACCGGTGCCGGTGCATTGGATTGGATCGATGCCAATGAGAGGTTGCTCAGCGACGTAACATCCCTGGTAAAGGGTGCGCGCGAGGATGTGTCAGATAAGGTTACACAGCTTGTGGAGCGCAACCGGACACTTGAGCGAGAAGTGAAAGCACTCAAGGGTAAAGTAGCTTTTGGAGGCTCACGCAACCTCCTTTCCGAAGCGGTCGATGTAGGAGGTATAAAAGTACTGGTAGCGCGGATTGATGGAGTCGATTCCGGGGTTTTGAGAGAGACGTCCGACAAACTTAGGGACCAATTGGGTTCCGGAGTGGTGGTGTTAGGTGCTGTGGAGGGAGATAAGGTCCGCTTGGTAGCGGGTGTCTCCAAAGATCTAACTAGCTTGTTAAAGGCGGGGGAACTCATAAGCCACGTTGCGGAGTGTGTAGGCGGGAAAGGCGGCGGCAGGGCTGACTTTGCTCAGGCTGGGGGTACCCGTCCAGATAAGCTGGATGAAGCATTAGCACTTGTTACTGATAGGGTTTCCGCTTCCTTAGATTGAACCCTTTAGACTCTGTCTAATTTCAGAGTCCTCGCTGGGTAAAATGCATTAACATGTATCGGCGGATTTTGGTTAGATGCCTGATCTGCAAGCAGAGGGACCGGTCCAAGAATTTGAAAGAATAAAGCCGGTCTGGCTACTGATGTCTCCATATAACAGGCTGCGTAGACAGCACAACGAGGCGTGTAGTATCAGAGACCAAGAAGGAGTTTGGCTATGCTTATTTTGACCCGGCGGGTGGGGGAAACGGTTGTCATTGGAGAGGATGTCACCGTCACTGTTCTAGGAGTGAAGGGTAATCAGGTACGTGTTGGAGTGAATGCTCCGAAAGAGATTGCTGTGCATCGTGAAGAGATATTTGAGCGTATTAAGCGTGAACAGGCTGATGGAGAGGCCATACCTCCGCGAGCCGCGGGCGTGGACTACTAATTGCTAATAGGCTTATTTGAAGCGGTTATTCTTTTAGACTCTCACTTTTTAACTTACCTCTTAGAGAGATTTATCCACTAAGCTTTATATATGAAGCTTATTTCTCTACCGGTTTTGGATACAGCAAAAATTTTATAACCCACATCGCGAAGATTGCTTATCGCATTGACTGTTTTTTTTAATCCAATACCTGAAAATCTGTGATGAAATTCAACCAGTAATTGTAATGGTTTGAATTTCATATCTAAGATGACATCTATAATTTCGTATTCCGAACCTTCAACATCCATTTTTAATAAATCAATTCTTTTATTACCCAATTTATCCATAATTGTTTGAAGGGAATATGTCTCTACTTCTATTGCATCTGCATCATCAAGTTGATCAGTTACTGCCGTCCACATTATTCTAGATTTTCGTCCTTTTCTATTAACTCTTTGATGCATTTTAAGCGTCCCATTTTTTCCTGATACCGCCCAGGGGTGGAACATAAAATTGTCGGGCAATATTTGATTCTTGACCCACTCCGTTGCGTAAGGGGTAGGATCAAATGCATGGACCAGGGATTGAAAATTTTGAATTAACAGCGTATCAAATTCTATGTCGCTACCCACGCCAAGCGAATAAATGATTGAATCATCTGCTATGAAGTCTGGACAAAATTCCCATCCGCCATATATAGCAGTATTTATATCTACCTCAGTCCGCACCCACAATTCTTTTTTTGCTAAACGCTTTAAAAACAATTTGGCCGGCCAGAATAGCGGGTGGGTTTTAATGTTTTTAAGCATTCTTTAAGTAGAAATTAAATATGGTGCGGGGCATGTGTTCTGCCTACTCATTACTTAATAGGCTTGTCTGGGACTGCTATACCGTCCGCTGTTAGCCATCAGACGCTCCCCCATATTCCTGCACCGTCTTCAAAAACCTAGTTGTTCGTACTCCATTGTTTATAATATAAAAACTATGATTCTCTTTCTATAGAAATGGTGATTACCAATACATTATTTTGAAAAGCAACTATATAGCTAGCAAAAATAAAATTTTAGGGAGTAATGAAGTGAGATCAATTTTAAACTACGGGTTTTTCTGTCTAATTCGAGAAGCTACCAGTTTGTTAAGGCACATACTCTCAAGAGCGATTAAAAATAGGCGCTTTGAACGCAATCCATTTTTTGTAGAGAATTTATATGATGAGATTAGGCTAGATCTTTTAAAAAATTTAGATAACCTAACTTTCTACGAATATGTTTACTGCGGTACCGAGGCTCGATGGAGCCTTTTAGACAACAAAATTTGTTTTGGTGTAGTTCAAACCATAAGAGAAAGGCATTTAAATATAATTTCTTCATTTATTTGCTCATCCGAAAAACATAAGATAGTTGAACTGGGAAGTGGAGATGGCAGCAATGTTCTATATCTAGCAAAAACTTTTAAGAATCGAGAATTCATCGGCTTAGAGCTTTCTAAAAAATCAGTGCACTTATCTAATCTTGCAGCAAAAAAGTTTGGTATAAAAAACGTCTCATTTAAAGTTATCGATTTATCAAAGCCAGAAACGTACAAGAATTATTTAAATAAAGATCATGCATTCTATTCATCACATTGTTTAGAAGAAATGCCGCGTATTTTTAAGATCCCGCTAGAAGCGCTTAGAACAAATGGTGTTGAAGAGATTGCTCTTTTAGAGCCGGCATTTATATTTAATTTTTCTAGATTTTTTCTAGACATTGCTCGGTTATTTAGGATTATTCACCGTGATAGGCTGTTTGGACTGACAGGCTATTGTAAGAGAAGTCTTAGCAAAACCTTTCAAGTGAAAATTATGGACTTAGGGACTGGTTTAAACCCCGTAAATCCAACAACGCTAATACTATTAACGCGCCACAAAAAATTCACTCTTTAGTCTGAGTAGTGTTTATACTGCCTTGGCTGATATAAACAAGAACTGGAGAGGTGAAGGCTAGTTACAGGCTAATCTCCTCCGCTATTCTCAAACACAGATTCTCTGCTCTATCTAAAGCTTCCATGCTTCCTTCTAGACTCCATGCATTAGTAGGTATGTCGAAGTAGTTGTCGGTTCTGAATGACTTTGTAGGTTTTATAGTCATTTCAATCTCGTTCTGCTCTTCATTCATCACCCCAAAAACCAGCTTCATATCGGACAGTTTCGTGTTCAAAAGTGAAACCCAAGCGATGTGCCGACCAAACAACGGGAGAACATAATCAATCGTTGCATCAATGTCTCCACCGAGGAATGCGATTTTGATTGGGATGTTTCTAAGGCGTTTAATATCAGGGTTCTTGGAATGGGTGAAGAAGGTAGTTATTAAAGCAGCATTGCGACAACTATCTGAGGGGCGCATGAATATTCTTAGTCTATCTCCATCAGTAATTTTGCCGTTGACCGACGCATGAACGGTGTCGTCCCCTCCTGAGATCGTCCAAACATCATCCTTCCATCCCTCATCAATGCTCGAATTGTCTTGGGAATGCGTTGTAAGGCTTACGAAAAAGAGCAGGAGTGTTACTACTATTTCTTTTGCCATCTTCATGCTGCCTTACAGAGATACCAAAGAGAAAAGGCTCCTAGCGTCATATAAATAACAAAGAAGACACCAAGGATGAGGGATATGTTTAGTAGTCCTCTTAATACCCTCATGTGATCGTGTCTTCGACCATTCTTTCGCATAGCTCTCTAGCTTTTCCAAAGGCTTCTTGGCTCCCTGAAAGCGACCAGCTATTACTTAGACTTGGAAAGATCTTGTCGGCTCTGAATGACTTTGTAGGTTTGATAGCCATCTCTACCGTATCGTATTCCTGGTTCATTACATCCAAGAACTCTGCCATTTCAGCAGTATCCGTTCTCATGATGTTTACAAAAGCAACCTTCTCACCTTTACCGTATTCCATAACAAGCATTACCCATGCCTCTATCTCCCCTCCAAACGCCTCAAGTGTTATTGACGTATCTTCAAGGTCGTTTGCTAGGTTGGATGGATCGGGGCCGATATACCATGAAGTGCCTAGTACAGCGTTCTCACATCCGTCCGTCTTGCCATTCAGGGTTAGTCGAAGTCCATCTCCGAATATGACTTGTCCATTAACACGGGTATAGATATACCCATATTCATTACTTTGGACTGTCCATTGGTCCTCTTTTTCTCTTTCTTGCATGACCCATGACACTTGGGAATGCGTTGTAAGGCTTACGAAAAAGAGCAGGAGTAGGTTGTATCTGTTCATGCTAGTCAGGCTAGCAACACAGAAAGGCAGGAAGGAGAGGAAATTAGACGGTTAGGTTATGAAATCTGACGGAATGTGGTGGGGTGGTTGGAAGGAAGGTATTACTTCTTAATCGGATTAAATTTGGGATCTCCAAAAATCCCTTTCTGAATTTCTTTCTCTAAATTCCTGACGATTTTTACACTATCCTCATTTTGGAAACTCTTAAAACGATAACTCAAGTTTTTCTGAATGTATTCCTTTGTGAGGCTATCAAGATGTCCGCGACTAGGTTCATAGGCACTTTTCTTTACTATTTCAGGGATCACATAAAAATCGTGAACATAGATGCAAAACTGATTTCCACTTCTTCTGCCTCGTGTGTGTGATTGTATTCTGCTTTGAGGGTTTCTTTTTTCGAGGGACTTTTGAAGTCCACTTATTCCGACATAAATGAAATCATCTTCTTGATTCCAAATTGTGTATATAACTGATCCTGTTGTCGGAATGTGCTTCCTGCAATCATCACGAAAACTAATCGGGCTGGAAAGGAATAGATCTGAAAGATCGTGTCCATCTACATGGTAGCTGGCTTTTGTCATAGGGCAAACAGAGATCCAACCTCACAACCCCCCCCCGAGGTTGCTATCACTGGCTTGATGCGTTCAAGCTCTAGTTTTCTAGAGTTCTAAGACTACACCTAGATTGAGATTGGTTCACAGCCAAAATTGGCTAGGAATGTGTGAGCAGTAGTTAATATGGGTATGAGGGGCTATGGTCTTCCTGCCTACCCCCTTTAAGAGGCAAGGTGAGCCTCGCTATTATGGTAGTTAGATTCCCCATTTGGCGTGTGCAA
>JAZAGZ010000060.1:0-6087 GCA_036231525.1 Pseudomonadota bacterium | reverse complement strand
GGGGCTACTCCCGCGCCTTTAAGTCCAAACACAATGCTGACTGGACTTGTGAGTTCATCGCCATTGGATGGGGCAATGAAATAAACCATCGCACCTTCTGGAGACGGAGTGCGAGGCATTGCTATTGGTTGTGGGGCGGTTTCCGCCACGGGTTCAGGTGCTGGGGGGGGTTGAGTCTCAGTTTCCTGTCCCCCGCACGCGATCAGTGCAAGGTTGACTGCAAGGATCATACTAATCCGAATACGCATCTGGGTGCTCCTCTGACATATCTATTCTCTGGATTCTTCGGTCTATGGCTAAATGTAGCACAAACATCTGATTTTGTAGGTCTGTATGAACTAAGCGAAAATGACTCACTGCTGTTTCTGTGGCCCTATGTTGATCTCGGTTTCCGACATGATCGTGTTTACCGTTTCCTGGTTGCTTTTTTAGTGTTTTTTTTACCAGAAGGCCGCACTGTTTTTCGAGCAAGATCCTCTGAGGAAAAATCATCGACTGCAATCAGATTCATTATTTTTTGATCGAATTCTCGAATCTGAATAGCTTCTTCAGCAGTAATAGTCCCTCGGCGTTCGGCTTCATCTATCTGGTCTGATGCGTCACTACTATCGATCTGACCAACTTTGTACGCTTCGGCCACTTTTCGTTCCAGTGGTTCAACTTTTTCAGCTAGTTCTATGGCCTCTTGTAGAAGCCCAATGGGGTTATCTGGTTCAGCTGTTTTGTAAATGCCGTAACTCAAGCGTGTCCGTGTGTCGGTAGGATTTATAATAAGTTCGGCTACTTCCTGGCAGAGTTCATCTGAGGGTGAGAAGTAGGTTCGTCCCCGCGGAAAAATAAACAATCTTAGCAAGCGTGCGAACCATCGGTTTGGAAAATTTCTCAGCAGTCCGTGGAATTGTTCCTGCGCTCGATAGAGTAGGGTTCGGCAGCTCCACTCTACTAGGGGTAAGTCGTCCTGAGGACTTCCTTGATCTTGGTAATGTTTCAATACCATGGAAGTTAGGTAGAGATAGCTCAATATATCGCCCAAGCGTGCAGAAAGAAGCTCTTTTCTCTTTAGGTCACCACCCATGGTGAGCATAGCTATATCTGAGGCGAGTGCGAAGGACGCACTGTAGCGATTGACATGTTGGTAGTAACGGCGTGTTGCGCCGCGTTCGGGCACACCTGTAAATCGGGCGTGGGTACAGGCCATCACAAACGATCTCACCGCATTGGAGAGGGCGTAGCCTATGTGGGCGAAAAGTAGTTTGTCGAACTTTATGAGCCCGCTTTGCCGATCTTTGTCGGCAACCGCTGCTATCTCCTCGAGCACAAACGGGTGACAGCGAGTTGCACCCTGACCAAATATGATGAGACTGCGCGTGAGGATATTTGCGCCCTCAACCGTGATTGCGATAGGGACAGACTCATAGTTTCTAGCAAGATAGTTTTTGGGTCCCAGCATAATGCCTTTTCCGCCATGTATATCCATAGCATCGTTCGCAACCCAACGACCCATTTCCGTATTGTGGTACTTGAGGATGGCGGTTGGGACAGCAGGTTTTTCGCCAGCGTTGAGCGCCGTGCAGGTGACGCGAGAAGCTGCTGTCATGATGTAGGTGTATCCAGCCATGCGTGCGAGAACTTCACCTACACCATGAAACTTGCCGATGGGGAGGTTGAACTGTCGGCGAATCCGCGCATAGGCGCCGGTAGCATACACTCCGGCCATGGCGGCACCTAGTGCGTTACTGGGTAAAACAATCCCGCGACCGACAGACAAAAGCTCCACCAGCATCCGCCAACCTTCACCAGCCATCTTTGGTCCGCCGATGATGTAGTCTAGTGGTACAAAGACATTTTTGCCTTGTGTCGGACCATTCTGAAAAGGAATGTTAATGGGGAAGTGGCGGCGTCCGATTTCAACTCCCCTTAGACTAGTAGGAATTAAGGCCGCGGTGATTCCATACTCGGTTTTGTTGCCTATCAGGTGGTCAGGATCGTAGAGCTTGAATGCAAGCCCGAGTACTGTAGCGATGGGGGCTAGTGTAATGTAACGTTTGTCCCAATTAAGGCGTATACCAATGATCTCCTTGTCATCAAATTTTCCTCGGCAAACTACTCCTTTGTCTGTTATTGCGGTGGCATCAGACCCTGCACGCGGTGAGGTTAATGCGAAGCACGGAATCTCATCTGCCCTGGCAAGTCTTGGTAACCAACGTTTTTTCTGTTTTTCTGTACCGTAGTGGAGCAAGAGTTCTGCAGGTCCTAGAGAGTTCGGCACACCTATCGTCGCGGCTACAGTTGCATTTCTTGAGGCTATTTTTGTGAGTACCATCGAGTTTGCGAGAGGCGAAAAACCGAGTCCGCCGTACTCCTTGGGGATAATCATGGAGAGAAAGTTATTTTCCTTAATGAAGGCCCAGACATTGTCCGGAATTTTCAGGAGCTCATGTGTGATCTCCCAATCATCCAAGAGATAGCAGAGTTTTTCGGCGGGGCCATCCAAGAAAGCCTGCTCTTCTTCCGTGAGTTGTGGTGCGGGCAATTCTGTGAGTTTCCGCCAATTGGGCATACCGGAGAACAGTTCGCCCTCCCACCATACGCTGCCGGCTTCGAGCGCATCTCGTTCTGTTTCAGAAAGAGAGGGCAGCATATTGCGAAAACCCTCAAGGACACGAACGGTAACGTGTTCACGACGCAGTGACTCGACATTCAGTACGGCTAGAGCGATGAAAATAGCCCACAGAATGACAGTCCAAAGAGTGATCCCGTCAGACAAAATAGTGTGAGTAACTAAGATGGCACCGAGGGCTGCGGTGGAGGTTTTTAGTTCAACTCGTTTATAGGCTAATGTGAAAGATATACTGAGAATTATGAATAGCCAGAACAATGTTTCCATGGTGTGCGCACCTCAATCACAGGTTTGAGACAAGCGCGATCTATAAAAGATCAGCGATATTCTCGCGTTCTTCTCGCAGCTCAGCATCTGTTACATCCATTCGCTTCCGGCTAAAGCTATCTACGTCTAGTCCTTGAACAATCTCGTATTGCCCATTCCCTGTACATCTAACGGGATAGGAATAGACTATGCCTTGCGCTATCCCATAACTTCCATCGGAAGCTACTGCCATGCTAACCCAGTCATCCTCAATGGTACCCAGAGCCCAGTCTCGAACGTGATCAATTGCGGCGGAGGCTGCAGAGGCAGCTGAAGATGCGCCGCGTGCTTTAATGATCGCCGTGCCGCGCTGTTGAACTGTGGGGATAAAAATTTCTCGATACCAGTCAATGGATATTGCGGAAAAAGCAGGAGCACCCGCCACTGTCGTGTGTGAGATATCTGGGTACTGAGTTGCCGAGTGGTTACCCCATATGATCATTCCCTGAATTTCTGACACATGCACACCACTTTGCTCTGCTAACTGAGCTTTGGCGCGGTTGTGATCTAGTCGTGTCATGGCGGTGAAATTTTTTGGGTCTATATTTGGCGCATTTTCTCGCGCAATCAAAGCATTAGTATTTGCCGGATTTCCAACGACCAATACTTTTACATCTTGGTGTGCCACCTTGTTTAACGCTTCTCCTTGAGCAGAGAAAATCTTGGCATTAGCTACGAGCAAATCTTTTCGTTCCATATCAGCGCTTCTTGGTCTCGCACCTACTAACAATGCATGATCAGTATCTTTAAAGCCTACCAGTGGGTCATCAGTGACGATAACATCGTCAAGAGTGCTAAAGGCGCAATCATCCAGTTCCATTGCGACTCCTTTGAGAGCATCCATCGCTGGTGGTATCTCTAGTAATTGGAGAATGATCGGTTGGTCTGGTCCAAATAGCTGACCAGATCCAATTCGAAAAGCTAACTGGTAACCGATTTGTCCTGCCGCACCCGTAATAGCAATTCGGGCGGGTGTTTTTCTCTCTTTTGTCATGATGTTCTATGAGCTCCGCCTAGGTATTTAAATCCCGCGTCTGTATTGAGGGGGGCGCAGATTCTAGCATGCAACAAAAATGATCTCGGCTGGGGTGCGCACGTAGTCCGCGCGGGTCGATAGTGATTAAATATTTCGTGTTGCTTTCCCATATTTCTGTCTGCAATCTGACCGATATTTGTCTTGAGAGTGATCGGCGAGTTAGGCGCATTTAGTGAGCGTAGAACCAGTATGCTGTTACAGCACGGCTCGTAGAATTTGAGACTTAATTCAAATCCCAAGGAATATTAGCCGCCAAGAATCATCTTGAATCGGGAGTTCATTGACCTGGACGACCGGGACTGGGCGCTGTGCTGGCTTAACCGTTGTCCGAGTTGGCGTCTCTATACGCTTGGACTTCTACATTGAAGTCTTCTGCCACAGCTTCCATCTCCGCAATAGCGGTGTTATATCGGTTAGACATGATGGATTTGTATTCCTCCGGGGCATCAGCGCCAGCAGCCGAGGACTCGTCATCCAGACATGTTAGATAGGCTTCCATCGCCTCCATGTAAGTTCTTATTCCCGTCTGTGCAGTGAGGAGTTCTTCCATGGTTGCATCTGCACCAGCAGGAATATTGACTAGCGGAGGATACTCGCACGCGATCGTGGCAGCCGTTGCGCCACTGGAAACCAGTAGAATCAGAAATCTCAGCAGATTCATGGCCGTACCTCAAAACTAACGTAACTAGCGAGAGAACTATACCCTAGGGATCTAAACGATACCAAGTACTCAGCGGGTGCTGGATGCATTACGGGGATGAGAAAATCGTTGAATCACGACAAAGCTCACAATTAAATCTAATGACTTGAAAGAGTAGAGTATTGATTATTCTTTGCGTTATCTGGTGGGATATCTTTGCATTTGTCTTACCGGGTTACGCTAACCCATTATAATGAGCAACTTAGCATTTCTGGGTATGCGCTGGATTCTTGCGTTACTGAATCAATCTTTATGAGGTATCGTTTGCTGAGCTCGCGGATCGGTTGGCTACGCGATGGAGATAACGCCACGTTATTACGGGGTGGGTTGCGCGGTCTTGAAAAAGAGAGTCTTCGTGTAGACCGCAAAGGTATCCTTTCTCATCGTCCACACCCGGAATCTCTCGGCTCTGCGCTAACCCATCCCCACCTTACTACTGATTATTCTGAGGCCATGATGGAGTTTGTGACGCCGGCCTACCCTAGTAACTGGGAGACGCTACAGTTTCTCTGTGATCTTCACAGCTTTGTGGTGGATAACCTCGAGGATGAGTTGCTCTGGGCCCAAAGTATGCCGTGCCTAATGCCCCAGGACTGTGAAATCCCTATCGCCGACTATGGCACATCTAATCTGGGACGGATGAAATCTGTCTATAGGAATGGATTGGGATTTAGGTACGGTAGAGCTATGCAGGCTATATCAGGGTTACACTTCAACTATTCTCTTCCGGTGGCGTTTTGGGAGCCCTATCGGGAACAACTGCAGAGTCGTCAGAATCTAAGTGAGTTCATATCCGAGCAATATATGGCCCTCGTTAGGGGTTATCGGCGACATGCTTGGCTTTTGATTTATCTTTTCGGAGCCTCCCCGGCATTCTGTAAGTCTTTTTCAATGGAGCGACACTCGGTGCTGGAGGAGTTCGACTCCCAAACATGGTACGCACCATACGGTACCTCACTACGGATGAGCGACATCGGGTACCGGAATAAATCTCAAGCGGCTCTCCATATTTCAGCAAACTCTCTAGAAGGATATGTTTCTGGTCTTGCAGCGGCGGTTACTACTCCGAACTCACAATATGGGGCGATTGGTGTTCTGGTGGATGGTGAATATCGACAGCTAAACAGTAACACCCTGCAAATTGAAAACGAGTACTACAGCCCTATTCGCCCAAAGTCACGTGCGGACAATCTAGACCGTCCTACCTTAGCCTTGAAAGAGTTTGGGGTTGAATATGTTGAGGTTCGGACACTCGATCTGAACATGATGGACCCAGTTGGGATAAATCAGAACCAACTCCGGTTTGTTGAAGCTCTGTTAATTTATTGCCTACTCGTTGAAAGTCCGCCGATAGACGCACGTGAACAAGCTGAGATTGACGCACGGGATCTTCTGGTAGCCCGTGAGGGTCGTCGACCGGGGCTA
>JAZAGZ010000059.1:0-10782 GCA_036231525.1 Pseudomonadota bacterium | reverse complement strand
GAAGGTGTAGAAATTGTTCATTCAACCGTTCTTGGAATCGGAGAAAGGTCAGGCAATGCCCCCACTGAAGATATCGTAATGGCTCTATTGACAATGTATGGAATAGATCTTGGTATCAAAACAGAAAAACTCTACCCTCTATCAAAGCTAGTTGAAGAATTATCACTTATTAAGGTGCCAAGCAATAAGTCTATTGTTGGAGACATGCTGTACCAAGTTGAATCCGGAATTATTGCTAATTGGTTTAGAAATTGTGGTGAAGAACACCTAACTGAGGTGTTCCCAATGAGACCGGAATTAGTAGGTCAACCTTCCGCAGACGTGGTAATGGGCAAAGGCAGCGGCATCGATTCGGTACGTATCTGGCTCGAGAAGATTGGCTCGGAAGCCACGGACGAGGAAGCGATGGCGATCCTTAGGGAGGTCAAAGCTCAGGGTGCTTCGACCAAGCAATTGTTGACGGTCGAGCAGTTCAAGGACATCGTCGATCGCACCGTATCTAAGGTGGCTTGAGTTTGAGAACACTTGACTACATCGCGCCAGAGTCTGCAGCAGCTGCCGTCGCACTGCTCGCTGAGCATGGTGAAAAGGCTTGCCCCTTAGCCGGTGGTACGGATCTTGTCGTCGATTTGAAACATTCTCCAGGTAACATTCATGTCTTGGTTGATGTTTCGGGTCTGGAGGAATTTCGTGGTATCGAAGAGACGGATGAGGGACTACGCATTGGCAGCATGGTGACCTACGCCGAGATAATGGAAAACTCTATTTGCCTTGAAAAGGTCCCTGAGGTGGTGGCAGCCTCTCATACCGTCGGTGCAGTGCAAACTCGAAATCTAGGTACCATTGGCGGCAACCTGGTTACCTGTGTTCCATCTGCAGATAGCGCCCCTGCGTTAATGGTTTTAGATGCAGAAGTCACTGTCACAGGTACCGACGGCGAGCGGCGCATGCCCATCGAAGAGTTCTTTGTAGGTCCTCGCAAGACCATCCTTGAACCGCATGAACTGCTGGTTGATATTTTGATACCTAAAAAGAATCTTGGAAAACCTTCTAGCTTTTATAAGTTTGGACTGCGTAAAGGACAGGCTCTTGCGCTAGTCAATGTTGCAGCAGCATTGGAATTGAAGAGTGGCAACATTCATGAGCCTCGGATTGCTTTAGGAGCTGTTGCGCCGACCCCAATAAGAATTCTAAAAGCGGAAGAGTTGCTCTCTGGCAAAAAACCTTCCAAAAAGAACATTGAGGAGGCTGCACGTATTGCCGTCACCGCATCTAAGCCTATAGATGATTTTCGAGCATCAGCGAGTTATAGGCGCCAGCTGATCCAAACACTAACTCAGCGGGTGCTTACCCGATCGTTAGAAATCGCAACTGCGAGCTAAGCGGAGAACCGAACGTTATGTTAGTAGAACTTAAAGTTAACGGTGAACCAAGATCTGCGAATGTTTCACCGGAAACTACGTTACTGAAAATGCTGCGAGAATATCTAAATCTCACTGGCGCTAAGCTTGGCTGTGATGTTGGAGACTGCGGCACATGCACCGTCATCGTTGATGGCGTTTCTGTCAACTCTTGCCTGATGCTTGCCGCCAGGGCAAATGGACGCGAAGTGACTACTATTGAAGGTCTTGCAAACTCAGATGAATTGCATCCACTTCAGGAAAAATTTGAAGAACATGGTGCTCTCCAGTGTGGTTTCTGCGGTCCAGGCATGCTGATCTCAGCAATGAATCTATTGGATAAGAATCCAGATCCAACCGTCTTTGAAGTCCGGGACGCACTTTCCGGCAATCTCTGCCGATGTACTGGCTACACTAAAATCATCGAAGCGGTTATTGATGCGGGTCGTGTAATGAATACGGAACAGGCAAACTCGTAACCACTGGGTCTCTTCAAGGAGAAAAGTTGATGGCTACCAGGAATAAGGATATCCAGCAAAAAACCGAGGAACTCATTACAGTTGAGGAGTCTAAAGCTCCTGCACAACAGCCCTTAGCTATTCCGACAGATAATCCGGTGGCCTATCCGTTAGAGCTACCACAGGGCGAAGCGCGCCTCCGGACTCCTGCCGTGGGGCAACGAGCTCGTAGACCGGATGGTCGCCTTCACGGGCTCGGCCAAACCCAATACATTGATGACATCACCTTCCCGCACATGCTCCATGCTAAGATCTTGCGCAGTAAGTACCCCCACGCCCGAATAGTTAGCATTGATACCAGTGAAGCGGAAAAGATGCCGGGTGTTATGGCAACGCTCACTGGCGCTGAAATACCGGAAAATTCTTTTGGACCGACATACCAAGATCAACCGGTCCTTGCTTATCCAATAGCACGACATTGCGGTGATGGTGTTGCTGCAGTTGCAGCCACAAGCGAACAGCTTGCGACAGAAGCGTTAGAAAAGATCAAAGTCGAATACGAGCCGCTTCCCGCGGTTTTCGATCCATTAGAAGCTTTGGAAAAAGATTCACCAAAAGTACACGGTGGCGACACTAATATCTATACAAGCAAGGTCATCAAAAAAGGTGACGTTGAGAAAGCGTTGAAGGAATCCGAACATGTATTTCATCGACAATTTCGCACCCAGATGGTTGAACATGTGCCTCTGGAGCCCCATGCATCGATTGCATCATGGGATGGTAATGGCCGCGTGACGCTTTGGACGAGTCTCGGACGGATCACTCTTGGCCGCGAAGATTTGTCACGGACACTCAAGATGCCGCAAAGCAAGATCAGATTAATCGGAACTGTTGTAGGTGGAAATTTTGGTGGTAAAAATGAAATTACTACCGAGCCTGTTCTGGCGCTACTATCGAAAAAATCCCGGCGACCAGTGAAGTTGGTTTTTACTCGAGGAGATGAATTCATATCTTCTACGATACGACACCCCTTCGTCATGGATTACACTACCGGCGTTAACAATGATGGCAAAATCTTAGCTCGAAAAATTCGACTGGTACTTGATGGTGGTTCATATTGTTCCTGGACTGGAACAACAATTGGTAAAGGTTCGATTCTGGCCCCTGGTCCTTACGATATAGAAAATATTTTGGTTGAGGCGTTTGCCGTCTATACCAACAAAACGACGACTGGAGCTATGCGCGGATTTGGTGCGCCACAAGTTTGCTTCGCGTATGAATCTCAGATGGACGATATTGCTCACAAATTAGGGCTGGACCCATTAGAAATTAGGCTGCGCAATGGTTTTTCGGAGAACTCTTTGAGCCCGACTAGTCAGACTCTTCAAAGCGTGGCGCTAAAGGAGTCACTCGCACAAGCGGCCGAACGCTTTGGTTGGAAGGAGCGCCAGTCATGAAAAAACGCGGTCGTGGCATGGCATGCATGTGGTATCCCATCGGATTCACAGTTGCAGCAAATCCAAGTGCAGCCACCGTAAAGGTCAATACGGATGGTACGGCAACTCTGCTCACTGGAACAGTTGAAACTGGCCAGGGGGCACTGACAGTCCTCGGGCAGATTGCAGCCGAGACTCTTGGACTTGCAACTGATGATGTTCATGTGGTCTCAGGTGATACGGACGTCACCCCTATGGATACGGGTGCGATCGCAAGCCGAACGACGTACGTCACGGGAAACGCGATTGTTCGTGCGGCGGAAAAAGCTCGCGAGATCCTTTTTGAGTCAACCGCCCCGTTGTTGAATGTGAAACCTGATCAGCTTGAGGCAAGGGATAGGCAGATCCAGGTGCTGGGATTTCCTTCCAAGTCAATTTCAATTGCTGATGCTGTCCAACACAGCGAGAGCATCGTGGGTAATCCCGCAATTGGTAGTGCCACTTACAATCCTCCGACAGTGGAAATGGATCCTGAGACCGGGCAAGGTAAGCCTTTCAATACCTACGTATACGCGACGCAAATTGCCGATGTCGAAGTAGACGATGAGACCGGCGAGGTAGAGATTCTGAAAATCGTTGCTGTACATGATTGTGGAACACCGATTAACCCAATGCTCGTTGAAGGGCAGATACAGGGCGGTATCTCCATGGGTGTGGGGTTTGCGCTACAGGAAGAGATCCTTTTTGAGGAAGGTCGCCAGATCAACCCAAATCTAACAAACTACATTATGCCCACCAGTCTGGATATGCCCGAGCTAGATGTTGGGCTGGTTGATAACTACGACCCTACAGGGCCTTTCGGAGCAAAAGGCGCTGGAGAACCAACTGCCGTTCCTACCGCCGCAGCCATCATGAACGCTATCCATGATGCCGTCGGTGTGCGGATCACCACTCTCCCGGCCACTGCCGAACGCGTATTGGGGGCAATCATGGAGAAGCAACAACTTGAGCAGGCTGCTGGTTAGCAGTCGAATAAAGTTTGTAAAACGCTACACAGTAGCCTCAGCGACAAATAAAAATGAGCACCTTTGATATCCCGGAAACCATGCAAGCATGGGTCTTAGGTAACGCGGATGAACTCACGCTCGTTGAAAAACCCGTTCCTCGCCCCGGATCTGCAGAAGTGCTGGTGCGCATTGATGCGGTAGCGATTTGTGCAACTGACCTAGAAATAATTAGTGAAGGGGCTCCTGCATTAATTGAGGGAGAACTCCCATTTAATAAGAATTTTACACCTGGTCATGAGTATATGGGGACCATCATTGAACTCGGGCCTACGGTGGATGAGTATGCTGTGGGAGATCGTATCGCTGTGGAAATACATGCGGGCTGTGGCCGCTGCGAACGGTGCCGAATGGGTATGTATACATCATGTCTAAACTATGGCGCTAACTACGGCGAGCACGACAAAGGCCATCGCGCGAACGGATATACAACGGACGGTGCATTCACTCAATACGCGGTTAATCACGTCAATACGCTTGTGCGAGTGCCTGATTCCATAAGTGATGAGGTTGCTACCCTAATTGTCACCGCTGGAACCGCAATGTACGGCTTGGATGTACTTGGTGGGCTAGTTGCCGGTCAAAGCCTCGTCGTGACAGGCGCCGGACCTATTGGCTTACTAGGAGTTGCCGTCGGGAAAGCCCTGGGGGCCAGCCCAGTTATTCTCACGGATATTGTTGATGAGAGACTAGAGATCGGGCAGAAACTAGGAGCCGATCATACAGTCAACGCAGCTCAGAAACCCGTGATTGAAGCGGTACACCGAATTATCGGGGATAGGGGCGCGAATTTTGTACTTGAGTGTTCAGGCGCGCCAAATGCAGTGAATGAGGCTATAAAAATGGTGAACCGCGGGGGTCGCGTCTGCCTATCAGCCTTTGCGCATGAGCCCGTTTTTGTTGATACCAAGCACATCGTGGCCAACAATATTTACCTTTACGGAATTCGCGGTGAAGGACGAAGTGCTGTACGGCGTGCAGCCGCTTTAATGACACAGGATCGATTTGATGCATCATTAATTCACACACACACGTTCCCATTGGGCGAATTACCTACAGGTCTTCGATATGCTCGAGAAAAAATCGATGGCGCAATTAAGGTTGTTATAAAAAATCAGGAATAGCTCCATAGCGGAATGACTTATACCGCTTTTTCAACTGCTCACAAAAATAAAAAGGATGACCCATGCCCGCTTACTGGCTAGCACGCTCGAAAATATATGACCCGGTTGAATATAAACGTTATACGGATTTGGTCCCCGGCATAATCGAGAAATTTAATGGGAAAGTTCTTGTCAGGGGCGGGCAACACGAACACCTTGAGGGTTCTCTTTATTTTCAAAGACACGTAATCATTGAATTTCCAAGCTTCGATGATGCGGTAGCCTGTCATCACTCTCCCGAGTACCAAAAGGCTCGACTGTTCCGTCTAAACGGAGCTGGTGATAATGAGTTGGTAATTGTTGAAGGCGGTGACTCCACACCTCCATAAATGAGATTTAAGACGGAGGTCCAGGCTATTTTAGTATGATCAAAGCTGCAATCGTGGGGCTCGGTTGGTGGGGCAAGCACATCTTGCGGAGTACCGCGGAGAGCAGGAAACTTCAAATCATTAGAGGCGTTGATTTACGCCCCGATGCGCTAAATGGTGTAACCGAGGCAGAACAACTTCCTCTAAGTAACGATTTCGAAGAAGTCCTCCGAGACTCTGAAATCGACGCAGTTATCCTGGCAACGCCACATTCATTTCACGAAGAACAGATCGTTCAGTGCGCGACTGCTGGTAAACACGTTTTCGTCGAAAAACCCATGACACTGACCAGAACTGGTGCAGCTATCGCATTGAATGCTTGCGAAGCCGCTGGCGTAGTACTCGGAATAGGTTATGAAAGGCGCTTCGAACCTGCACTAAAAGCCATTGAGAAACTTATACACAATGGCAGTCTTGGTACACTGATGCACGTCGAATCCAATTTCAGTCATGATTTATTAGCTGGTGTTGATTCCACAGACTGGCGTGCTTCTCCACAAGAGTCTCCAATTCCTGCGCTCAGTGCGATGGGAATCCACCTTACCGATACCTACATACATCTGTTTGGACCTATCAGTGAAGTTTTTGCGCAGACCAGTAAACGTTGCGGCAATTGGAAATCCGGAGATACGCTTTCTGTCCAATTCTTGTTTGAGAGCGGCTTGACGGGCTATCTTAGTACAATCTTAGTCACATCAATGTTTGTGCGTTTTCATGTTTTCGGCTCACAAGGTTGGGTGCAAGCAAGGAGCGATACCCATCCTAGTCAAGACGGCGTTACGCGACTGAGCTTCTCACAAACAGGACAGGTCATACAGACTCAAGACTTTGCGTACCGCGATACTGTGCTCGAAAACCTGGAGGCTTTTGCAAGCGCGATCGCCGATAAAACTGATTATCCGTTTACCTATGAAGAAAAGCTGGGGAATGTTTCTACTATGGAGGCGATCATTGAATCTGCCCAAACCGGACGATCTGTAGCTGTCAAATAGTGGTTTATTCTTCCACTTGATCGATGATGAGATCGATCACACCGTTTCCCTCAGATGGGCGATAGAGCAGCTCGCCGTAGAGGTCTCCCGGAGTTGCTATTGGCTGGCCAGTCGCTGAAAGGCGGGCAACGATTGTCAGAGCCTCAAAATCGGCCAGCGAGCGCCCTGGCAACATTGCATTAGCGTCGCTTAATACAAACTCTCCAGGTACTGTGGAAGCGGCCTGGCGAATTACGGCGAGCGGTGGTCCGCCCTCCAGCGCTCGTGCAAAAATAAAGAGCGTTGCGGCAGGACCAAGACCCTCTGATGACATCCCTGCGCCAAGAGTTACTCGAAGTCGCAGTGCAAGTCCTGCGGGAGACTCCGTCTGGGCAACCTGAACCGGCTCGTCCACAGTGTGTGCGTCCGTCTCGGATTCACCCAGCAAGTCAAGCTGTTGCCTCAAAACATCTGATACTGGCGCCGGTGGTCCCAACGCAAGCAATGCCGTCCAACGCTCTCGCGCTAAACGGGGACGTTCTGTTTCCAGGGCAGCTAAGCCCCCATACCAAAGCGCTTTGGGGTTTGATGGATCTGTTGCCAACACCTCCTCAAACAGCTGTCCGGCAGCTCCATACAAAGCTTGGCGGTCAGTTAGGGTCTCAGCTTCCCCAAGCGCAAGCTTGAGATCATTATCGGGGCTGGGACTTCTCCCCCACGCTTCTCTGAGGGCTTGACGGGCATCCGGATAACGGCCGAGAGTTAAGTAACTCTGTCCTAGTAAACGCCAACCGATCACGTCATCTGGATTTTCACTCAGCCGAGTCTCAAGCCCGGCAACCAACTCGACCATTGACGGTAGTGGCGATTGTTCAGCAATCTCGCCATTCCATGTACTTAGCCCAACATAGAGTGCAACAGTTGAGGGAATGAGCAACCCGGCCGCTGTCATACCGAGTACTGACCAACGACCGTCAAGCTGGCGCATTCGCCATAGCGGCGTAAGCACAAAGCTTAGGGCACAAAGAGATAGGATAGCGGCGCCGATCCAAAAGCCGATCATAAGGTCATCTCATCAAGAGAGTTGCTCTCCTCTAAGGGTTGCTTCGTACGTACACGCAGAATTCGAGCAAATACTATGGCTCCTATCCCAAGTAGTAACACGGGCGCACCCCAAAGCAACCAGGTCGTAGGCTGGAAAGGAGGTCGGTAGAGCACAAAGTCGCCGTAACGGGTAATGAGAAAATCAATGACTTCAGCACGTGATGCGCCCTCTCCCATCATTCTTCGAATTTCGCGCCGTAAATCAGCGGCCAGCGGTGCATTAGAGTCTGCGATAGTCTGATTTTGACAAACAAGGCATCGAACCTCGTTAATCAGCTCCCTATAGGCTGACTCAATCACAGGATCTTCAAGGGGCGGTTCTGGATCAATCGCCGAAGCTGTTCCGACAAATAACAGCCACACAAATGCTATAAAACTACGTCGATTCATTCGCTACCAACCGGTAGGCACGGAAGAGCTCCGCATTCTGCAATGATTCTCGGTAGAAATTCTGTCGTCCAAACCTCGCGAGTCAAGGGTGCGATGTGTTTATAGAGTACTGTTCCATCCCGGGCCAGGAGAAATGTTTCTGGTGCGCCGTAGACACCCCAGTCGATTGCTACCTCACCGAGCTCATCAAATGCCGACGCCACATAGGGATCGCCAAGCGAGGACAGCCAACTCATTGCTGTAGGGCGATTATCTTTCCAGTTTAGTCCATAAATTGGCAAATCATTTGCCTCGGCCAGCTCAACAAGAAACCCGTGCTCCTGTCTACAACCGACACACCAAGTTGCCCAGACATTCAATAGCGCCACGTTACCAGTAAGGTCTTGCGTACCAACGACTATCTCGGGGTTTTTCAGTTGAGGTAGCTCAAACTCAGGTGCAGGCTTGCCTATCAGTGGCGATGGTACGTAGCGTGGATTCAGATTGAGTCCGCGTGCAAAGAATGCAGCTAACACTGCGAATACGCTGATAGGGATCAGGTAGCGCCACATTAGGCTGTCTCAACCAATTCTGAACTGGGCTGAACTTTTTCTTGTTCACGTTGTGTGCGATAACGTGGATCGGTAATAGCGAGTAAGCCTCCGAACGCCATAATCAATGCACCGAGCCATATGAACCTTATCAACGGCTTCACTTGAACTCTCAGACTCCATGCGCCATCACCGAGAGGATCACCGAGCGCTACGAAAAGATCCCGCCCCCATCCAACATCAATGGCAGCCTCAGTCATAGGGCTGGTTTGCACACGATAAATACGCTTCTGAGGATTAAGAATTGTAACAAGCCGTCCGTCACGTCGGACTTCAAACTCTCCTTCTGTTGCCTGAAAATTCGGTCCGTCGACTCGGCGAATATCCCGAAAAACCAACTCATAACCGTCGACTTCCCAACGGTCTCCCGGGGTAGCGCTCGTGTCAGTCTCAACGTTATAACTAGACGTGACTGTCGCACCCAAAATAAAGATACCTACACCCAAATGCGCAAAAGTCATTCCCCACTGTCCCCGAGTGAGTGCTATCGGAGCAGAACCTCGTCGTAGAATCCGCTTGACAGGGTCTAATAGAGCAGCCGCAACAACCCATAAACCAACGCTAACCCCAATCATGGTCAGTGCACTAGCTCTTCCAAAAATGATCCAAGGAAAAATCACCCCTATCCCAACTGCCACTCCTGCGGGGAGGATCAGGCGGCGAACTAGAGATTCACTCGACATGCGAACCCATGTGGAATGCATCCCTACCCCCACTAATGCAGCAAGCGGCAACATAGGAATCAGGAATACAGTATTGAAATACGGCGGCCCCACGGAGATCTTGCCTAATCCCAGCGCATCCAGAAACAGTGGATATAGTGTTCCAAAAAGCACGGCAGCCGTTGCTACCACCAATAGGATATTGTTCATCAATAGAAACGATTCGCGAGAAACCAGGCGGAAGCCACCCTCCACTGTTAAGTGTCGTGCGCGGGCTGCGTACAGGATCAATGCGCCACCAGTAATTACGCTGAGCAGTAGCAAAATAAACAGTCCACGTGCTGGGTCTGAGGCAAATGCATGCACCGATACCAAAATTCCGGAACGAACCAAAAATGTTCCTAGTAAGCTCAAGGAGAAAGCTGCAATGGCTAGTAGCAAGGTCCAACTTTTGAAAATTCCCCGGCGCTCTGTGACAGCTAGTGAATGAATTAGTGCTGTGCCAGCTAACCACGGCATGAAGGAAGCATTTTCCACCGGATCCCAGAACCACCAACCTCCCCAACCAAGTTCGTAGTAGGCCCACCAGCTACCAAGCGCAATACCAACCGTTAGAAACATCCACGCTGCTGTAGTCCAGGGCCTGGTCCACCGAGCCCATTCTGGGCTGAGTTTCCCCGTTAGAAGCGCTGCCACAGCGAATGCGAAAGGTACGGCAAGGCCTACATAACCCGCGTAGAGGATCGGGGGGTGTATGACCAACGCTGGATCTTGCAGGAGCGGATTCAGATCGTTTCCATCCATAGCAGCCGGAAAGAGTCGCTCAAACGGATTGGATGTCAAAATCGTAAACAGCAGCATTCCGACGCTGACGATCCCAAGAACCCCGAGAACCCGTGCAGCGAAAGCCTCTGGCAAACTGCGACTACCTGCCGTTACTGCTAACGTCCAGGCAGATAGGATCAAAATCCACAGTAGTAGAGAACCTTCATGAGCACCCCATACGGCAGCAAGCTTGTAGGGGGTTGGGAGTGCTGTATTAGAATTTAGTGATACGTAGAGAACGCTGAAATCATCGTTTAAAAAAGCGTGACAAAGAACCAAAAATGCGGCCAGCACAAAAACGAATTGTCCCGTGGCTGCGGGACGCGCCAGCGCCATCCAATCCTTCCGTTC
>JAZAGZ010000058.1:0-11040 GCA_036231525.1 Pseudomonadota bacterium | reverse complement strand
CGAGCGTCGGGAAAGAACTCCCTCCTTACCTCAGTAAAAGCTTCGTAGTGTCGGGCATCACCGAGGAAGACCGTGACGCTCACGATATCCGAGAGATCGCTTCCAACTTCACGCAGCGTGGCGTCAAGGTTTCTATATGCTTGTCGTGCCTGCTCTTTAAAGTCTGTGATTAGTTCTCCGTCAGCATCACGCGGCCCCGCCATGCCGGAAAGCCAGATCATGTCACCTCCCCTCGTGACGACCGCTCGCGAATACCCTAGTTCAGTCTGCCGTACCCCCTCAAGGTATGTCCTTCCGGTTGCCGCAGATTCGCTCTGAGCCATTAGCGTTTCGCTGAGAAACAACGTTCCACCAACCGTTAATCCGATCAAACTCAACGCTCCTAACTGTAGTGGCCTCCAAACAGATTTTTTTATCCATGCTTTCTTAAAATTCATAGTTTTTCCTCTTACCAGCTAGTTATTAACAGCTTATTGTGTGCAATGAATTTAACGAATTCTTATCTACTGGTTCGAACCCGCCCCGCTATCTCCGACCGAGAATCCGAGTGGGTAAGCGTCCTGATATACGCCACCTGAGTCTTCACCGCCGGGGGCATCTCGATTCGGCTCTCGATATCGGTACATCTTGTCCCACATCGAGATAACGTTCGGTCGAAGCCAGATATCGATATTCCCATAGTCGGAGAAGTCGTCCATCGTGACACGCTCGAGTATCTGCTCGATTGTGGCACCGGCAATCATCTCTTCGAGAACGCGATCTCTGAGAGCGACGACATAGTCACGGTACTCCAATAAGCTCTCCTGATTGGTGGCTCCCCAGTGTCCCGGAATGACAATCTCGACGTCATCCAGCCTTCCAAGCACGCCGAGTGTCTCGATGAGATTGTCGATATCGGCATCCCGAAAATCAGGCAGCGCCAGCGATCTCTCCGCACGCGCAATATCCGGCGCTATCAGAACCCCTTCTTCTGGAAAATGAGCCTGGATCAGGTTATTGCTGTGCGTAGGACCGAAGTAGTACAAAACAATCTTCTTACCGCCGAGATGAATTTCCATCTCCTCGTTGAAAACAACGTCGGGCACGGACGTATTGCGGCCTTCTCGCACAATGTGCTGTCTCGTAAGGGCGTGCGATACAGTCACAGCAGTATCGTCGAACACATGTAGATCGCAAATGTGATCTTCGTGATCGTGGCTCAGGATGACGTATTTCACGGGTACGTCGTAGAGGCGACCCAATTCCTGCTTCAGCCAAGTCGGATCTCCTGCGCCTCGGCAAGTGCCGTCAAAAACGATAAGGCCTTCATCGGTAACGATCACGTTGCTGTTTGCTGCACCCGGTCGATGGACCGCGCGAAACACACTTTCGGAGATCTGCTCGAGTCGGGGCGTTTCGCCACCCGATTCCTGAGCATTCGAGACCTGTGACAACGCAACGAGCGAAACAAACAGGCTGAAACTGAAGAGATTCTTGTTCATAGTTTTATCCACATATGTATTGAATTTAATTCTTATCAGATCAATGACTTATAGATTACAGTAATGTGTATACGGTTGTGCATACGTTTTGCTAAGTTAATATGCCTTAAGTGATTGATATTTAAGCCAATACCAATTCCTGATGCGCCCCGAAGAGGCACTCGACCAAAGCCATATTAGCCTTGTTTCATACAACCTAACCTTTTGTAGTATAGGCCTTTTTTACGATTGGTCTTGCTGAAAGCAGCTGATTTCACATGTATACGGTCTGGTATACGGTCAATAGCCCCTGGACAGGTGACCAGCCCCCCTCCTCTCTTATAAAAACACCTGATCAGACCTTTCAGCGGAATTGGACGTGGAACCAATGATATGCTGGCCAAAGCATTAAAAAGAGAGCTTGAACCAATCAAGCCAGTGATAGCAGCAAACTTGGGAAGCTTGCGATTAACTACATTTATGTATCGTGCTATGACAACACCTCCAACTCAGACGAAGAATAATCGCCTTTATTATCTAGACACGAATGAACCCGTTACTGGAATTGTTGAGGAGTTCAATAACGACAGTCAGTTGTGGGAAAGACAAAACTACAAAGACGGGAAAAGAGAGGGTCTTGAGGAAAGGTACTCCGAAAACCTTCAAGTAGTGACAAAAGCAAACTACAAAAACGGGAAAAGAGAGGGTCTTGAGGAGTGGTTCAACGGAGATGGCCAATTACAGTTCAGACTGAACTACAAAGACGGGAAAAGAGAGGGTCTTTGGGAGATGTTCTACGAAAATGGTCAATTATCTTTCAGAGGGAACTATAAAGACGGGAAACAAGACGGTCTCTTGGAGTTCTTCGACGAAGATGGAAACTTGACTAAGACAGAGACGTACAGGAATGGAGAACTGATTGAGGAGTGAGCCAAAAGCAATGGCGCAGCACCAACCGTATACAGCAGCTTTGCTTCTGTGTGTTTCTACAAGTGTTTTTGGAGAAACAACGATGCAACAACATTCTGAAATGGAAGAGTCAGCAATGCCTATGTCTCATGGGATGCATCGTCCGTCCCACCATGCCCCTATCGGCATTATGGGTGGGCAATACCATAAGAAAGGGGAATTTTTGTTCTCCATACAGTTGCTCAAGATGGACATGCAAGATAACAACGACAGTGGAGAGCGGCTTTCAGATGAGCAAATTATTTCTTTGCCTCATCCATACGGTATGGAGGCAGCGGCCACCAATTTGAGCGTTGTTCCCGAGAGCATGGATATGAACATGGCGACAATTGAGGGAATGTATGGGGTAAGTGATCGATTTACGTTAATGGTCATGGCCATGTATTCAAGTAAGGATATGAATCTAAATACCTACAGTTCTATGGGTGACAGACCTCTTCTGGGTGCTTTTAGCAGCGGAACGTCTGGTTTGTCGAGCTTGTCTTTGTCTTCTCTAATAAGAATTAAAGAAACAGAAGATTATAGCTTGCATACAGAAATAGGATTCGAGAAGTCGGTCGGTGATAACGATAAGGAAGGTGAGGTCCTAAGTCCGATGAACATGAGGATGGACACTCGTTTGCCGTACGCAATGCAGACCGGAGACAAATCAACCTCCTTTATCTCAGCAATAACCTTCGTAAAACGAAGCAAGAACTGGGTCTACGGAAGTCAACTCAGGTTAAAGAACTCTATCAATACAGAAGAATGGAATTTTGGAAATAGTCGCAGCCTTAATATGTGGTTCAGTAGGGATTTCTCTGACCAATTGTCTTGGTCTGTCAGAGGTTCCGTGTTCTCCCAAAATCCGGTAAAAGGAAGGGACTCCATGATAATGAACCCGGTACAAACATCTAACCCGGACAATTACGGTGGCGAGGTTTTTGAAATCGGGTTGGGTTTAAATAAAGTCATGGGTATAGGCCATGGTAATAACCTGGCTTTTGAATTAGCAGTACCTCTTAAAGAGAACCTGAATGGCCCTCAAATGGAACGCAGTTACTCGTTTAATGTTGCTTTTAGAAAAATGTTTTAGGCTCAGTGAATACTGGACTAGACAGTAGTAGTGCCAGGAGTGTTGTAAGGATTCTCATAGTCAAAACCTCGCTGCATCACAAATCTCACGCTCTGTTATTTCTTTCTCTTTGTACAAAAGACTTATATCTGGATCTGCATCCATGAAATATTTATTTTCTTTTATTTCATTTATATTTTTTTCAATTTGTTTCAGTAATCTTCGGCATGTAAAATCTAAAATAGTATTATCATTACGATCTTTTATTAGACCTCGTTTCATATTCTCAAATTGATGTAACTGTCTATAGAGTTTGAACTTTAGTTTTTTATAGTTTTTTAATACATCTAAAATTAAACGGTAATGATCAATCAACTGTTGGTCTTTTAAAGGAGGAAAGAGTTCTAATTGTTTCATTCAGCTGTTTCTCCCCTTACAGATTCTTTATCTGATTCATCAATGAGTAATGATCACATACTTCACAGGCTGTAGAAGTGGTGAACATGAACTCTTTAACCATCTCACGACTGACGATACGCTCCTGCGCCGCCGCTGCGTCGGCCTTTTGCTGTAGCTCTACCACCGCTGCGTCGGCCTTTTGCTGCAGCTCTACCGCCGTAGTGGCGACGTTGTGAACGTCCTTGCGTGACCGGCTCTGCTTTGATGCGTGGATTAGGCTCATAGCCAGTGATGATCTTTTTATCTATCTCGCGTTTCAGTAATCGTTCTATGCCGAGTAATAGCTTCTCTTCGTCGACACAAACGAGCGAGACGGCGTGACCTTTCTGGCCGGCGCGTGCTGTGCGACCGATTCGGTGCACATAGTCTTCAGCGACGTGTGGTAACTCGTAGTTGACGACGTGTGGAAGCTTGTCGATGTCGAGACCGCGTGCGGCGATGTCGGTTGCGACGAGAATTCGGACTGCGCCGTCTTTGAAATCCTTAAGCGCGCGCGTTCGCGCCCCTTGCGACTTGTTGCCGTGAATGGCAACGGTGTTCAGGCCATCCTTAGATAGCTCTTCGGCAAGCCGATTGGCGCCGTGTTTCGTGCGCGTGAAGACAAGTACCTGGCGCCAGTTCTCGCTGCGAATGCGATGTGATAGCAAAGCACGCTTGCGGACCCGATCGACGGGATGCACCACTTGTTCTACGCGATCTGCCAGCGCATTTCGCGCGGCAACTTGAATTTCGATCGGTGCGTTCAACAAATCTGCCGCGAGACGTCTGATCTCGTTCGAGAATGTTGCCGAGAAGAGTAGGTTCTGACGCTTGTTTGGTAGTTTCTTGAGGATTTTTCGTATGTCTCGGATGAACCCCATGTCCAGCATTCGATCTGCTTCGTCGAGGACGAGAACATCTATGTGGGAGAGATCAACCGTGTTGCGCTCTATGTGGTCAAGCAGACGGCCAGGTGTTGCAACCACGACGTCCGTGCCCTTTTGCAGTTTTGCGATCTGTGTATTGATGCTGACACCGCCGAAGATCACTGTAGTCTTAAAGGGTAGGTGGTACCCGTAGTCACGCACGCTCTCCGCGACCTGTGCCGCAAGCTCGCGGGTTGGTGTAAGTATCAGGGCCTGAATACGACGTGAGCCGGAACTAGGTTTCTGCAGGCGTTGTAGGATGGGAAGCGTAAAGCCAGCGGTTTTGCCGGTACCAGTCTGAGCGCAGGCTAGGATGTCCTGACCGTCGAGGATGATTGAGATAGCTTGTTGCTGTATCGGGGTCGTTTGACGGTACCCCTTTTTATCGATTGCACGCAGCAGTTCGGCCGAAAGACCGAGTTCGCTAAACAGCATTGATTCAGTACTCCAGAGGCGCCTGACCAGATGCAGGGCAGTGCCATGCATGGTTTCGGTCTTCAGACTGGAATTTTTTGTGGCTTCAGCAGTCGCGGAATTGCGGGGCTAGAAGGTTTAGCGTAGACCGATGTGCGCCAAAACGCGGCGGACTATAACAGATATCTACGTAAAATATAGTCGGGTAGCGAAACTTCTTCGCCTTGTTGATTGAAGGGTTAGGTATATGGGTTGGTAGAAAAACCCAGACTTTTACCTAAACCTAAACTCTCACTAATACCTAAAAATGCCTAACCTAATAGAAACCACACCATATCACCTTGGATGTATACGTTTCGGTATACGTTTTGCTAAGTTAATATGGCTTAAGTGATTGATATTTAAGATAATACCAATTCTTGATGCGCCCCGAAGAGGATTCGAACCTCTGACCTTCCGCTTAGGAGGCGGACGCTCTATCCAGCTGAGCTATCGGGGCATCATAAAAATCAAGTAGTTAGGCGACTTTTAAGTCTAACACTGACCAAAAAAGCGGCCTCTGGGCAAAATTTTACTTCAATAGGCCCGCTGGCACCGTTACGCTTCATACAACAAATGATTTCTAGCGCCCAGTGTGCTTCTGGGTGTGAGCCTGAGTTTATTAAAGTGTTCATAAATCACAATGAAAGCTACGAGCAGATCCGCGAAGCGGTCAAGCGCCTATGTGCGGACTTTCCAGGCGAGTATTGGCGCCAAAAAGACAGCGAGTCAGAGTACCCCGCTGAATTCGTGCAAGCACTCGTGGATACAGGTTACTTATCAGTCCTCATTCCAGAAGAATATGGCGGCAGCGGCCTCGACCTGAAAGCCGCTTGCATCATTTTAGAAACCATACATAAAAGTGGGGGCAACGGAGCTGCTTGTCACGCGCAGATGTACACGATGGGAATGGTCCTCAGGCATGGGACTGAAGAACAGAAACAGCTTTGGCTACCCCGTATTGCAGACGGTACTCTGAGATTACAGGCATTTGGGGTTACTGAACCCGCAAGCGGGACGGACACAACCAGGATTACTACAAGCGCTGTGCGCGATGGCGATGACTACATCGTTAATGGCCAAAAAATCTGGACATCACGAGTTGGTCATAGTGATCTGATGATTTTGCTGGCACGCACATCGCCACGAGAAGATTCATCAAAACCTACTCAGGGATTATCTGTTTTTATGTTGGATCTTCGTGAAGAAGTTGGGAAATCAATCACCATTACGCCGATCCAAACCATGATCAATCATTCAACTAACAGCGTGTTCTTTGATGATCTTAGAGTTCCTGCAGAAAACCTTATCGGAAAGATTGGTGAAGGTTTCAAGTACATCATGGACGGCATGAATGCCGAACGAATTCTAATCGGTGCAGAGTGTATTGGTGATGCGAGATTTCTAATCCAGAGAGCATCGGAGTACGCCAGCGAACGAGAAGTATTCGGGCGACCCATTGGGCAAAACCAAGGCATTCAATTTCCGATTGCAGAAGTGCATGTACAAACCGAAGCCGCTGCCCTAATGGTAGAAAAAGCCGCAACCTGTTTCGATGAATTGCGCACCTGCGGTACAGAGGCAAATATGGCCAAACTACTTGCAGCAGATGCTTCATGGAAAGCTGCAGATGTTTGTATGCAGACATTTGGCGGATTTGCTTTCGCGGCAGAGTACGATATTGAACGTAAATTCCGTGAGACCCGCTTGTACAGAATTGCCCCCGTGTCTACTAATCTCATTTTGTCGCATGTCGGGACCCATGTGCTCGGTATGCCAAAATCTTTTTGAGCAACCGTTATGCGCGAACTCCTCGCGAACACGCTCGTTGTGTCAATCGAGCAGGCAGCTGCAGCGCCTTTTTGCACATCACGACTTGCGGATTGTGGAGCCGAGGTAATCAAAATAGAGCGTGAAGACGGCGACTTCGCCCGCAACTATGATCACGTCGTACACGGTGAAAGCGCTTACTTTGTCTGGTTAAATCGAGGCAAAAAATCGGTGGTACTTGATCTCAAAAATGACGCAGACAAAGCCTGCGTACTGAGAATGTTAGCCGAGGCTGATGTCTTCGTTCAGAACCTCGCACCCGGGGCCACTGAACGGTTGGGTATCGGGTCAAAAAAACTGAGAGAACGCTTCCCCCGGCTTATAACTTGCGACATTTCCGGGTTTGGGGAGACAGGGAAATACGCTGATATGAAGGCATATGATTTGATAGTGCAATGTGAATCAGGCCTGGCCTCTGTAACGGGTACACCAGAGGAACCCGGCCGTGTCGGAGTCTCCCTGTGTGATATAGCTTGTGGGATGTACGCGCATACAGCTATTTTGCAGGCCTTGATGCGGCGACATGAAAGCGGTGTGGGCAGCTCTTTAAAGGTTTCATTATTCTCCGCGATGGCGGACTGGATGACAGTGCCACTTTTACACCAAGACTATGGCGGATCTGCCCCGCCTCGAGTCGGTTTAAATCATCCTTCCATAGCACCTTACGGGGTGTACTCGTCTGCGGATGGCAAACAGTTGATTATCGCTGTACAAAATGAACGTGAGTGGCACCGTCTGTGCAGCGAGGTCCTAAAAAAGCCGGAACTTGGGCAAGACAAGCGATTCTCTAGCAATACTCTTCGCTGCAAACACCGCCCTGAACTGGATGACGCCATAGGCTCAGTATTTCAGAAACTGTCGGCTACAAAAATCCGTAAACGACTAAGCAACTCCAGGCTAGCGTTCGGAGCAGTGAACTCAATCGGTGATTTTTCTCAACATCCTCAATTGCAACGCACCACAGTCGGAAGCCCTAGTGGTGATGTCGATATTGTGGCCCCCCCTGTGATTTTCGATGATGAGGTAGCTACGCTCAACGCTGTGCCCACTCTTGGTGAGCACACAGAGGAAATCCGTGGCAGATTTGCAGCCTCAACGGTTGAACCCCAAGGAGATCTACCTTGAGAAGCCTGACAACCGAGCTTACCGATCTAATACGTTCTAAACCCGTGGAACAGGAGGACCTTGTTGCAGCTGCACACTTTGTACTCGATACCGTGGCGTGCGTGATTGGTGGACAAACCTCAGCCCCTGGACGAATGCTGCTCGAGTGGTTTCAGAATGCGGGTAGAGATCCTGGTCGAAACGCGTTTCTTGCCAGCGGGCTCGCTCATATTCTAGAAATTGATGATCTGCACAGAGACTCCGTCACCCACCCCGGGTGTGTCGTAGTCCCGCTTGCTTGGCATCTCGCTGAACAGCAGGGCGCAAGCGGGCGAGAGTTCCTTACAGCTGTTTTGTACGGATATGAAGCAGGCACCCGGGTTGGCATGTCGGTCGGGCCGTCTCACTATAAGGCCTGGCACAATACATCAACCTGCGGACCCTTCGGCGCAACCATGGCGGCTGCAACCTTGCTCAAATTAGATCAAGAGCAAACGGTATGGGCGCTCGGGAATGCCGGAACACAATCCTGCGGTCTGTGGCAATTTCTCCCGGATAAAGCTATGAGTAAACATCTGCACACAGCCCATGCTGCAGAAGCAGGCTTTACGGCCGCAAGTTTAGCTGCCCATGGATTTACTGGAGCTGATCACATCCTAGAAGGGGAACAAGGTTTTTTCCGTGCACTCTGCCCGGACCCAGAACCTGACGTTTTAGTTGGTGAACCGGATGCGCCGTGGCAGCTCAGACGAACTTCGATGAAACCATGGCCATGTTGTCGACACACACACCCGGCACTCGACGCTGCGTTGGAACTCCATCACTTAATTAATGGAGAAAAACCGATCTCCGTTGACATACAAACCTATCAAGTAGCCATCGATGTATGTAATCAGCCTTCCCCTGATACGCTCTACGCTGCAAAATTTTCCCTGCAACACTGTGTAAATGCAGCCTTATCCGATGGAAAAGTAGGTTTTGAGTCATTTGATACCTCACAACGAGATCGGCTCGCAGTATTTTCAAAAAATACGACTCTTAGCGTAACGCCTGAATTCAATGATGCTTTTCCCCAACGATGGGGTGCAGCTGTAACCACCACCCTGCCCTCCGGTAAGGTGATTAGTGCAGTGCGAAAAGACTGTAAAGGAGATCCCGAATCACCTTTACTCCCTAGTGAAATTACCGAGAAAGCACAAATGGTTATGGGGCAAGGTGGCCAGAAAAAAGGCTCCATGGAATTAATCAAGAAAATCTTAGATTTACCCCAAGCCCCTAAGATGCCACGTTTCCCACTTCATGCAACCGGTGAGCAAAATGAGTGCGCTTGATCTAGATCTACTTCAAAGCTGGGAGGGACGGGAAGAAACCAACGAAGACGTAATCACGTTACCTCAGGTTCAGATGCTTGCATCTACCCTGGATCATGACCCTGAAGATTATCTCGATGGAACCATCCTGCCACCGCTCTATCACTGGCTGTACTTTCTACGCTCAACAAAATTCAGCGATCTCGCCCCGGACGGGCATGCAAAAAAAGGTACCTTCATGCCACCTGTTCCATTTCCGAGCCGGATGTTTGCTGGTGCCCGTATTGATTACCTTGGTGATCTACGAATCGGCGAGCGAGTACAACGTACCTCCACCATTCAAGCAGTCCGCTACACGGAGGGCCGATCAGGCCCTCTCGTTTTCGTAACCGTAGCCCATAAAATCAGCAACAAGAACAGCGTAACACTCATGGAAGAACAAGATATTGCTTATCGTCCGAAAACCACTATCAGGGAAAGCGTTTCTGACCCCAAGACTATGATGCCAGACACTGGTTTTCGCCGAGAAATTTGTCCGAATGAAAGCATGCTATTCCAATTTTCTGCACTGACCTTCAACTCACACCGCATTCACTATGACTTACCGTACGCTCGCTCAGAAGGATATCCGGCGCTAGTTGTCCATGGGCCTCTGACTGCCATACTTTTGGCTGATCTCGTCGCCCGGGAATGTAACCGACCTGAGTTAAGTCATTTTTCCTTCCGGGCAAAGAGCCCACTGTATCTGGGAAATCAAATCAATCTTATAGGGCAGCGTGTAGAAGATACCGTCGAACTAACCGCTTTCAGTAATAAGGGTGTGTCATCTCTTAATGCAAGAGCTGTTCTACGCTGAATCAATTAATAGCTTCCTCACCGAAGCATGTCTCAATCATCAAATTAGCATCAAATACAAAAATAGATGCTCAGATGAGTTAAGATTCGAATGCTGCGTAAAAAACAGCCAAATATAAAAAGAATAAGGAGAGAATCCCATGGCGGAGTTCGACGCCGACAAACTTGGTGAACGGTTGGATCAACTCAATCGAGAAGAACTCGCGACAATGCAGAAGCTTGTCGAAGAGTTGCTCAATGAGATGTCAGTGGACACGCCAGTTCCTAAACGGGCCAATCAAATGTCCACACTTCCTAAAAACAGCACTAAAACCGGGTAGTCACAGCAGATCGCTGGGGTATTCATAGTCAGCATAGTGATTAGTTTAAAAACTTGCCGATAGCATGACCCAAACCTTATCGGTATCCGTTGAGAATCCCTTCGCGTCGTAGTGCGCAAATCCTACCCACAATTCGTAGCGATTACTGAAGTCCCAGACTAAGGACATATCCAGTTCGTTCCCATAACTGCCACCACCGATTGCGGCAGAAAAATCATGGTATATAAGGGTAAGTTCGCCCTGTAAAAAAGCAGCATCTGCCGCGACGTAAAAATCCTCGACGCCACCCTGTGGCGTCATAACAAACTTATCTGCCCAGCC
>JAZAGZ010000057.1:0-8649 GCA_036231525.1 Pseudomonadota bacterium | reverse complement strand
TCAGTTCGCCCTGGTTCAGTAGTTATTTGTTCCATTAATTTTTGCCACATCTCTTTCTTGCCGGGAAGAATGGGTAATGTCATCGCCGTAAGAGCCATAATTGATTCCTTTCTTCAAAGTTAAGTTTTAATTGTAATTATGATTGCAAATCGCAAGACATCATTATGCCACAACTAGATTTTAATTTCTCGGATGGGAGACGTTGGCCGCTTTCACTTCCTTGGGTTTATTGTCTCCAGAGACAGTTTCATGAATAGGTGGGAAGTGATTCAACCAGTGGAAGAAGGGAAGCTGGAGGTCTGTTACCGATGGTTCCGTACCTGAAAGGATGCAGAGGGGTGATGTATGAGGAATGGTGCCGGAGCCCCGAAAGACCCCGGCAAACCGAGGCCGCCAGCACCCGCTAACAACCTCGGTAATGATATTACAACTTCTCGATAGGAAAATGGTCAAGCGCAGCCCGTTCCCCGTCTAATTTGCTCTGATCCCGCTGGTGGTGATCCAGATGCAGGGGCTGGCAGAGGGCCCGGGGTCCGCCAAGGCCCTCCCCCTAAATACATGGGACTCCGGCAGGCGGATATGCCTAATAGGAATGTTTTAAATGGAGGACCACTGAAGTAGTCAACCAACTTGAAGAGGTGTGAAAAAATGAAAATGGTGGGGGTTTGTCAAGTCACTGCCAGGCCCACTTCCTTTAGAAGCTCACTTGTACCGTTCAAGATAAGCTTTCTTCGCCTCTTCGAAGCACTCGATAGGTGCTTGCAAAGTACCAGCTCCAATCTGACCAACACCATTACGACCCGCTAATCCTGCGTCGATGACTGGTAAGACTCCGGTTTCCAAAACTTGGAAAACATCCACACCGGTAGGTGTACCTCGGTAACCGAAGAAGGGGATTCGGTAATCTTCGTTTTCTCCCACAGTAATTTCATACATTGCGAGATTTTTTTTCACCATTACTTCCGGTGAGCCGCCTTGATAGGTTTGTAGAGCGAAAGCAGCAGCTTGCGCGAACCCCCCAAGACCGACCGTCTCTGTGATGTGGCTCTCACCACCCACCCACTCCATGTCTTCTTCCCCGAAGCCCTCGAAGTATTTGATATCGGCGCTTGCATGAGGACCACGGTACCAGCCATCGAGACCACTCACTCGTATCGCAAAGTGAGCACAACTTATAGTCATGGCTGTCATAACGCTAGAGTGCTCTAAACCATGCGCACCGTCGGCGGTGCACTTAGCAGCAGCCATGGATAATCGTAGGAAAAAGTAGTCGCTCTGCTGCAGGAAGGCAAGCATGCCATTAACCGTTTCACCGTGACGGGAGTAAAGTTCGAGCAGGTATGGAGTAAGCTCGCGGCTGAAGAGAAGAGTAGCGGCGGTGTTGCGGCTGTGAAGCTCGTCGCCCATGTGCAGGGCGCGGGAAATGATAGGCTTGAGCGCTATGCCCCCCGAAGCACGCACAGCGTCGCCGATCACCGGACCCACAACCTCACGTAGAAAGTCGAGACCTCGGCGGACCTCAGAGTCGAAAACGCCGTAGTTCAGGCGCCGTGGTGATTCCCCTTCGTAGAAGTTGCAAAATCCGCGGTTTCCGAAGGTGCGGTTTTCCAACACGAAAACAGGCATAGACGCGGTGTAAATACCTGCTACCGAGCCCACACAACCATGTTCATGGCAAGCACCCACTTTGATTTCTCCAGCAGAGAATTTGTCCTCAGCTTCCTCTTCGCTTGATGCAAGTCCTTCGTAGATTGCACCGTATAGCAGAGAAGCACGTTGCCCACCGCTATAGACCTCAAAGGGCATTGGTGCACCGGATGTGAGCACTGTGTTTTCAGTCATGCCAGGCACAACGTCACCAGCAGGAGCCACGTCCACCAACACGGGCTCGGCCCGATTGAAACGGGACAGTGTCTCAAGGTTAGCTTTCGCTCGTTCCGATTCGCACATGAATTTATACTAGCCGTTTCATAGCTACCATAGTTGTAGATATCTGTCTCGTTCCCATTGACTAACGTCTAGACAGTACTCATTCCATTCCGCTTGCTTATACTCTAAGAATGTGGAGTGAAATGACTCGCCAAAAACCTCGGTGCTGAGCGGATCCGATTTGAAAGACTCAAGTGCCTCCCCGAGAGTTCGAGGAACTCGGAGGATACCTCTGGCCTCCAGCTCAGGCTCGTTAACGGTGTAGGTGTCGTAGTCCACCGCTTCGCCGGGATCGAGGTCCTCTCTAATACCTTCCAGCCCTGCTGCAAGCACCATCGCTGAACCTAGGTAGAAGTTGCATGCACTGTCAGCCTGCCGAACCTCAAGGCAGTATCGATTTATTGGTAGTCGAGCAATCAATGTGCGGTTGTTGTGGCCCCACGCACGATACACTGGTGCCCATGACATTTCGCGCATACGCCCGTATGGGACCATTCTTTTATAAGAGTTGGTGGTTGGACATACCACTGCAGTGATGGACCCGAAGTGGCGTAATACCCCTGCAGTGAACTGGTATGCGAGTTTCGTGTAGCCTTGCTTGTCAATAGCTTCCTCCTTTGATCGTGCCTTAAACATGTTTTTCCCGGTAAACTTATCAGCGAGGCTAACGTTCATATGAGCTCCAGAGCCAAAAGCATCGGGCCAGGGTTTCGGCATGAAGCTCGCGATGCAACCGATAGAGCGCGCCACGTGTTTAGCCATGAGTCGGAAAAGGATCATGCGGAAGCACATCGTCAAAGCGTCGGTGTACCCGAAGTCGAATTCATACTGCCCGTCTCCTCCTTCATGGTCAAAGGAGTATACGTCCCATCCTAGTGCATTGATATGCTCGACCATGGGATCGAGGAAAGGATCGGCCAGAATGGTGGTCTCAATGTCGTAGCCCCGCGTAGGAGCGTTAAGCAAGTCCTCAAGTACGAATGGGATCCAGTTGCCTTCGCGTTTTTGCAGCACGTATACCTCTGGCTCTACCCCCATGTTCATGATGTAGCCCATGTCATCAGCAGCTGCGATTTGTCGATGTAGCACCCACCTAGAGTCATGGTCGTAGGGTTGACCATGAAAGGTGAGATCAGCGGCAGCGACCGCATATCGAGAGTCCCAGGGTAGGATGGTCAATGTTGTGGCGTCGGGTATGCCTACGCACTCATCTTCATTGGGTCCCAGTGGTCCCATGCCTTCGAGAGCACCAACAGTGTAAAGTTCAGAACCCTTCATCATTTCTTTGAAATGCGATAGAGGAACCGTCTTTGATTTAGGTACCCCGTGGATATCAACGTACGCACCAAATAAATAACGGACACCAGCGGCCCGGAGCTCTTTTTCTTTTTTCGTAAAGTCCGACATTTACTTTTATTTTCAACTAGTTACTAATCAGGATTGGATGAGAATTACTTACATGGACCTCGATATTGTCCCCTACGGATACTGATTCCTCGACAGGTAGACGTAATAGCATGTGAACTGACTTGTCTTCATCGGCTACGACGCGGCAGCGTCGATTTGTTCCCTGGAATGTGGTCTCGGTCACCTTGCCGCGATAGAGTAATTTTGAGGTTCCTTCGGATAAAGGGTTGAGCCGGAGGTGCTCAGGCCGCAAGCAGACCTTTACATGAGAGCCATTCGGGGCCTCGCCTATTGCCTCGATAGTACCAAAAGTTGTTCTAACCATGCTCTTACCATCAAGGTTAGAAGTGACCTCGCCTGCAATTAGGTTACTCTCTCCCATGAATTCCGCAGTGAATTCTGTAGCTGGCTTCAAATACACCCTATCGGGAGTCCCCATATCTTCTATGCGGCCGTTGTTAAGAACCACGATGGTGTCGGCAATACTCATTGCCTCCTCTTGGTCGTGGGTCACGTGGACAAAAGTGGTGCCAAGCTGGCGCTGGATACTGACAAGCTCGTCTTGCATCTGCCTCCGAAGATTGAGATCCAAAGCCCCTAGCGGCTCATCGAGCAGGAGAACAGTTGGCTCGACAGCTATCGCGCGGGCGAGTGCAACACGCTGTCGTTGACCACCGGAAAGCTGGTGTACTTTTCGCCCGCCAAATCCCTCGAGTCCAACGATGCTAAGAGATTGTTCAACACGACTTTGCCGAAGGGGCTTGTCAACTTTGTGCATTGTTAACCCAAATGCGACGTTCTTCTCCACAGTCATGTGAGGAAACAGTGCAAAGTCCTGAAAAACAGTAACTGTAGGGCGGTGGGCCGGAGGAATTTTTGTCATGTTCTCACCAGCGATGTGAATAGAGCCCTCGTTAGGTTCGATAAACCCACCCAAGATTGAGAGTATGGTGGTCTTTCCACTGCCCGATGGGCCAACTAATACAACAAACTCTCCTCGATTGATGGTCATTTCCACTGCGTCTACAACCGTAATTCCTGAGTAACGCTTTGTAATATTAATAAGCTCGACTAGCGGTTCAGGCATTACGACGACCCTTCGGCGTGGCTATTATCAGCGCAAGCATTACAGTTGTAATGGAGATCGCAAAGACCACAGTGCCCGCTGCGTTCACCTCGGGGTTAAGCCCAGCGCGAAGCATCTCAAAGATAATTACTGGTAAAGTGACGTCGAACCGGCTCAGCATGAAAGCAACGATGAATTCGTCCCAGGACAATGTCGCAGCGATGCAGAAGGCCGCGAAAAGAGCCGGACGTAGAATAGGTACGGTGACAAAAAGGACAGCCTGAAGTTGGCTGGCGCCGAGGTCTTCAGCTGCTCGCTCAAGGTTTCTTTGATGATCTCCCAATTGCGAGAAGAGGATCGAGAAGCAAATTGGTAGGTTGATAATCACATGCCCCAGACCAACTGTGAAGAGGGACTTCGGTACAGAGGTCATGTTGAAAGTAATGAGTAGTCCCATCCCGATGATTAGGTACGAGACGGTAATGGGTGCCATCAAAAAGAAGCGTGCTGCCGAAGCGAATCTGAAATTGCGCCTCGCAAGGCTGTAAGCTGCAAGAAATCCGAGGACAGTCGAAACTATTGCTGAAAGTACAGCGACAATGACAGAGTTAAATAGTGCCGCGGTAAGTCGTCCGTTACTTATCATTCTCTCATACCACTGTAGGCTTGGTCCTTTGAAAGGTGGAACCGGCAGTACCCCGTCCTGAAAAGAGAACAGAACTAGGATCAGCACAGGTAGGTATATAAAAACGAACAGTGCTAAAACATAGGTACCAGCGGGGAGATTGCGTAGACTCATCAAACCCTTTCCATACGCAGGTAACGCGCTATTAGTAAATAAAACACCGTTACAACCACCATTAATGATAAGCTCATAACCGATGCCATTGGAAAATTCGCACCGCGCGAGACTTGAAGCATGATTGCCTGTGGCATCAGCATCTCTGTGTTACCACCGAGTATCTGAGGGGTGATGTAGTCGCCGATGGTGATTACAAAGCATAAGAAGGCCCCAACCGCGATACCGGGCATACTTAGCGGCAGTGTTACCCTCATGAAGATTTGTAATTGTGATGCACCCAGATCGGCTGCTGCGCGACGATAAGAGGGACTAATTTGCACTAGGTTCGCGTAAATCGTGAGCGTTAGTAGCATAGTGAAGAAATGCACGAAACCAAGCACTGTTGCCCCCCGGTTGTAGCCGAGTGACATTGTCTCTTGGATTAAACCGATACTGTGCAGGGTTTGGTTGATCACCCCATTCTCCGACAATAATAGGAGCCAACTATAGGAACGAACCACGTAGGATGTCCAGAACGGAAGCACCGCGAGGATAAGTACGAACCGTTGCCATCTCGGTGGCACACGATAGGCGAGGATGTAGGCAAGGGGGTAAGCAAGTAGGATGCTCAATACCGTAGTGAGCAGTGCCACTTCCACTGAATTGACCAGAGCTTCGACGAGATAGCTACGGCCGAAGAACTTCTCGTAGTTGGCTAGTGTCCATGAAGCCTCGAGCTTGCCACGTACTCTGGTCCAGAAACTTACCACTGCCATAGTGCCAAGCGGTACGGCGAAAAGCAGCCCCGTGGTGAATATTGCAGGCCAAATTGACCAACGAGCGAGGTCGAAGCCCCTCCGTCTTGAGGGGCTCGATGAAACACTCATAGTAGATAGATTTAGGCCTGCAGGAATTCCGTCCAGAGGTCAAGCATGGCTGCGTCAAGTTCTGGCTCAGATAGGAAGGAAAGGTATGATTTAGCGAGGAAGCCTGGCTGTTCATCCCAGCGCAGGATGGCTTTACGATCTGAAGACAGTGGGGTCTTAGAGTTCGTGGGCATTGCCCAGTAGCATTCTGAGGTTGCCAGTCTCTCCTGCCCCTCAGGGCTAATGACGTACTTTACAAATTCGTTGGCGAGGTCTTTTTTATTCGAATCTGCGAAGATTGCAAGGCCTTGTGTCCAGATAAGACCGCCATTATCACAAATGGTCCAGCGCAGGTCGGGGTTACCAGGCGTGAGAACAGAGACCGCATACTCTGCACCAGCAATGATGAGGTCAGAATCGCCATTCACGAGAGCGTTCTGGACACCCACAATGTCACCAATCAGTCCGACGTTGGACTTCATTTCAAGCAGCTTTGGGCGGATGACCTTTTCCAGGTTCCCCACAGTTATGTCGGTTGGCTTCATGCCTAACGTGATGGCGATCATTTGGATTACGGGAAAGTAGTAGTCGTAAACTGCCATCCGGCCTTTGTAGGCTGCGTTCCACATTATTCCGGGGCTACTCATGTCTTTTTCGTTAACCTTAGAAGCATTATACGCTACACCGTAATAACCAAATTTCTCCGGTACTGCGTAGAGCTTGCCTCCCACGGAGTTGTAAGGAGCATTGCGGATTTGTTCGAAGAGGTCGTTCCAGGGATAGTCAGTCCGATCAAGTTCCTTCAATAGTCCTTGTTTCGCTACCTGAGGAACGTCTGGAGCGTCAATGACGAAAACATCCCAGTCCCCAGGTCGTGACTGTTCGATAATTGACAGTGCTGTACCTGTTCCCTCGTAGGTTTTAACGTTTAAGGTTACACCGTGTTTTTGCTCGAAGGGCTTTGTGAGCTTGGAATCAGCATGATCACACCACACTAGAATGTTAAGTTCTTCTGCAGCTTGTAGAGTACGAGAAGTAATGATCCATGGCGCAGTGGCCGCCACTGCTGAGGCACCAAGAAAGGTTCGTCTACTGATGGATCCTTTAACCGATTTAGGGTTTTGTTTTTTATTTTGCATCGATATTACTCCTATTGAAGAATGTTATTTGCGGCCCAGTGTGCCGTTTGTTGAAGCGGCTTTTCTTGGACCGAGACATTACACTTGCTTATACCCTCCCTCTACCATTTGGATTCGCTATGGTACCCATAACGTCCATTGAAAGACGCACTGCCACTCTCGCGGCGTTGTTTGCCGGATCATAAACCGGCGAGCACTCCGTGATTACATAAGCGTCGATACCACGGCGCGCAAAAGCTCGCACAAATCGAATCATCTCACGCGGTGTCATACCACCGCATTCTGGGGTTGTAATTCCTGGAACGAATGCCTGGTCCATGCAATCAAGGTCTGTGTGTAAAATTACCTTTTCTACTGAATCGATCCAGACATGGTCAATAACCTGATCTGCTATAGCCTGAACGCCCTGCTCATCGATATCCCATATCGTGAACATGAGGATATTATACTCATTTACGAAGGCACGTTCATCTGGAGGATTAAGTGCTCCGTTTATACCTATTAATGCGACACGCTCACAGTTTGGTAGTTCCGCAGTACGGCTTACGGGGCAGGCATGATTCAGCGTTTCACCTCCAACATCACGAGCTGTATCCATGTGCGAATCAAAATGGATGTAACCTATGCCTCCAGAACTCACTTTAGAAACGGCCGAGGTAACTGGAATGGGGCAGGAATCGTCCCCTCCAAATACAAACGGAATTGCTCCAGCGTTCAGAATGTTGGTGATGCATTCCTCTGCGCGATCGAATGTGCGGCGTGCGTTACCAGGGATAATTTGCACGTCACCACAGTCGACTAAGTTCAATGCATCAAAAAGATCAACCTGAAATTCACCATGGTGGCTGATGTAATGATCTGTTGCACACCGCACTGCACGGGGCCCCATGGAGGTGCCGGGTCGACAGGTATTGGTGTGTTCCCAAGGCAAACCGAGCACAGCTGCCTTAACTTTTCTCTCTTCGAGTTTTTCCGTTACCGGCGGAACTATCTCCGACTTTAGGTACGAAGGAATCCCTGAAATCAGGTGGGTAGGAAAGTCTTGCTGCCCCTCACGCTTGCCATAGGTAAGATAACTGTCGTGTGCCATTCGCCTCCTAAGCTAATGCTATATTAGTAAACTACCTGATGGATCCTGAAAACCCATTTTGAGCTATTATACAAAATGAGCTTAACAGAAATCTAGTAACCACCAATAACCAGTAAGTGTCAAGAATAAGACTGGTCCTTCTCCCCAAAAGTGGTCCACCTGATAATATGTGGAACTGGGACATAGACCCCACCTATCAGCCCCTGGCCCCATCACTAATTAGCACCTACCCGAGTATCAAGTTGCACCCCTGATCCAGATACAACGATACAATGAGTGATAGCAATGTTTTGAAGACGCACTTAATATTTATACCTGTATACTTACCCCTGATAGAATTTGCTTGAAATTTAATCTAGGACCTACCCACC
>JAZAGZ010000056.1:0-33339 GCA_036231525.1 Pseudomonadota bacterium | reverse complement strand
GACGACATTACAGCGCTCATGCAGGCGCAGCGCGATGCGGCTTGGGGTGAAGTCGCAAGGCGTTTGGCGCACGAGATCAAAAACCCATTGACGCCTATCCAGCTATCAGCAGAACGTCTGCGTCGTCGTTATCTGTCTTCCCCCACAAAGGATTCGGAGCTTCTCGATAAGGCGACCTATACCATTATCCAGCAAGTCGAGGCAATGAAGGAAATGGTGAATGCTTTCAGTGAATATGCTCGGACTCCCGATATGGAGTTGACTGAATTCAATCTCAACGACGTAATTTCTGAAGTTGCAGAGCTCTACCACCACGAATTGTCTCTAGCCCTAGAATTGAGTCTAGAAACCCTTCCACCAATCAAAGCAGATGCCGTGCGCATGCGGCAAGTTTTCCACAACCTAATCCGAAATGCTCTTGAGGCAATGGGTCATAGTGATGACCAACAACTGAAGATATCAACTCATCACACAGATGATGAGGGAATAGGGTTCATCGAAATAAAGGTGGAAGATAATGGTCCTGGATTTTTAGAAGAAATTGTTGAAGAGGCTTTTGATCCCTACGTTACTAGTAAGCCAAAGGGCACTGGTCTCGGCTTGTCTATCGTTAAGAAGCTGGTGGAAGAACACGATGGACGGATTACGGCGCGGAACCGGAAACAAGGAGGAGCCGTGATTAGCATACTGCTGCCCACAACAAGAAAGGCGGAAGACGAATTGTTGTTTAGCGAAAACCACCATGATGAAAGGAGAGAACGTGCATGAGTAATGCACGAGTTCTGGTCGTTGACGACGAATCCAATATTCGTTTGCTTCTTGAAGAGATCCTCAGCGAAGAGGGATATGAGGTAACAACGGCGGAGGATGCTGCTGTTGCAAGAACTGCTAAAAAGAATCAGGACTTCGACCTTATTCTGTTAGATATTTGGATGCCGGATACGGATGGGATCTCCCTATTGAAGGAGTGGTCCGAACAGGGGGGACTCGAACCAGTCGTTATGATGTCTGGACATGGGACGGTGGATGCTGCTGTTGAGGCTACCCGACTTGGTGCTCTTGATTTCATCGAAAAGCCGGTCTCCTTAGCAAAATTGTTGCGTACCGTCGAAAAAGCGTTGGAGCAGAAGCAGACTGTTGAACCACGGCGCAGCATGGTAACGCCAATGCTAGCCCCAGTTGGGAAGAGTGACACTATACGATCCTTGCGGGATCAAGTTGCCAGAATTGCTCGCTACGACGCACACACACTATTGACTGGCGAACCCGGGAGTGGAAGAGAGGCATATGCGAGGTACCTGGCAAGTCTTAGCAGCCGTTCTGCAGGGCCCTTTAGCGCTGTAAACGGCGGTAGCGGAACGACTGTATTCCTCGGCGACGGCCAAGAGCAGGGGGCTTTAGAACGAGCAAGCGGAGGAATTCTTTTTATTGATGAAATTTGCAGTGTATCTGCGAGTACTGAGCAAATGTTACTGGAGGTGTTAGAGAAAGAACGGTACCGACCGAGCGGTAGCAGTACGGACCGTGATCTTAACGTGCGGTTTCTATCGAGCGCCCCACCGGGGTTCGAGCAAGATATGAACGATTTCCGGAGAGAGCTATTGTCTCGTCTCAGTATCGTTGTGATCCGTGTGCCGCCGTTGCGTGAATATTTGGAAGAGGTACCAGAGTTATTGCTCCACTATGTTGACTTGTTGGTTGACTCAGAAAATCTACCATTTAGGAGATTCAGTGTCGCGGCACAGAATAGGCTCCGTAATTACCCTTGGCCCGGGAATATCCTGGAGTTGAAGAACATGGTGAGTCGGCTTTTGATTATTGGCGCGGAAGAAGAAATCACTCTAGAAGAGGTTGAGGGACAGCTCACCCCAGGAGCCTCGACAGAAGAGCCTCTTGTGAAACAGGATTTGCTTTCAATGCCTTTGCGAGAAGCGAGAGAGCATTTCGAGCGGGCGTATCTTCGCCAGCAGCTGATCCTGTGCGGTGGCAAAGTGGGCCGACTGGCTGAACGGATCGGAATGGAGCGAACCCATCTTTACCGAAAACTTAATTCTCTGGGAGTCGACTTCCGTCAGGTTTCAGTTGACGAGTAACAGGTATCAATCGTCGTCTGTGGGGTGACCTTCCTCCCCGGCCACGAATGTGCCATCGGTTTCGAAGCGCAGCATATCAGTCCCAAAGGTTTTTTCCGTCAGATCTTTGATGAGCTTGTAAGCCTGTCGATCAGGGTCCCAGATGAGACCGTCGACGCGGCTCTGTAGCGCAGAGTCGATTCGTCCACTGAGGAAGGCCCCATCCTGATCAATCTTTACCGTTAAGATAGGTGTCCAGCCGGCAATGCCACTGATGCTCACACCGACATGCGTTATGAAGTTCCCAAGGCTATAAGCAATCAGCCGTTCATTGTACAGTTCCAACGCTCTTGGTACGTGAGGACCATGCCCCAGTACCAGGTCAGCACCCGCGTCGACGGCAGCGTGTGAGAATCGTACAACCTCTCCTCGAGTTTCTCCAAAGTAGAACTCCTCCTCAAAAGGGAGGTTTGTAGCGGTAGGGCCTTCCGCACCACCATGAAAAGAGGCGATGACGATGTCATGGGTTAATGATAATCGCAGGATTTCTTGTTCGGCAGTCGGAATGTCATTTAACAGATAGGATTCCCGTGTAGGGGAGAAGGCGATGAGCGCGATGGCAAGATCATTTTGTTCCCACATTGCGATATCGCCGCGTCTACCAGAATGCCGAATGCCATATTGATCAAGAACTGCCATTGAGGCTGTTCGGCCTTCTTCGCCGAAGTCCCGTGCATGATTATTGGCTAGGCTGAGAACGTCGAAACCCGCATCCCTAAGATAAGTGGTGTAACGAGGGGGTGAGCGGAATAGAAAGCAGACATCCGGAGTTGAACAGGTTTTTTGAGGGATTCCACCAGCCATGATGACTCCCTCTAGATTGCCAAACGTAATGTCGGCTGCTCTGAGAACTGGATTTACAAGCTCTAGGAAATGAGCTCCATCGTTGGCCGGCAGCCGGTCATCCGGATAGTTGGTGCCAAGCATGATGTCACCGACGCCCGTAATAGTTAGGGCCTGAGAAAGAGTTACACCCGTTGGGAGGATTAGTGAGAGAACAAATATTAGTAGGCGTCCCATTTAGGATGCCTAATTAGGTACCGTTATAAGGAGAGATTCTATTTGGGCGTTCCAAAGCTGCCTTCTCACTCTGTTTAGTTCATCTAAGTCGCTGGTGGGGCCAATACGTACGCGATGAAAGTCATCTGCATCGATGGTGACTTTCTGAATACTGGACTGAATACCGAGAACTTCCAGAGTCCCCTTCATTTGCTCAGCATCTGTAGACTCTCTGAAGGAACCGGTCTGTAAAACGTACCTACCCGGTTCTTCCACAATACGCGCTATGTGGTCAATTATTGCCTCAGATTCGACTTCAGGAATTACAACTTCAAACTTTGGCAAAATTTCGTAGAAATCAAAACGTGTCGCGGGATGCGTCGCCGTCACTATTTCAGGGGCGGGTTCTATTCGACTTTGGGATGGTGTGGGGATCGCCGGCGTGGGTGTGGTAGGCAAATTGAGCGCTCCTCTATCGCTCACATAAATTATTGTGGATACGATCAGGCCAAGACTAAAGCCGCACAACATCCACACCCACCTAGTCGTATGCGATGGAATGGCCTTGTTAGCTATTTTCTTTAGTACATTCATGGAATGCTCTCACATATTGTCGGGGGCAGTGACTCCAAGCAGTGTTAGCCCGTTATGCAGAACCTGGCGCGTTCCGAGAACTAGGGTAATTCGCGCATTGCGAAGCTTTGCGTCCTCGACAAGCACTCTATGCGCGTTGTAATACGAGTGGAAATTTGCTGACAGACCGCGTAAATACTGTAGAAGGTGTTGTGGTGCTCGGTTCACGGCGGCAAGCTGAAGTACCTCAGGATATCGGCTCAAGGACACTAGCAAAGTATGCTCCGCCTCCTCCGTGAGGCACGCCAACTCCAGCATATCACTATGTTCTATCCTAAATCCTTCTTCTTTCATTTTTCTCAATAGGCTAGCCACCCGTGCGTGTGCGTATTGCACATAGTAAACGGGATTATCGTTAGATCGTGCTTTTGCGAGTTCGAGATCAAAATCTAGATGTTGGTCATTGGAACGTGATACGTAGAAGAATCGTGCGGCATCATTTCCAACCTCGGTACGAAGTTGACGTAGCGTCACATACTCACCGGATCGGGTTGACATCTGAACTTTCTCGCGTCCGCGATACAAAGTTACGAACTGGACTAGCCGGACTTCGAGAGAATCACCTGATTCGCTCATTGCTTCAAGTCCCGCGCGCACTCTTGCGACGTAGCCGTGGTGATCAGCGCCGAGCACATCTAGAAGAATGTCAAACCCCCGTTCCCGCTTCTCAAAGTGATATGCGATATCAGAAGCGAAATAAGTTTTTGCCCCGTTCTCTCGAATAACTACTCGGTCTTTTTCATCACCATATTCCGTTGCTTTGAACCAAGTAGCGCCATCGCGAACATCAAGCATTTTCTGCTCTTCTAGAAGATCTAAAGCCCGATCGATTGCGCCGCCTTCAGTGAGACTGTGCTCGGAATACCATCGCTGGGGATGAACACCGAATTTGGCTAGATCGTCTTTGATGTCAGTAAGCACGCTGTTCAGAGCCTCCTTAAGAAGAGCGGAAAATTTTTCTTGTCCTAGCATTTCTTTTGCTTTTGCTATGAGCAGGTCAAGAAGTTTTTCGCTATCAGCTGGGTCAGCGTGGAGAAGTTTAGATAGATCAATATGGTCGGTAATTACGAACTTTTCCCCTAGAGTGGTCTGTACTTCATGTGCAATTTCCTTGACATAATCACCCTGATAAGCATTTGCTGGGAAGCCAAGGTCTAAGCCGAGCAATTGGAGATACCTTAGCCATACGCTGACCGTGAGGATATCCATTTGTCTTCCTGCATCGTTGACATAGTATTCTTCATGAACATTGTGGCCTGTTGCACGCAGTAAGTTGGCTAGGGATGCTCCATAGGCTGCATGACGCCCGTGACCAACGTGGAGCGGTCCAGTTGGGTTGGCCGATACGTATTCCAACAAAATGCGTTGACCCTTACCAATATTCGAGCAACCGTACATTGAACCTGTCTCGAGAATTTTGGTGAGTTCTCGTTGATAGGCCTCCGTCGTTAGCGTTAAATTAATGAACCCGGGCCCTGCAATCTGCGCGTTGGCAACCAGAGTAGACTCGGGAATAAAAGCTAAAAGTGTGGTGGCGATCTCTCGGGGTGGTTCCCCTAGGTCCTTGGAGAGCCTAAGGGCAATATTGCTCGTAAAGTCTCCGTGCTTGGGATCGCGCACACGTTCCAACTGTGGGTCTAGATCATAAGCGTCCGTAAACCCGCGTTCAGCAGCAAAGTTTGCTACAGCCTCTTTAAGTAGATTATCGATTTGAGAGCGCAAAGGTAGTGAGTCAAATGTTGCAATGCTGGGATTCTACTTGAAACTATAACTCGCTCGGGTCCACATCAATGGACCATCGTACACGCCTAGCTTCAGGCCAAACTCGGACCAGCGGTAATAACTCGCGAATCAGATCATGAAGCGGCGATCTGTGGGCGCTCTGAAAGAGTAATTGAGCGCGATATCGACCGCCACGCTTTTCCATACTAGGTGATGCGGGGCCGAGGATTGTAATGTCCGAGGCAATGCATTGAGCCTCGGTAGCGATGCGTTCCAGGAGATTATATGCTGGCTCTCGCCGCCCAGCTTCGGCTCGCCAGACAATCAGGTGGGAGAAGGGGGGCCAGGCCGCGATTTTTCGTTCTGCTAGGGCAAGTTTGCCGAACGCGTCGTAGTCCTGCGCCGCCAAACGGGCAAGTAGCGGGTGTTCCGGATAGTAACTCTGAATCAAGACTTCTCCTGGCCGATTTCGCCTGCCCGCTCTTCCAGCAACTTGCAGCAAGATCTGAGCCAATCGTTCACTGCTGCGAAAGTTGGTTCCGAAAAGGCCTTGATCTGCGCTGAGAACACCAACGAGAGTAACGCGCGGAAAATCATGGCCTTTTACGAGCATCTGGGTACCCACTAAAATTTGTGTATCGCCGTGCTCAACTTCCGCAAGTACGGCTTCAATACTTCCCTTGCGGGAGGCTATATCTCGGTCTAGTCGCGCAATACGAGCCTTCGGAAACAACACACGAAGCTCATCGGTGACTCTTTGGGTGCCAGCGCCAACGGCTATCCGTTCAGATCTGCAGATTCCGCATGCCCAGCTAAGTGGACGCGTTCGACCGCAATGATGACATCGAAGATGTCCGCTGGAGGGGTGCAAAGTTAGTCGCGCATCACAGCGATCGCACTCCTCGACAACCCCGCATTTTGTGCACAATAGAACCGGCGCAAAACCACGACGGTTGAGAAACAATATAACTTGGCAATTCTCTGAAAGGTGTCGTTCGATGGCTGATATCAGAGGTGTAGAAAGATCATGGTGGCTTGCATGGTGATTCATATTGATTATTCGAATTTCAGGATCACCCGCCGAACCAATTCGATTTTTCATTGTCAGGATCTGATAGCGGCCTTGGTTAGCATTATGGATACTTTCCAACGAGGGCGTTGCTGACCCTAGAATCACAGGTACATTTAGTCGCTGTCCTCTGAGAACAGCGAGATCCCTTGCTGAGTACTTAAAACCGTCTTGCTGTTTGTAGGAGACGTCATGTTCTTCATCAACAATAATCAATCCAGCATTGACCAATGGGGAGAATATGGCAGAGCGTGTGCCGACGATGACTTTAGCAACGCCTGTTCGCGCATTTTGCCACGCTCTTAGCCTTTCACCCGCTGGGAGACCAGAATGCATTACGGCAAGGCCGAGACCAAAGCGATTTTCCAACCTATTGACGAGCTGAGGGGTCAGACCGATTTCAGGTACCAGCAACAAGCTCTGGCAGCCGACTTCGAGTTGCTTTGAGATTAGCCGCATGTACACCTCTGTTTTGCCGCTCCCTGTCACACCTTGGAGCAAAAATGCTTGGTAACCTGCTCGCGCGCTGGAAATAACGGTTAGACACTGTTGTTGTTCTCTGGTCAGTTCGGGCATCGGGTGTGCGGGTTCTGTGGCGAGCGGCGGCGTAAAAACCAGCTGCCTCGATTGGATCCACCCTTTTGCTGCTAAACGTTTCAGGACCTCACGTTTGAGACCCGCATCGCGAAGTTCTTGAGTGCTCAAAGAGCTAGTGCGCTGGAGTAGTTCAAGGACCTCGGCTTGCCGCTTACCGCGCCGCCGCAGGGCCTCAACATTTTGAACTTGGCCCACCTCTGTCAGTTCCCACGTCTGCTCTTGTTGTGCTAGAGGACTTTTTCCTTGGCGTAGGAGAACTGGTAACGCCTGATTCAAAACTTCCCCAATGGGATGGTGATAGTAGTCCGCACACCACTGGAGCAATTCTAGAAGCTCACTGTCAAGGACGGGAGTCTCATCTAGAACATCGATAACGTTTTTTATTTTGCTCGAGCCAATGTCCGTCTTGATAGGGTGGCCAACTACGATACCGATCTTCTTTCTGGCGCCCAGTGAAACGCGCACACGGCAGCCCCGGGCAGGTAGAGGGCCAGGCCCCGGCCAGCGATAGTCAAGGGCACCAGCAAGGGGCACAGGGAGTGCGACTCGGAGTAATCCGGGTATTCCTGTCATTAAGGGCATAGCATCTCGATCCCCAGCGCGACGGTTCCGGGGGCAGGTGATACACATAAATTGTTTTTAATCAATATGTTAGGATTATTTAAGGTTAAAGATTTCTGTTTCGTAAACATTGTGCGAGCAATTTTTTTCTAGTCAGGGAGTTAATAAGACGAATAGTGTCAACCAAGAGTCCCGTTGAGCGTTATCTTGTGCGATAAGGGTAGGGTGCGTCGATAGGGAATGAAGATTTACCATAGAATTTGTATGAACTGCTGCCGGGAGCGTACCTGATGGCGCTAGCAGCATTAAAGCAGCCGGCATATCTACCAAGGGAGGAAGGAAAGCTGGGTTTGGGGATTGAAATGGACACTTTCCTCCGCGATGTGCAAACGCGGGCATACCGGATTACGCTGACGAGCGTGCGAGATGCTGACGAGGCGCTGGACATAGTCCAAGACGCGATGATTAGCTTGGTGCGTAAATACTCAGCGCGTCCCGCCGAAGAATGGCGCCCTTTGTTTTACCGGATATTAAAAAATCGGACCCTTGACTGGCAGAGGCGCGGCATTGTCAGAGGGAGGGTGATAAGTTTTTTTGGCGGACAGGAGGGCGAGGGATACGATCCTGTTGCTCGGGCAACAGGGCCATCTTCAGAGAACCCAGTTGAGACGGTGGCGCGCAGCGATGCCATGGACGCGCTAGAAAATGCACTTATGGATCTTCCAAGGCGGCAGAGAGAAGCCTTTATGCTGCGAAACCTGGAGGGGCTGAATGTGTCAGAGACAGCTACTGCTATGGGTTGTTCGGAGGGGAGCGTAAAGACACATTATTTTCGCGCTGTCCATCGGTTGCGGGAATTACTTGGAGAGCATTTCTGATGAACACGGGCGATGTGATGAAAAAGCGAGAACTGGAAGAACGTACAAAGCGGACTTTTGACGAAAGTGTCTCTGCTTTGGACGCAGAAACACTCTCTAAACTAACTCAAGCTCGCTACAAGGCGCTGGAGCAACTCAAGAAGAACTCGGCGAATACTTGGCGCTCACGATGGATTCCTGCGTGTGCGGTTGCGGTAGGAGTATTTGTTGTGATGGTATTTTGGCAGGGACAACTTTCCGGGTTATCTGAAGTTCAGACATTTGACGTAGTGGCTCTAAGTGATCTTGAGATTCTTCTAGGAGATGAAGAGCTAGATATGATTCAAGAGCTTGAATTTTACGCTTGGCTTGATGAGCAAGCGGAAATCGTACCGGCTGATGGTACGGAGGGCGGTGTTGGTTAAGTATTGGTTTATTCAGGTGGTGCTCAAGTGGCTGCGGTTTGCCGCAATAGCGTGCGTGTTAACCACCGCTAGAGCTGACGAGGAGATGCCGGAGCTCGACTTTTTAGAGTACTTAGGTATTTGGCAAGAAAACGATGAGGAATGGTTGGCGGTGTCTGAATGGGAGGGCGAAGGGGAGAACTCCCAGGAGCCGCAAGAAGAGAGGAAGGATGATGAGAAGGAAAATTAGATTAGCTGCGTTGCTCGTAACAGGGTTTTGCGTGTCAGAACTTACTTTTGCACAGGTGGCGGAGCAGAGCATGAGTGGAGGTATCGAGTGGGCCGATCTATCCGTCCAACAAAGAGAGCTTCTACGACAACACCAAGAGGATTGGGGGGAGCTTAGTTCGGCCCGCCAGGAACAGATTGCCACTGGCGCGGAGCGCTGGCTTGAAATGGAGCCTACACAACGTGAGCAGGCGCGTGCGCGCTTTGATCGCTGGCAGTCCTTGGATACGGATCAAAGGGGGAGCGTTCGTGATCGGTATCAGGTTTACCGGAATCTAACGCCCGAAAATAGAGCTCGGATACAGGATTCATATAGGCGCTTCCAGCGCTTACCACCTGATAGGCGCCAGGAGCTGCAACAGCGTTTCCGAACCCTAACTCCCGATCAGCTGCGTTCGTTACGCAACGATCGTCTTCGGCCACCGTCTAATAACCGTGCACCCGACCGTCCACGGAGCGTTACGGGAGGCATGGGCGCTAATAGATAGGTTTATTGATTTTGCCCAGGACCACTAACTTGCATATTTTATAGGGGTAATTGCGTCGGCTACTGATGTTGCAAGAAAAATCCTTCCCCAGCGTTCTGCCAATTTGTTTACAATCCCCGCCTGAACTCGTCAGGGCACCGAGAAAAACACGATCATGGGACATAGCGTTCCTGGATCTCGGTGTGTCAGACGCTTGTTGTTGGCAGTGCCTTCCACAGAAGGTGGTCAGGGAGATCGTATGAGAATTGGGATACCCAAGGAAACACGGGATGGGGAAGAACGTGTCGCGGCAACACCGGACGTGGTGGTAGAGCTTCAGAAGCTCGGGTTTTCCGTTGCTGTCGAGTCGAAGGCAGGTGCGGGTGCGAGTTTTGCTGATACAGCATTCCAGGACGCAGGCGCTGAAATCATCCCTGATAGACAGGCGCTTTGGACCGACAGTGACATCATTATCAAAGTGAGAGCGCCTGAAGGTGACGAAATCCAGCTGTTACGAACAGGGCAAGTTCTGATTTCCTTCCTGTGGCCAGCACAGAATCCAGACTTGCTCGAGCAGTTGTCTGCCAATGGTGTGACCACCTTAGCAATGGATAGTGTTCCACGGATCTCACGGGCACAGAAAATGGATGCGCTGAGTTCGATGGCCAACATTGCCGGGTACCGAGCGGTGGTCGAGGCGGCTCAGCATTTTGGTAGGTTTTTTACCGGACAGATAACAGCCGCTGGCAAGATTCCACCTGCAAAAATTCTGGTTATTGGAGCGGGGGTCGCCGGTCTTGCAGCGATCGGTGCGGCTAGGGGCATGGGTGCGATTGTCCGGGCCTTCGACACGCGCCCAGAGGTCAAGGAGCAAGTCGAAAGCATGGATGGCGAGTTTTTGTTGCTCGACTTTGATGAGGAAGGATCAGGCGAGGGCGGTTACGCCAAGGTCATGAGTGAGGCATTCATTGCAGCAGAGATGACACTGTTTGCCGAACAGGCTAAGGAGGTGGATATCATCATTACGACAGCGCTGATTCCCGGTAAGCCTGCTCCCAAGCTGATTACTTCGAAAATGGTCGAATCTATGAAGGCTGGTAGCGTCATTGTTGATCTGGCCGCGGAGCAAGGAGGCAACTGTGAGCTTACAGAACCAGAACGAGTCGTAAAAAAAGAGGGCGTTACCATCATCGGCTATACCGATCTACCGAGCCGTCTGTCTGCGCAGTCAAGTCAGCTTTATGGTACTAATCTGCGCCATCTTCTTACCGATATGTGTCCTGGGAAAGATGGACAGCTTATCGTGGACATGGAGGATGAAGTTATCCGTGGCGCAACCGTGGTTAAGGACAAAGAGATTACGTGGCCTCCTCCTCCTCCAAAACTATCATCAGCGCCTGCTCAAACGCAGACGAAACCCATACCAGAAACCCCCGCCCTTAATGTGGAGTCTAAGCCATCGGTTTTGGCACCACTTTTAACCTTCGGAATTGGCGCCCTAGCTCTCTTAGGACTCGGTGCTGTGGCACCTCCGTCGTTCATGGCACATTTCACTGTCTTCGTATTAGCCTGTTTTGTTGGATACATGGTGATCTGGAATGTAACTCCTGCGTTGCACACGCCACTGATGAGCGTAACCAATGCCATTTCAAGCATCATCATTATTGGGGCCCTGCTACAGATTAGTTCATCCGAAAGCCTCATTATGTGGATTGCGGGCATCACCGTGCTCATCACGAGTATCAATATTGCTGGTGGGTTTGCAGTAACACGCCGCATGCTCGAAATGTTCAGGAAGTAGGGGAGGCTGTCATGTCAGGATTGGTCACAGTTTCCTATATCGGAGCTACGATTCTTTTCATTCTTGCGCTCGGGGGATTAAGCCATCCGGAAACGGCGCGGCGGGGGAACCTATACGGCATTATTGGCATGAGCATCGCGCTATTGGCTACGCTGTTTGGAGTTATCACCGCGCATTATTTTTTGCTACTGGGTGGCTTGGCTATTGGGGGCACTATTGGTTTGATTCTCGCGCGGCGTGTCCAAATGACACAGATGCCAGAGCTGGTGGCCATACTTCATAGTTTAGTTGGGTTGGCAGCTGTGCTCGTGGGGTTCGCCAACTTTATGGATCCAGCGGTCCAGTTTACGGGTGTGGAGCTGACCATCCACGATATTGAGACCTCTCTGGGCGTATTGATCGGTGCGGTGACATTCTCCGGATCGGTAATTGCTTTCGGGAAATTGAGCGGGAAAATAAGTGGCACTCCTTTGATTCTGCCTGGACGTCATTGGTTAAATCTGGGACTTCTTATCGCCACAATTTGGATGGGGTGGCAATTTGTAAACGAATCAGCCGTGGGAGAGGGATTAATCCCCTTGTTCATCATAACTGCCGTTGCGCTTTTATTTGGGATCCATATGGTCATGGCAATCGGTGGTGCTGATATGCCTGTAGTTGTTTCTATGCTCAACAGTTACTCAGGATGGGCAGCTTCAGCTACGGGATTTATGCTCAGTAATGACCTGTTGATTGTGACGGGGGCATTGGTAGGTAGCAGCGGCGCTATCCTGAGTTACATCATGTGTCGCGCTATGAATCGTAAGTTCTTTGCAGTGATTGCTGGTGGTTTCGGCACCGCTGGCAGTGCAGCGGTTGTAGAGGGAGACGAACAAGGAGAAGTTATTGCTGTGGAAGCCAGTGAAGTTGCTGGTCTTCTTGCCAGCTCGAAACAGGTCATGATAGTGCCGGGCTATGGTATGGCCGTAGCTCAGGCTCAACACATCGTCTGTGAAATTACAAAAGTACTTCGAGGTAAAGGAATTAACGTGCGTTTTGGTATTCACCCCGTAGCAGGGCGAATGCCTGGCCACATGAATGTACTATTAGCTGAGGCTAGGGTTCCCTATGACATTGTTTTCGAGATGGACGAAATAAACGACGACTTTCCTGACATCGATCTCTCCATCATCATTGGCGCCAATGACATTGTTAACCCTTCTGCTCAAGAGGAACCTGATAGTCCGATTGCCGGTATGCCGGTTCTCGAGGTTTGGAAGGCGAAAACGACAATCGTTCTCAAGCGCAGCATGGCAACGGGTTACGCAGGCGTACAAAATCCTCTATTTTTCAAGGACAACACTCGCATGTTGTTTGGTGATGCCCGTGAGAGTTTAGATTCCGTTCTCCGGGAACTGTAAAGACTTTTAGGAGTTATTTAGACCTATTAACTTTGAGCCAGGTAGATTTCTGTCTCATGAACCATTGAAAATTAGTGTGGTGTCGGTATAACTTGTCGGGTACATGCTGGACCCGGCGAGCAAAATGGAGCAATACGCCGTAACCCAGGAGGTATTGCGAACCGATATTGCGGGAATGCCCCTGGAATGGATCGATTACCGTGATGCTGTGCGGTTGTATCATACTGAGCAGGTTGCATACGTTTGCGGATCGCCTATCTATCGGATACGCGGAGGGCACAATGCTAGGACGGGGCTGCGCAGCGTCATTGAGGTCAGCTCTATCGTTGCTACTCACGGTGACACCATCGCGGTAGAGCGCAATCACGAACGATACACTCCTCCTCTCAACAACCGTACTTTATTCAAACGAGATGCGAATCTGTGTCTATATTGCGCTAAGCAATTTCGGACATCTGACCTAACTCGGGACCACATTACGCCGATCAGCTTGGGAGGACATGATGCGTGGACAAACGTGGTCACTGCTTGTCGTCGTTGTAATAACCACAAAGGTGGGTGCACGCCAGAACAAGCTGGGTTGCAACTAGTTGCGGTCCCCTTTACGCCGACCTACGCCGAGTACATTTATTTGAAAGGCCGTCGGGTACTAGCTGATCAAATGGAATACCTGCTCACGCATTTTCCCAGAACATCTCCTCTCCACGAGCGGTTGCGGCTTCGTCTCAACAGTCAAAAATCAGTTAGCTAGACCATCTTGGATCTTGAGCAGTCCATAGGCGAGCTAAAGCGTCGTTTTGGAATCCGCACTGGTACGAAAGATGTGAAACCCGTCTTTGGTGGCAGCATCAATCGGGCATTTTGTTTATCGACCGATTCAGAATCGCTGTTTGTCAAAATTAACGTGGCATGCGCACTTCCAGTTTTTGAGGCGGAAGCTGATGGGCTGAAAGCCCTTCGAGCGGCAGAGGGCGTATCCGTACCAGAGACAGTGGACGTTGGATGTGCTGGTGAGATTTCCTATCTAGCTTTACGTTGGATTGAATTCTCAAGTAAAACAAAGTCTGCGGAACATCTGCTAGGGATGGCGCTGGCTCAGCAACATCGTGACACAGCTGAGCAGTTTGGTTGGTACCGTGAGAACACTATAGGAGCCACGCCGCAACGGAACACTTTTATGTGTAACTGGTCCGATTTCTTTCGGCTTGAGCGGCTCGGAGTTCAACTTGAACTAGCGGCTAAGCGGGGCCTTCCACAACAGCAGCTAGACCAAGCTCATTATGTGATGGAGCGACTTGAGTGGTTTTTTGCAGGTCGGGAACCCGTCGCATCATTGCTTCATGGAGATTTGTGGTCTGGCAACTGGGGATGTGATGCCTCTGGGAAACCTTTTATATATGATCCAGCCGTCTATTATGGTGACAGGGAGGCGGATTTGGCCATGACCCGCCTTTTCGGTGGTTTCGGAGACGCTTTTTATTCGGCCTACCAGAACGAATGGCCGTTAACAGATGGATGGGAGGCGCGCGTTGACCTCTACAATCTCTATCATCTGTTGAACCACTTCAACTTATTCGGCGCAAGCTACCTTGACCAGACTTCAGATACCCTTTCCCGTCTGTGTAACTTTGTTTGCTAAGTCAGTAAGAAAAGTTTCCTAATTGTTTTTGACATGAATTGCTAAAAGTAATTATTACTCTTCCGCTTGTCTAGGGAAAACTATGATTCGCGAACGTCGAGGCCGAGTCTTCTAACGGTGTTGCCGGATGCTTGGTTCCATTTCCCCTTTCTTCATTCGATTTATGTAGTCGTGATAGGCGCGCATCGCCTGTCTTCCAAATATCCACATGATGGGCGCATTTGCCCATAACATCACTCCGGTGCCAACACCTGTGAGATTGTCCAGATCGGCATCGGATTCGATGAACCCTAGGGTCGCAACTACAATTAGCAAGCAGTAGATAAATTTGTACGTAATAACCATACGTTCCCCAAACAAGAACACTACTCCTTGTTCGCCGTAGTAACTCCAGGAGATCATGGTAGAGAGAGCGAATAACCACACTGCTAGGGTCACGAGCCACTTTCCAAGGCCAGGAGTGACCGAGTCGAAAGCCTTCGCTGTCAGCGTTGCGCCCACATAGGTTGCATATACACCTGTATTTTCGACTCTGGGACGGGAGTTGCTAGCCAAAGTGCCCCACTCAATTACCAACGAACTGTTCTGAGCAACGACATGACCCTCCAGGCGATGAGAGTTGTTAGCCGATTGAGGGTTAGGGTCGGCATTAACAATCATAAAAACAACGTCACCCTCACCCCACTCATCGTTAATACGCTCCGGTGCAGGAAGGCTTTCCAAGCTCCAAAGAGCGGTGTCCAAAGGAACCACATTGGGCGAAATACTGAAATGTGCTTCCGGTGCCCGGTTCCATATCCCTGTTGAGAGAATAACAAGGGCCGTAAACGTACAGACAATAATTGTATCGATGAACGGTTCAAGGCCAGCTACCATAGCTTCACGCACCGGCTCATCAGTTTTTGCAGCAGAATGAGCAATCGGTGAAGAACCCTGCCCCGCTTCATTTGAAAATAGCGCTCGTTTCATCCCAAATAAAAAGGCATAACCTGATGCACCGCCGATGAATGCACCAGTCATTTCCTGTGGAAGAAACGCTGACCGTATTATTAATGCAAACATAGCTGGAATATCGTTTGCATTTATGAATAGAACGTATGTGCCAGCAAGAAGGTAGAGAGTCACCATGATTGGAACGAGCCGTCCCGCAACGGCACCAATACGTTTGATGCCACCAATGATGACCATCCCGACCAGTATCGCCAGTACGACACCAGCAACGGGGCTGGGAACCCCGAAATATTCTTCGGTAATTTCGCCGACGTTCCAGGCCTGAAACATGTTGCCACCGGTCACGGTGGAGACTAGTAAGGTAATGCAGAACAGCCCGCCGACGAATCCTCCGAGTGGAGCAAGCCTGGGGTTCATCCGGGCGAGTCCTTTGCTAACAACCCACATAGGACCCCCATGCGGATTATCGGGATCATCCGTGTTTCGGTAGAGCATGGAAAGGCTGACTTCCGTTAACTTGATAGCCATCCCGAAAATACCGACTACCCACATCCAGAAAATTGCACCCGGACCGCCTAGTGCAATCGCAAGTGCCACGCCCCCGATGTTACCTAGACCAACTGTAGCCGAAAGCGCGGCAGACAATGCTTGAAAATGGCTGATTGCTCCCGGGGCCTTGGGGTCGTCGTAACTTCCTCGCAGTACTTGAACACCGTGGGTTAGTGCTTGGTACTGGCTGAAGCCGCTCCAGATTGTGAATACTACTCCTGTACCAAGCAGTATTATTAGGACGCTGTCATGCCAGATAATGCCGTTTAGCATTACCAGAAGCGTCGTAAAATCTTCCATCACTACCTCTTATAGATAAGATCAGCTAGCCTCAAGGATGGCGGTGACGCCCATGCCACCCGCAGTACAAACTGATACTAAGCCCCGGCCTGAACCTTTCTGGTACAGTAGTTTTGCTAATGAGCCAAGAATGCGTGTGCCCGTCGCAGCAAACGGGTGTCCAATTGCAACACTCCCGCCTTTCGCGTTTAGTTTTCGTCGATCAATTTCTCCCAGTGGGGTGCTTCTTCCTAGCCGGGATGAACAAAAAGATTCAGATTCCCATGCCTTTAAGGTTGCTAGCGTTTGAGCTGCAAAAGCTTCATGAATTTCGTAGAAATCAAAGTCCGTCAGTGAGAGTGATGCGTCATTCAGCATTTCTGAGACCGCGTAAGCTGGAGCCATCAGAAGCCCCTCCTGGTTTACAAAGTCCACCGCTGTGACTCGGGAGTGTGTCAGATATGCGAGCACAGGCAGTCCTCGCTCACGGGCCCACTCTTCTGAGGCTAGAAGCACGGCTGAGGCGCCATCAGTTAAGGGGGTGCTGTTTCCAGCGGTCATAGTACCGTGCTCACTGCGATCAAAAACCGGGCTTAACTTTGCGAGTTGATCCATACTGGAATCCGGTCTGACGTTGTTATCTTTCCGAAGCCCCTGGTACTCGACTAGGAGATCGTCGTAAAAGCCTTCTTCCTGGGCTTGCGCTGCTCGCCGATGGCTTTCCAGCGCGAAAGCATCCTGGTCCACTCTGCTGAGCTGCCATTCTCTGGCTGTGAGTTCCATGCTTTCTCCCATTGAGAGTTTTGTGCGTGGCTCAATAACGCCAGGAAACTCTGGTTTGAAGTGACGTGGCCGCAGTGCCAACCAGGGTTTTATCTTCTGCACTAAACTTCGTCCACGCGCGCTTTCCATGAGGATTTTACGATAGGCCTCAGGGTAGACTATAGGAACGTCGCTAATGCTATCCGTTCCTCCCGCAATACCCGCTTCAATCAATCCCGTGCAAATCTTTGTTCCGACGAGGACTGCGGCAGATAAGCTTGTTCCACAGGCACGTTGAATATCAAAAGCAGGTGTCTCAGGCGCTAGTCCCGAGGAGAGCGTAGATTCGCGGGCGAGATTCCAATCCTTAGAATGTTTAATAACGGCTCCAAGAGAAACGTCGCCCAGCTGCTCTCCAGTGAGTGCAAATCTTTCAACCAGCGAGGCAAGTACTTTACTCATCATCTGTTGATTTGAGCAGTTGCGGTAGGCTGTGTGAGAACGAGCGAAGGGAATTCGCAAGCTCCCGATGATAGCAATGGGTCGAGCCAGCTGATTAGGCATGTCCCGTCACCTTGCTAATAGACTGAGCCATACATTCTCTCCTTGTAAAATTGGCACCTCACAGATTGACTACATTAAAGCTCATTGGAGCCGTGGCCAAATTCTGTCGCATGGTCCACCTTCAAGGAAATCACAAAGCGCGATCAATACTAGTTCAGGGGAGCTCGCCTTATGGATGAGGATCTGGTTTCGATGTTTAGCGGGTTTTAAAGTCGGGCATTTCTAACGGACAAGGGGGTTTTATATAACCTATTGATAAATATATAAAATAATGTGGATAAAAGTATATCCTGCTGTGCCGGCGCCATAGTGTGGTGCCCAGCAGTGCTATAATGGACCTGTACTGGCCTCCGAGACCCGAATAACGGCGTACGCCTCCCAGTAGCGAGGCTGCCTGAAGAACTCCGCGGTCGGCCGTAATCATTGGCGCTGGGCCGCCTAGAAGCCCTGCAATTAAGCGGAGCGCCGACTTCGTCAAGGGATGGTATGACTCTGAGTCACAACATAGCGCCAGGGGGCGGGTTTCCGCCGGCACACGGCCTGTACTCTCCTGATCAGGAGCGGGACAGTTGTGGCGTTGGGTTTATTGCTCACATAAAGGGGCGATCCAGCCACCAAATTATTCTTGATGCGGAGCACCTACTGTGCCGCATGGACCATCGTGGGGCTCGTGGATCCGACGCGAATTCCGGGGATGGGGCCGGGATTCTCACGGCACTTCCTCATGCTTTCCTGGCTCGGGTGGCCCAGGACGATCTGGGCACGGAACTTCCGAACCCTGGCGAATTTGCTGCAGGGGTAGTGTTTTTGCCCACCGATGAGTCTGAGAAAGACAAATGCAAACAGACTATGGCTAGAATTTGCGCCGAGGAAGGGCAATTACTGATAGGTTGGCGGATTGTTCCTACCCGGCCAGATGAGGCTGATTTAGGAGCGACGGCAAAAGCAGCGGCACCGCAAATTGAACAAGTCTTTATTGCTGCGGGGGATGGTCTTGCGGGGGATGCATTTGAACGAAAACTCTACCTGATACGAAAGCGCGCTAGCCATTTATTACGCTCCGATCCCGAGATGGAGCAGGCGAAAGCCTTCTATGTGTGCAGTCTGTCGACAAAAGTACTTATCTATAAGGGCATGTTAACGCCCGGTCAGCTGATGACGTTTTTCCCGGATCTCCGGCAGAAAGACTATGAGACCCATCTGGCGATGGTTCACTCGCGGTTTTCTACCAACACTTTTCCAAGCTGGGACCGCGCACAACCTAACCGCTTCATGTCTCATAACGGCGAGATCAACACGCTACGCGGGAACATCAATTGGATGACAGCACGTCAAGGCGTCGTCCAAAGTGATTTGTTTGGTGACTCGATGCAGGGACTTTTCCCGGTGGTCGAACCCGATTGTTCTGATTCTGGTGTATTCGATAACGCGCTTGAGTTCCTTCTTATGACGGGGCGTACTCTCCAGGAGTCGGTGATGATGATGATTCCGGAGGCGTGGCAGAAAAACGAGTTGATGCCGAACGACAAACGAGCCTTCTATGAGTTTCATTCATGTGTCATGGAACCCTGGGACGGCCCAGCTTCGATTGCATTTACGGATGGACACTACATTGGCGCAGTGTTGGATCGGAATGGTTTACGGCCAAGCCGTTACTACCTTACCCACGACGATCGGGTCATTATGGCTAGTGAGGTTGGTGTCTTGCCACTAGAGCCAGAAATAGTGAAATTTAAGGGGCGTTTAGAACCTGGACGCATGTTCCTAATAGATTTTGTTGCAGGAAGGCTGGTTCCGGATGAAGAGCTGAAACAGGAGTTTGCTGGGCGAGAGCCATATGGAGACTGGCTGAAATCAGAGAGAATTAGTCTTAAGGAACTGCTTCCAGAACCAAGGGCACTGGGACTTGACCAGGAGAGTCTGCTATTACGGATGCAGGCGTTTGGTTATACGGTCGAAACGATGCAGTTTATGCTCCAGCCTCTCATAGAACAGCTTCGTGATCCTGTCGGCTCCATGGGAAATGATTCAGCCCTTGCATGTCTCAGTGATAAGCCGCGAATGTTATATGACTACTTCAAGCAACTCTTCGCACAAGTTACCAATCCCCCAATTGATTCGATTCGCGAAGAAATCATCATGTCTTTGGAGTGTTATATCGGGCCGGAGCCTAATCTTCTGGAGACAAATAGAAAGCATGCCCATAGGCTTCGCATTCGTCACCCCATCCTTACCAATGAAGAGCTGGCGGCGATCAAACACATGGATCATCGTGGTTGGCGTTCAAAGACGATCGATATCACATTTGATCGCGGGGCCATTCCAGGTGGAATGGCCCAAGCTCTGGACAGGATCTGTCATGAGACGGAAGAAGCCATTGACGAAGGTTACAGTATCGTTGTTCTGTCGGATCGTGAGATTGGTGAAAATCGTGTGCCTATAAGTACCTTGGCGGCATGTGGCGCCGTTCACCACCACCTGGTGAAACGAGCAAAACGCACTCGAATCGGACTCGTGGTAGAGAGCGGTGAGGCACGCGAGGTCCATCACCACTGTCTTTTGATTGGGTACGGTGCTGATGCCATAAATCCTTATTTAGCCTTCGAAGCTCTCTGGAGGGCCAGGTTGGACGGGTCCTTGGATGAAACAGTGCATTCTGATGAGCGGTCAGTTGTATCAGCTTATCGGAAGGGTGTTGCGAAAGGCATGCTGAAGGTCATGGCTAAGATGGGGATCTCTACGCTGCAGTCCTATAAAGGTGCGCAAATATTCGAGGCGGTAGGTCTTGCTGACGAAGTAATCGATCGATGTTTCGTAGGGACTCCGAGCAGGTTACAGGGCGTGCGACTTGAGGTGCTTGAACAAGAGGCACTCAGGAGGCATGCGCTGGGATACCCCACAGTGGAACAGAGCCGACAGGATGCTCTGCCAAATCCCGGCGAATTTCACTGGCGAAGTGCGGGCGAGCGCCACGCGTGGGACCCAATCGCCATTGCTTCATTGCAAACAGCAGCGCGTACTGATGATAAAACTGCTTATGAACAATTTGCGGAGCAGGTTAATGGCGTAGCTCGCTCAAACTGCACACTCCGGGGACTCTTGCGATTCAGGACAGAAAGTGGAGAGGCTGTAGCTCTCGAAGAGGTTGAGCTAGCCAGTGAGATTGTCAAACGTTTCTGCACAGGCGCAATGAGCTTTGGTTCTATATCTGCCGAAGCGCATGAATCGCTCGCCGTTGCTCTTAATCGAATAGGAGGTAGAAGCAACACTGGCGAAGGAGGTGAGGATCCCGAACGATTTAAGCTGCTACCTTCTGGGGATTCCAGGCGTTCATCAATTAAACAGGTCGCTTCTGGCCGTTTTGGTGTAACGATTTGGTATCTTACAAACGCTGACGAACTGCAGATAAAAATGGCTCAGGGCGCCAAGCCGGGGGAAGGTGGCGAGTTACCAGGCCGTAAAGTCGACGAAATCATCGCGCGTATTCGATACTCAACACCCGGAGTAGGCTTGATTAGTCCTCCACCCCATCACGACATCTATTCGATTGAAGACCTCGCGCAGCTTATTCACGATTTGAAGAACGCAAACCCCGCAGCGCGGATAAGTGTAAAGCTAGTGTCAGAAGTCGGGGTAGGGACAATTGCAGCCGGCGTCGCAAAAGCTCATGCAGATCATATTTTAATTTCCGGAGATTCCGGTGGTACTGGCGCATCACCGTTGACCAGTATCAAACATGCGGGCTTACCCTGGGAGCTTGGGATAGCTGAAACGCATCAGACCTTAGTTTTAAACGATCTGAGAAGCCGGGTCGTTTTGCAGACAGATGGTGGATTGCAGACGGGCCGTGATGTCGTAATTGCGGCATTGCTTGGCGCTGAGGAGATGGGATTCTCCACTGGGCCTTTAATCGCCATGGGATGCATCATGATGCGCAAGTGTCATCTGAATACCTGTCCGGTAGGTATTGCGACTCAGGACCCAGTGCTACGAAAGAAATTTTCAGGTGCTCCGGAACATGTCGTCAACTATTTGTTCATGGTGGCAGAGGAAGCGCGTCAATTGATGGCAAAACTTGGGTTCCGCCGCATGGAAGATATGATCGGTCGCGTAGATGTTTTGGAGACGCAGGACGCTATTAATCATTGGAAGGTTGACGGCTTGGACCTAACTCCTGTTCTTGTTCCAGCGGTAAAACTTCATCCGGATGTAGATACTCGCTGCACGATGGCTCAAGACCATGGTCTCGAGAAGGCGCTGGACAAAAAGCTGATAGAACTTTCTCGCGATGCAATCCATCACGGTAAAAAGGTCACTATAGAGCTTCCCATTCTGAACATTAATCGTACCGTCGGCGCAATGCTGAGCAACGAAGTCGTTAAAGTGTGGGGTGAGCGTGCTCTACCGATCGATACTATACATATCAAATTTGAGGGTTCGGCCGGGCAGAGCTTTGGCGCTTTTTTAGCAAAGGGCATCACACTGGAGCTTGAAGGTGACAGCAATGATTATGTGGGGAAGGGGCTTTCTGGGGGGCGGCTGATTATCTACCCACCGCGCACAAGCACTTTCATCCCGGAGGAGAATGTAATCATTGGCAACGTGGCGCTCTACGGAGCTACCGGTGGCCGAGCATTCTTTAGGGGTCGCGCGGCCGAGCGATTTTGCGTTCGCAACAGCGGTGCAAGAGCGGTTGTAGAAGGTGTAGGAGATCATGCCTGTGAGTACATGACCGGTGGCCGAGCAGTAATTTTGGGACCAACGGGCTTGAACTTTGCTGCAGGGATGTCGGGTGGAGTTGCGTATGTATGGGATCCTGAGAAGAATTTTGAACCACGATGCAATAAAGGGACGGTCGATCTTGAGCACATCGAAGACGATGAGGATATTGTCGAGCTGAGGGAACTAATAGAGCTTCACAAACAATATACTGACTCGAATGTTGCGCAGCAGATACTTGAGAGTTGGCCAGATGTGTTAGAGGAATTCATAAAAGTTATGCCGACCGATTACAAGCGAGTTCTCGGGGACAGGAAAAAGCATGACGAGGAAATGGAGTCGACAATCCATGAAGATGAAACTGCGCAGTCCATAGCGGTCGAGGGATAGACTGGATGGGTAAGCATTCGGGTTTCATGGAGTACCCTAGAAAGACTGTGCCTTATAGGGATCCGGCTGAGCGCCTAGGCGACTTCAACGAGATATTCACCGAACCCGTCGAGAAGAGGCTGAAACGTCAGGGAGCTCGCTGCATGGATTGCGGTGTGCCTTTTTGCCAGGCTGATACTGGTTGCCCTATAGATAACTTGATTCCCGAGTGGAACGATCTCGTTTATCGGGGCCGCTGGCAGGAGGCGTTAGATAGTCTTCACAAGACCAATAACTTTCCAGAGTTCACAGGGCGCACTTGTCCCGCCCCGTGTGAAGGGGCTTGTGTGCTGGGTATTACCGATCCACCAGTAACTATAAAGAATATAGAGAATGCGATCATAGACCGTGGGTTTGCTGAGGGCTGGGTACGACACGGACGATTGCAACAAAAGTCGGGCAAAAAGGTCGCGATTGTTGGTTCTGGGCCCACGGGCCTTGCTGCAGCTGATCAACTCAACAAGGCAGGGCATGAAGTAACGATCTATGAACGGGAGGACCGCATCGGTGGATTACTAATGTATGGGATCCCGAATATGAAGCTTGATAAAGCAGTTGTCGATAGACGTGTGGATTTGATGCGAGAAGCTGGGATCAGCTTCCATGCCAACATGGACGTAGGGAAAAACCTCGATCCTGACGAACTCAGGAATGGGTGCGACGCGCTTCTGTTGGCAACAGGAGCTACAAACCCACGCGATCTACAAGTTCCGGGCAGAGATCTTCCGGGGGTTCACTTTGCAATGGATTTTTTGACTGAGAATACGAGGAGTCTGTTAGAAAGTAACCTGCAGGACGATTCCTTCATCAATGCCAAGGACCAGGATGTGATAGTGATTGGTGGCGGTGACACAGGAGCAGACTGTATCGGCACCGCGTTGCGGCATGGGTGTAAAAGTCTGGTCAATCTAGAACTATTGGATCAGCCTCCCACTGAGCGGGCAACGGATAATCCCTGGCCTGACTGGCCGATGATTTTTCGAACGGAATATGCGCACGAAGAGGCTATTACCCGGTTTGGAAACGATCCCAGGAGCTACAGCATGTTGTCTAAGTCCCTTTCTGCCGATAACGATGGCTGTATCGCTGCTTTGCATACAGTTGGTATCGAGTGGAAGGGTGATTCTGGTGTTCAGGAGATGATTGAAATCGAGGGTACGGAGCAGATTTGGAAGGCTGATTTGGTTTTTCTTGCAATGGGCTTTCTGGGTCCGGAAGACTACTTAGCTGAAGCTCTTGGAGTGGCGTTGGATCCACAGTCAAATTATCAGGCGGAACACGGCAACTTTCAGACTAGCGTATCGGGCGTGTTTGCAGCCGGCGATTGTCGGAGAGGACAGTCCCTGGTGGTATGGGCCATCAACGAGGGGCGTGGTGCGGCGAGGGCGATAGACCAGTACCTTACGGGAACTAGCCGGTTAACTGCTCCAGGGGTAACAATGGACACCGCAGTTGGCTAACACTGTCACGGATAAATTTTTGTCCGGGCGAGCGCTGCCGCTCGATACACCAGAACACCATTTCGTAACTGGTCGGCGAATCAAGGCGCCATTCCCAGAGAACGTTGAGAGAATACTATTTGCTATGGGTTGTTTTTGGGGTGCAGAACGTTTGTTTTGGGAATTGAACGGCGTTTTCTCTACGGCAGTCGGGTACTCTGGTGGTGTTTCAGCTAATCCAACTTACGAAGAAGTATGCAGCGGGTTAACGGGGCACGCAGAAGTAGCACTCGTAGCATTCGATTCAGAACATATTGCATATGACCGCCTATTGAAACTATTTTGGGAGTCTCACGATCCGACGCAGGGGATGCGTCAGGGGGCGGATGTAGGGACACAATATCGATCTGCGATCTACGCGTTTGATGAAGAAACTCTTGAGATGGCGCTCAATAGCCGGGGCATTTATCAGGCATTACTAAAAAAAGCTGGTTACGGTGATATCACGACTGAGATTGCTCTTATTACGGAATTTTATTACGCGGAGGACTATCATCAGCAATACCTTGCCAAGAATCCTAACGGTTATTGTGGTCTTGGTGGTACCGGCGTTACTTGCAGTTCTGAGATCATTTCTCTCAATTAATTTCTCGCGGCGGTCGGGATAACAATTTCAAATATAACGCCGGTTCCGTCGACGAGATTATTGCATCGAGCTTTTCCAGCATGGAAATCAGTGATCAGTGAAACGATGTAAAGACCTAAGCCCAGGTGGTGACGGTCATCTCGTTTATCCCGTACGGAAACCAGTGAATCAAAGAGCTGATCACGCATAGCTTTTGGAAGTTCGGGGCCACAATTTACGACGGCAATGGAAAGCTCCTGCTGGGTCCCGCTGAGACGAATCTCGATTTTACTATCCTTTGGACTGAAGCTGACCGCATTATCGATGAGTTTGTCCATCATCTGCGCGATGAGTTCTGAGGAACCCAAAATGTGTACATGTGGCGCACAATTCTCATAGCTGAAGGCACGAGTCCTATAGACATCTCGATAAGATTCTGTACAGTTTTCGAGTACCCTGTGAAGATCGAAAACTTCAAGCTCAGTATTCGAAATCGCTTCCTCTATAACAGTTGCTTCGCTCATAGCATTTAAGATGGCATCCAGGCGCCCTGATCCCTCTCGCAATCTCTCCAGATACGGCGACAAGTGTGATCCGTGTGGTTCACGTTCTAAGTTATCCAATGAGGTTGCAACGACTGCAAGCGGAGTTCTCAACTCATGAGCAAGCTTACCTTTTAGTGTGCTTAAGTATTCGGTGTATTCGCTAAGCCGACCGAGAAGACGAGTGAAGCTGCGGGCGAGATCACCAATTTCGTCCTTTGCTCCTCTGCCTGGCAGGGAGGTGTGGATTTGTCCCTTGGGGCCGAGAGCGCTATCAGCCGCCCGGGCCAGTCGTCGGATCCTGAACGACAAAAGCGTCGCGTAGCTTATGAGCCCTACTACGAACAGCGAGGTTGCCAGGAGAGTTGCGCTTATCATCCTGAGCAGTGGCTCATTCGTTAAGATAAGAATGGAGTCGCTACCCTGTTCTAGTATCAACGCTCCAATTTGCATTGTGTCTTGGTAGATGGGGACCGATGCTGCAACAATGGCGCTTGCCTCTGGCGTACGTGTGTACCTGGCTGTTACATCATCTCCAGCGAGAACAGTTCGTAGAGCCTCATCGGCTAATCGTCCCGGCGGTTGTTCAACAAGGTCGTACAAAAGATCGTCGTTTCGACGGAAGATGAGACTATAGAATCGTTCGGTGAAGCCAAGTGAGGTGTCATCAAATGTTGTCGTTAGGGGGTCTACAGCTCCACCATCAAACAAGACCCAGCGATCGGTATCGATGACTCTTAACCTTCTTCCTGGTTGTTCGAGTTGATTGGCAAGAGTACTGAGTCTTGTCGGGCGATAACGTAAAAGACCTAATTCGTTGTCTCTCCACAAACTTTCGACGAGAACCTGATAGGTTTCACCTGTGTCTGGATTTACATTCACCACGGACAGACCAAGTCGTTCTCCAGCGAGGTCAAGTGGCAATCTTGCCTCCACGGTAAACCCGTTCGGGGTTTCCCGCCAGAATCCGAAGACGCGTGACTCATATTCGCCCGACGGCGCTAATTCTGTTTCGTTGGTCCGTTGAGCCCTGAGATTGCCAGGTGCTGTGGTGTGGAATAAGAGGTCGTAAAACTCTTCAGTACCCCCCCTGCGTAAAACTACTCTGTCCCCATAGGGTGTTTCGCCGGGAGCATTTTGATAGATAAGATTTCTATCGGTAAAGCTTAGAAAAATATATATGGTGCGATCGTATAATGCGAGCCAGAATTGTCCTCCAGTTCCAATCGGTACACTCGCTGCATCCGGTATGTCCCAGTCGTCTCGATAACCGTCTAAAAGCGGCTGACGGCCCAGGGGATGGGCATAAATTATTTCTTCCGTACCGGAAGACAGACTGGTGTCATATATACCCAATTCCTGATCGTTCAGCGCCGCGGCCATGGTGCTTGCGCTGGCAAGAAGGGACTGCTCAAGCCCTGATCGCAAGGCGTTCTCAAGTTCTTGTACGTAGCGATAGCCTGCCCACGGTAGAGCTAGGGTGAGCAATCCTAGCCCCAGTAATTGAGTGCGCAGAGACATGTTCAGTCCAGCAAAAGGTCTTGATCAGTGACCCAGCGATAGCCCAAAATACGAACAACCTCAATCGCGGAAAATTCCTTATCGACAACGGAAAATTTAGCCCGGATCCGTTTTATCTGCGAGGTCACACTTGCGGGGTCCAAGACAACATTGGCAGCTTCCATTAGCTGCTCTCGTGTTCGAACATGTCCCGGATGCTTAGCCAGGGCGTGTACTACCCAGAACTCGGTCAGTGTGAGGGGGATCAAGGTGTCCTTCCAGGAAGCCGTGACACGGTCAAGGTCTAGCTCCAGCGACCCTCTGTTCAGGAGTTGAGCCTCCTTCTCTGTGGATGTTAGGGCATCCACCCGTCTCAGTAGTGCGGTTACACGCACCATGAGATGCTCAAGACTGATGCGTTTATTGAGATAATCATCGGCGCCCAGTCTCAGCCCAGAGACTTCATCTAACTCGCTCTCACGTGCAGTAAGGAAAATGATAGGCAATTGCTCCGAGAGTGCTCTCAGGTCGCGGCACAAATCGAAACCGCCCTCGACTTCACCTGCCAAATTGATGTCGATGATCACAAGGTCCGGGAGATGATTTTCAAAGGCTGATAGAGCGTCTTTACGGGTTGAATAACCGGCCACCCGGTAACCCTGCCTTTTTAGTGCCGCCAGATAGTTGTCACGAAGAGCAATTTCATCTTCAACTACGGCTACAAGTTTTCCGGAATTCATTAATTCAATACAGTTTTCTAGACTGCACCCCGTATTGTGTATGCTGCCGTTCTGTCCAAGTCTCAATATACCAAGTCGACACGTCACCTGAAATCGGTTAGATCATGTTTTGACTGAGTTGGACACGCGAAGGAGGGACCCGTTCACTTATTTGCCAAGAGGGTAGCGGGGAAAACTGATGCAGTTCTAACCTCCCAATAAGTGGACTATCTCTAAGGGGAGGCGCCGGACGATACGCGTTAGAGCGTCATAAAGTTCTTTAGCTTACTTATAGCGTTAGTTTCGATTTGTCGGATACGTTCTGCCGAGACGCCATATTCATCAGCTAATTCGTGAAGAGTTGCCTTTTTCTCCGCCAGCCATCGACGCGCCACGATATCCTTACTTCGCGTGTCCAACTCAGTCAAAGCATGGTTTAAGCGCTCATGAGTGGTAGAGCGCCAGTCTGCTTTTTCTACTGTTTCCGCAGGGTCACTATTGGGACTAGGCAGATAAGCGACGGGGGCATAGTCTTCATCATCGGTTTGGGCCGCATCGTAAGAAACATCATATCCTGCGAGCCGTTGTTCCATCCGTGTGACCTCGGCGGTACTGACTCCGAGATCTTTTGCAACAATTTCTGTTTCAGCTTTTGATAACCAGCCTAAGTTTTTCTTTGCCTTTCTGAGATTGAAAAATAGCTTACGCTGCGCTTTGGTCGTCGCAACTTTCACAAGCCGCCAGTTTTTTAAGACGTACTCGTGAATCTCGGCGCGGATCCAATGAACGGCGAAAGACACCAGCCTGACCCCAACCTCCGGATCAAACCGCTTTACGGCTTTCATCAAGCCGACATTGCCTTCCTGAACTAAGTCACCCAATGGGAGTCCGTATCCAGAGTAGCCACGCGCAATATGTACGACGAACCGTAGATGCGAGAGGATCAACTGCTGAGCCGCCTCGAGATCGTCTTCCTCGTGCAGCCGAGTGGCAAGCTCGAACTCTTCCTCCTTAGCCAGGACGGGGACCGCACTCACAACCTGGATATAGTGATCCAGACTTCCGATCGGCCCGCCGAGCACAAGCTTGCTATCTTTAAGAGCAATGGCAGTGGTCACAATAGTCAGCCTCCTTGGGGCGCGAATACTAGCACTCTAGTACTTAGAGTGCTAAGAAGGCAGTTAGTTCCAGGAGAGATGTTGTAAATTTATTTAAAAAACAAATGCTTAGGTAGGTTCAATTCTATGGAGATGGCGTGCTGTGGCGATCGCGGCACCAGCCCAACCCAGAACCGCGCCTGATCCGAGCAGTAGTGCCGTCTGTTCGACACTGAGCCCCACCAGCCTGTAACCTGAGTCGTAGAGTTGAGCCAGCGACCGAGCGGGGGAACTGATGAGACTGAGTCCAATCCCAATAGTAACGGCCGCAACTATACCGCCGGCGAGCCCATGGCAGAACCCCAGGTATAAGAAGGGTCGCCGGACATATCCATTGCTGCCCCCAACCAGCTTGATAACTTCAATTTCATTTCGTCGATTATTGATTTCCAACCGGATGGTATTTCCGATGACGACAACAACGGCCAGACTAAGCAACACGGTGGCAATATCAACCAATCGGCGAGCAAGCTCCAGAATTGAGCGGAGACGTTCTACCCATTCGGTGTCTAACTGCACTAGAGCAGTTTCGTCCATTGCGTCAAGCTCTCTTGCCAGTGCCGCAATGTTCCCCTGAGCCCCTCCATCCGGTCGAACCACCAGTGCATGTGGCAGAGGGTTTTCTTCAAGAACATTTAGCGCTTCTCCAAATCCGGAGTAAGCTCGAAAATCTGCCAGCGCATCGGTACGGTTGATCAGCGCTACCTGGCTTACGTCATCCCGTGCCTCGATATTACGCGCTAACGTGCGCGCGCTTTCATCATCCACGCTCATTTCAAGATAGACCGTGAAATCTATGGCTGCCTCCCAGGATCCACTCAAGGCACGCGCGTTGTTGACCATAACCCGCAAACCTGAGGGTAACGCCAAGGCAATTGCGATAACTGCAATGGTCATAAAACTACCGAACGGTTGGTGCAAGACTCTGCTGAAGGCGCCCGAGAACTCCTGAGCATGTAGTGAAAAGTAGCGAGTGATCCAATTCATACGGAGGACTAACAATCAGTATTCAGCTGAGGTTTATCCACAACCTTTCCTTGGTCAAGGCGCAACCGGCGGTGATCAAGCTTGTCTATAAGTTCTAGATCGTGTGTTGCGATGAGTAACGTTACACCAACTTCGTTAAAGCGTTCGAACAGCTTCATAATATCCAGAGAAAGTTCCGGATCAAGATTTCCGGTCGGTTCATCAGCAATAACCAATTCGGGTCTACTGGCTACGGCCCTAGCAATTCCAACACGCTGCTGTTCTCCAATGGATAATGATAACGGAGAGCTTTTTTCGTACTCCAGAAGTCCCACCTGGTCTAAAGCAGCGCGTACCCGGCGTTCCAACTCGCGATGTCTCAGGGAAGCGATCAACAATGGCAGCGCTACATTATCGAAAACTGTTCTGTCATCCAGCAGTTTATGATCTTGAAAGACAATGCCGAGTCGGCGGCGAAAATGCGGAATGCGTCTGCGGGGAATGCGGGAAGTGTTCTGATTGCCGACCAGCACTGTCCCCCGTGTTGGTCGTTCTATCAAAGCCACCAATTTCAGTAAAGTGCTCTTACCAGCTCCAGAAGGACCAGTGAGAAAAGCCATTTCTCCTTTTTCCAAATTAAAGCTGACGCCAGAGAGGGCCTCTTTTCCAGCTGGGTAACGTTTTCGAACATGCTCGAAACGTATCATGAAGCAGATTCCGTGAGTAAGGCTTCAGCAAACGCTCGAGCCTCGAAAGAGTACAGGTTAGTAACGTTTTTACCCATGGACAGGAATCGAACAGGTGGCCCCAGCTCTTATGCAAAGGCCAGCAGTATGCCTCCTTTTGCTATGCCGTCCAGCTTTGTTATAACCGGTCCGTTCGTCTAGTGCGTCAGGGATCAGCTTACACTCCTGCCCGGGTTTCAGGGCACCGTGACGTCGCAGGATTATACTGGGCCTTGATTCTTCCTCAACGCTAAAGCAACGGAGGTATCTATGTCGAAGCGCCGTGCACGTGGTTCTGATGGCGTTCGTATCATTGGCGGGGAATGGCGCGGCCGTCGAATCCATATTTCCGAGCATAGTTCAGTTCGCCCGACGCCCGATCGTGTACGGGAGACTTTGTTTAACTGGTTGGCTGATATTCTCCCTGGACTGCGCTGTTTAGACCTGTTCGCGGGTACTGGAGTACTTGGTTTTGAGGCACTTTCGCGAGGGGCAGAAAAAGCCTGGTTTGTCGAGCGTGACCCAGCGCTCGCGAGGGGTCTCGAAGAGCAAGTCACGAGCCTGGCAGCGGATGCCCGTGTTATACAGGGAAATGCATTGGAAGTGCTCGCGAATCCTCCATCGAAACCATTTGATGTTGTGTTCGTAGATCCTCCCTATGTGATGGATCTGGCGGAGGTACTCCATAAACTGCCAGCCTGGGTAGCGCGCGAAAATCTCATCTATGTGGAAAGGCCAACGCAACGGGGTGGGGACCCCTTGGCGGATGTGGTGGCCCTTGTCCCGGGCGCTAAAGTTGTCAAGCAGGGCCGTGCTGCCCGTGTGACCCACGGTCTTTTGAGACTAGAGAAATGACGGTGACAGCCCTCGGGCGTAGAATGCGCTCAGTTTCCAGTTGGGGTTTATATTTACGATGACTGTAGGAGCTGTTTATCCGGGGACGTTTGATCCATTTACCCGTGGTCATGAGGACCTCGTTCGTCGAGCTGCCGTGATATTTGACAAGGTGGTGGTAGCGATTGCAACGAGTCCGGGAAAGACGCCTCTATTCTCGTTGGAAGAGCGGGTGGGGTTAGCTACAGAAGCGCTACAAAGTGTGGAAGGCGTCATTATTACGGGTTACGACGGGCTCACAGTAGATTTTGCGCGTGATAATGATCTGCAGGCAATCATACGTGGGCTTAGAGCTGTTTCGGATTTCGAATATGAGTTCCAGCTCGCAGCCATGAACCGCCATCTGACGGAGCAGATCGAAACCGTATTTCTGACACCTACGGAGAATTTTACGTTTGTTTCCTCGAGTCTCGTGCGAGAGGTTGCCCAGTTTGGAGGAGACATTTCTTCTTTCGTGCGCCCACACGTTGCTGCAGCACTTAAAACCAAGTTCGGACACTAGAGGTATGAGGACGCTTTTTTTGCGACCTATTCCCCGGGTCTTTGCGTGGCGTGGTGCGATAACAGCTGTTGCGCTGTGTTTGGCTGTCGCGGTACGCGCAAACGTTCTCCCAAATCGTGGGGCTGTTGCTAGCGCCCATCCACTTGCGAGCGAGGCGGGTGTCGAGATTCTTGAACGTGGTGGAAACGCATTTGATGCAGCTGTAGCCGTGAGTGCCGCGCTTGGTGTTGTCGAACCCTACGGCTCAGGACTGGGTGGGGGCGTCTTCTTTCTTCTGCATCGGGCTTCTGATGAACATGACATCATGATCGATGGTCGCGAGGTTGCTCCAGGTGCGGCACATGAGGACATGTATCTCGATGGAGATGGTAATCCGGTTCCAGGCGCTTCGCTCAACGGACCACTAGCTGCGGGGATACCTGGCTTGCCTGCCGCGTTGGTACATCTTGCAGAGAATTACGGTCAACTTTCTCTCAGCGAATCACTGCAACCAGCTATTCGCTACGCTGAAGAAGGATTCCCTGCCTATCAATGGCACCTCAGCCGTGTGGAGCAACGCGCCCGCATCATGAACGATACGGCCTTGGAGGTTTTTCTGCCTGGTGGAAATCTGCCGAGTGAGGGCAGTTTAATCAGACAGCCTGACCTCGGCGAGACGTTGCGAGCCCTGGCTAGTGAAGGACGGGACGGATTCTATCGTGGTGTCGTGGCCCAGAAACTCCTTGATGGTGTCCAAATTAATGGTGGGGTTTGGAGTGAGGAGGATTTGGCCGATTACAGAATTATCGAACGCGAGCCTCTGGTAGGGACTTATAAGGAGGTCACGATTGTATCCGCGCCGCCGCCTTCGGCGGGCGGTGTTGGCCTAATAAATATGTTTAACATGCTGGCTGGATTTGAACTTCCGGTTGCAGATCGTGCCACTCGTACTCATCTGCTGGTAGAAATTATGCGGCGAGCTTTTCGAGATCGGACCCAGTATCTGGGGGATCCGGACTTCATCAATATTCCACTGGCTATGTTGTTGCATCCGTTCTATGCGGCGGGACAGCGTGCAAATTTACGTATCGATCAGGCGACGCCGAGCACCAGTCTGCAGGGAATACAACCAGCGAATGGAAGCAGCGGTGACCAGACCAGCCACTTCTCTGTGCTTGATACGGACGGCAACATCGTTGCCGCAACACAGTCGATTAATTTTTCTTACGGTAGTGGTTACATGGCGCCCGGGACGGGCGTATTGCTGAACAATGAAATGGATGATTTTTCAAAAAAGCCCGGGGTTTCGAACGGTTATCAATTACTGGGTTCTGCAGCCAATAGTATTCAGCCTGGTAAGCGGATGTTGTCGAGCATGACGCCCACAATTCTAAAAACAAACGATGGTGTTGCAATACTGGGCAGTCCTGGGGGTAGTCAGATCATTACAATGGTATTTCTGGCGGGGG
>JAZAGZ010000055.1:0-7250 GCA_036231525.1 Pseudomonadota bacterium | reverse complement strand
AAAACATCTTCCTAATTGATGAATTGAAAAATATTGATATTCCCATTGAGGTTTTTAATGGGATATTGAATTACAAACCCAATTACATTGTTCAAGGTTATCAAGCTTATGATGAGGAAAAGTCTGAAAGAATTGTTGCAGAACTAGACCTAGATGAATGGGATGGAACTGTATCGTACGATAGAACAAAGACTATCGCCGAGAGGCTGGCTAATTTAGATAAAACAGAGATCTCTGTCCAAGCCAAGAGAAGACTTGAGCAAGATTTATTAAAAGAGCATCTTTTTGGGTCAGGAAGTTTCGAGTCTAAATGCTCAATCTGTCTCAAAACTTTCCCTCGAAATTTACTCCACGCAGCCCATATAAAAAAAAGACAGAACTGCACTGAGCAGGAGAGAAAAGACCTTAATGTAGTGATGCCGTTATGTAAGTTAGGTTGCGATGATTTGTTTGAGCAAGGATATATCCTTGTTGATCAACATGGGTCAGTGTTAGCAAACCGCAACAAGGAGCTTTCTAGCGGAGTGAATGACTATATTTTGAGCGTTGAGGGAAACTCTTGCGCCCACTTTAGTGAAGCAGCAGCATCGTATTTTCAGCATAGATACAGTATAAATTCAAAATAGCTTGAAAAATCGCGTAAGTGCTTGATTGGCGGAGGTGGATGGGAATCGAACCCACCAGCCGGGTTCACCGACTCACTGGTTTTGAAGACCAGGGGAATCACCAGACTCCATTCACCTCCATTGCTCTAGATTATCATCAACGATTGCGAAGCCGGCGAATGTTCCCCATCCGTACTGTTACACCTGTCGCATCTAAATGCTCAGCCAAAGGGATAAGGTATTTCCGTGTCGTGCCCAGCAAATCTCTGAGATCAGAAACGGAAAATTCCCTGGGATAGGGAAAAGCTTTCTGGAGTTTCTGTTTGATATCGCTCAGCACATCCTGATGCAATACAAAATTACTATCACGATCATAAGTCCTTAATCGCACCAGCTTACCCGCCTCTCTCAAAAGCTGGTAAATACCTTGCTTTGTCTCGTCACCCCTCAGCACAGCATCGAGTGATGGCGGTGTGAGCCCTCCTAGTCGAAAAGTTTCCTCGAGTTCCTCGGCCAGTCGACGCTCCACCTTAGGTAGTCTTATGAGTGGATCAAAATCCATTCTCCTCACAATAGAGCCATCACTCCAAAGCTCACCTTCAACCTTCAACTCATCAACAACCTGATGAAGTGCTTCCTCATTAATGTTCGCTTGTAGCTGGTTAGGAATACTTGTGATCTTCAGCCCTTGTCTACGAGGATTTTCTTCATGGAACTGTTCCGTAGCGGCCAAAACCCCATCCATCAACTTGGCGTAACTTGATTGACTAATAATTCTGTCTTCGCCCACCTTGACTACACTAGCAGCCTCTATTATCGCTTCCATATCCTTACTTGAGATTCCAAGGCGCTCACGGAGATTTTCAATGTTCTCACCGCACATGCCGGCCTCATCAAGGCTCAAACGCATGACCTCACTCGCATTCCCATCAGCCGTGTTCAGCAGCCGACTCGTTACGGAATCATCAAAGCGTCTGTGTCGAGGCGGGTTGGTATCGAGAATCCGGCCACCGCCCAATGTAAAAACAGGAGAAATATTTCGAATGATGAATCGTTCGCTACGATGCGTCGTGACATCACACGAAAATCTCAACTGTACAAGACCGGTAGACCCCGGATTTAGTTCCGTGCAGTCTAGCAATCTAATCTTTGCAATAACTTCTGTGGTCCCAAACAGCACGCGCACAGCAGTTCCATTCTTTAAATCGCCCCTTATATGCTTGAGGAGCTCAAGTTCAACATCGATCCGCCGTGTGATTTTTAGAAATCCAGGCGAGGCCAGAACATCTCCACGTCTCAGTTCTTCCCGTTTTATATTTCTAAGATTGACCGCCACACGCTGCCCCGGAAAAACCGTTTCGACCGCCTGATTGTGATTCTGTAAACCCCTGACCGTAGCAATTTCTTTCCTAGGAAGAATTTCCACGTTCTCACCAGAACTAAGGACTCCTGACCGTAAAGTACCCGTAACAACAGCACCGAAACCTTGCATGGCAAAAATCCTGTCAATAGGTAAGAAAAATCCTGTCGAGGTGCTACCTGTGAATTCGCGCTCATCCATTCCATCCAATGCGGTTCGTAGCTCCTCTAAACCTTTTCGCTGCAGTGTCGAGGTACATACAACAGGCGCTTTTTCCAGAAATGAACCCATTATGAATGTACGAACCTCCTCTTCCACAAGAGTAAGTTCCTCAGCCGTTACGAGATCTGACTTTGTCAAAACAACCAAACCTCGATCGACACCAAGGAGTTGAGCGATGTCAAAGTGCTCGCGTGTCTGAGGCATGACGCCTTCATTTGCAGCCACTACCAAAAGCACGCCGTCTATCCCGGTTGCACCAGAAATCATCGTTCGGATGAAATCTTCGTGCCCGGGCACGTCGATTAAATCGAGAATACCGTTGGAAGATTCTATGTAGGAGAAACCAAGAACAATGGAAAGACCGCGCTCCTGCTCCTCTTTAAGACGATCTGTTTCAATCCCGGTAAGCTCACGAACAAGCGCTGTTTTGCCATGATCAACATGCCCGATGACCCCGAGCGTAAGGTGGCCCGTCATTCGACAGCCTGTCGTAGTGCTCCCACCAGATCCTGCATGTCTTCTGGCAAAATCGTCCTTGGGTCGAGGGCAAGCTCTTCATTCGTAACCCGAACGATAACCGGAGGATCTGTCGCTCGCAGTCGTTTTGCTAACTCACCTGCATTAATGCCAGGCATCTTCACATGTACGACTCGCGTTGGCAGCTCGACCATTGGAAGTGCACCCCCGCCACCATAGCTCACACCATCTACTACGACACCTTCTAGACCCGGAATCTTCTTAAGTTGCCGAAGGAGTCTGCGTGCTCGACGACCAACACTATCCCTATCTTCATTGATCATGCGCAGAACTGGCACCTTGTGGATAGGATTGTTCGGTGGCAGATAGAGACGAAGAGTTGCGGCGAGCGCTGCAAGCGATAACTTATCAATTCGCAGCGCTCGCAATAGTGGATTCTTTTTGATGGTCTGAATAAGTTCGGCGCGCCCTAGGATGATGCCTGCCTGTGGACCGCCTAACAGTTTATCGCCACTAAACGTAAGAATATCAGTGCCTGCAGCGAGACTTTGCTGCACGGTGTGATCGACAATAGTGCCCACTGCACCCAGGCCTGCCAGCGCCCCACTGCCCAAATCCTGCATAAAAATTAGGTCGTTCTGATGCGCAAGCTTCGCAAGCTCTTTAACACTTGGCTTGGAACTGAAACCGATAACTCTATAGTTGCTCGGATGAACGGAAAGAAGAACACGAGTGTTTTCCGTTAATGCTGTGGCGTAGTCCTGGATTGAAGTCTTATTAGTGGTACCCACCTCAACCATTCGTGCACCACTCTTGGCAATTACATCAGGTATACGGAAAGATCCGCCGATCTCTACTAACTCCCCACGAGAGATAACGACCTCATGACCCTGTGCTATTGTCTCGAGCGTTAATACGACGGCAGCGGCACAGTTGTTAACAACAAGCGCGGCCTCCGCCCCCGTGATCCGACAAAGCAGTGACTCCACATGCTGGTAACGTGAACCTCGTTTACCTGAACCTAAATCAATCTCTAAATTCGAATAGCCTCGCGCTACAGCCTCCATAGCTTCAATAGCTTCTGTTGCTAACGGCGCACGACCAAGATTTGTATGGATAATTATGCCGGTAGCATTGATAGCGCGTCGAAGACTGGGAAGACGCTGTTTTAATAAATCAGCGCGCATTAGCGCTTCATACTGAGGGCTATCAAACTGCGGCAATATAGTTGTCAAACCATTGTCCAACCCTTTGCGGATGCAGCTAAGATGATCATTCATCACTGCTGCTACCTCTTTCGAAGAAAACTCAGCACTCAATGTGACCCCTACCTCCGAGGCAAGCCACTTATCGATAGCAGGTAACTGTTTGAATAGATCTTTGGACATTATTTATCTGGAAACTCTTATCCAGTCAGGCCGATTTATACCCGCCCTCCTAAGAATCTTGAATATTAATTATAGATTTAAATTATAACTGATTGATTATAAAAATATAATTTATAAACCTCGGACCTGCTGGTCAACCTCATCTAATAGTCCATGTAACAAAAATAAACTTCGATAGTTACAACAACAGGAACCAGACATATATACGTAATCCCAAGCAGGCCCGAAGAACTCCATGGCCCATGATGTACCTGTATAGGTGTAGTTATTACAGATGCTAGAAACGAAATGTATAACTGAACTTAAGACTGAGATCAGCAAAAGTGGAGTTAAAGCTAGCGTTACGATCCAAGTCTTGCAGATTATGGTTAAAGACAATGTAAGCCTCTCGTCCTGCTTGTGGTATCCAATGCAAGCGGCTGTTTATACCAATCGTCTCCGAATCATTATCGTACTGAATCAGATTTGCCCATGAGAGGGTGTTCGAGAAAATAACATCAAGGCCAATGCGGGTAAGCTTCAACCTAAAATCGCCCTGAGGAAGTTCTATATCGTTATAGTTATAAGACAGAAATCCGCGAAAATTCTTTGTTGGATACCAAGTTATCCGTGCATCAACATTATCCCGCTCACCGCTAAAGAAACTACCACTACGATAAGTAAGTGCACCGGATAGTTTTCGAGAATTTTCGGTCTGTAAACGAACACCGGAATCAGCATAAGTATATTCACTTACCGGGATTACAATGGGTTGTTCTCCAGAACTGACATCTGGATCCCAGATCGTAAACGGTTCACGCAAAACTTCCTTATTACGCCTGTACAAAAAGCGAATATTGTCGCCAGCCTGATTTTGAAAACTAATAACGCGCGCATCAATCACTTCACTCTGTAAACCAACACCTATAAGGTCAACTCGCTGCACTCCAAAAAGACTAAAAATTGTTCGGATCCTAGACTGTAAAGGGTACCGTTGAATCCAACCAATTTCCGCGGAGTAATCTCGGATACCAGCCCGATTAATGTATCCCAATGCAGGATTAAAGTTCTCTTGAACCTCTTTAAATGTAGCGCTAGCACGCAGCCCATTACCTGCAGGCAACCGAAAACGCAGTCCATAGGCAGCATCGTTGCCTGTTAGTCCTTCTGTTTCGGTCTGTTGGTACCAGGATTCAAGCTGGAGGGTTTTTCCATTCGATAGGCGCGTATTTAAATATCGAAAGTCGACTCCGATTAAACTGTTGTTTGAATTTGAATGCGGATCTCCGTGAGTTGTAATAACACCTACCGAGGATTCCTGCAGTACGTTAAGTGCCGCCCGGCCAACGAATAGATCAGTTGCATCGACACTCTCAAAAGCACTCTGCCTAACCGAAAGAGCACCGAGGGTCCATGGACCTGCTCGCCCACTTAGCTTCCCACCGTATTCCAGGTCTACTGGTTGTCCCGACTCGCTTAAACCGATCGTACGAGAAAAAAACGGTTTCGCGTTCTGATCGAGAGGAGAAGACAACTGATGAAAATTGCCTAACCCCCCAATACCACCGAACTCGAAAGCATCAGCATCCTGGAGAAAGAAATCGCGTTTTTCTGGAAAGAACAATCCAAAACGGGTGAGATTAACCTGTCTATCGTCCACCTCAGTAGCAGAAAAATCGGTGTTAATCGTCAAGGAACCGTTCAGAGACGGCGTAATTCTGTAGAACATGTCGAGCGAAGGATCAAAGTTGGCTTCTCCATCCAACGGAGAGAAATCTTTCCGATCACCGAATCCCAACGATGGCACAACATCCAACCCCAGCCCCTGATCCAATTCTCTCAGACCAACTACGTCCCCTGAGATTGCTGGTGTCTGAGAACGATTTCGAGAGACCCAGGCCATACGCTCATTCTTTGATTGAGAACGTCTCCCAAAATTGATCCCCCAAGTATCGCTCTCGGCATCAAAAGATAGCGTCTTGAAAGGAATCGCAATCTCTGCGACCCATCCCTGGTCATTCTGTGTAGCGGTCGCTTCCCAGATACCACTCCAATTCCACTGCATTTGATTTGGCCCCACAAAAAGACCTTCACGCCGAACACCGTTGGGATTCAGCTGAAACTGATAACCTTCGCGACCGTTGTTATAAGGATCAAGTATCAGGACCAACTGGTCATCGTTTTGAATGTTGGCTCCCTGCCTGAGGATATTGGCCACAACCAAGTCGGGACGACTATCCTGTAATCGGGCAGCCACATAAAGCGCATCTTTGTCATAAATAACGTAGAAGTAACTATCCTCTGTGGCCTCCGAGTACTCGATAGGGTCCAACTGATGCAGATCCGAGACTACGGCTGCTTGAGCCCACGCCGCATCGTCTAATTGCCCATCAATTATGGGTGGGATCGCTGTTCTAGGTATGTTTACGGTCTTGTTTTGCGCAACGTTGGGTTGCGCCACCACCTCGAAACACAACGGTATCGACAAGACAAATATCAAGCCTGACAACAGCAACACGCGAATACCCCTAATCATAGGTATTCCGTTAATACAGAAAATAGTTTGATCACAGTCCCTTGCATTAGAAAAATATGAATAGTCAGTGTCCGCACTGAGAATCATAGTGCGCCCACATAAAGATCATAATTAAAAAGTGTTCATCAGCACCATCATCGTTACCGCACAAACAAAACTCGCACAAACTCATCTGTGTTGGTTCGCCAACATTAGGATTTACTTAGAATGCAAAAAGAGTGAGCTAGTCGCTCTCTCTATCCAGTGCAAGCTCGAGGACTCTGGCAACATGAAGTCCCTCGCGATCAGACCCATCACGGATTTGACCACGACAACTAGTACCATCCGCCACAATAACCGTACTATCATCGGATGATGCGCGGATCGCGGGTAAAAGATTAAGTTCCGCCATTTTCATTGACACATCATAGTGCTCAGCCTCATAACCGAACGCACCTGCCATGCCGCAGCAGCTTGACTCGATGAGTTCAACGTCGAGGTCCGGGATCCAGCCCAGCACACGCTTAACGGTGGGCATCAGACCGAAAGCTTTCTGGTGACAATGCCCGTGAATCAACGCCCTCGTTTGATCAAGCGATTGGAGATCGAGCTTCAACCTGCCCGCGTCGTGCTCGGCAACAAGAAACTCCTCGAATAACATCGCCCGCTTCGATAGTTCACGCGTGGCTTCGCCCGGCAACAAC
>JAZAGZ010000054.1:0-10566 GCA_036231525.1 Pseudomonadota bacterium | reverse complement strand
GATCAGTAACCGATCAACCGGTTAGGTATGTGGTGAATACTCACTATCACCAAGATCATAGTGGCTCCAACGCTAGGTTTAAGGCTGCTGGCGCGGACATTGTGATGACGGCGCAGGCTCGGGAGAGAATGGTTGAGGTTAATCAAAGCGGATTGCCAAGATTCACTATGGAAGAGAGCGCACGTATTCATATCGGCGGTGAGGTGGTTGACCTGTTGCACTTTGGTCGAGCCCACACAGGGGGTGATCTCGTAGTTTATTTTCCAGATTACCAAATACTCGTAGCAGGGGACCTCTTTAACTACGGTGCTATTTTCGGAGATGGCCCTCAAGCGGCCCAGCTTGTCGACTATGCTGGTGGCGGAAGTGTAAGAGAATGGACAAGAACACTTGATGCAATATTGATGCTCGGTTTTGAGACTGTTGTTCCGGGACATGGGGTTGTGACTACCAAAACAGAAATGCGGAGATTTCGAGATAGCACGTTGGCGCTACGTAGCCGTATCCAAAGTATGCTGCGTCAGGGGAGCTCTCGTGAAGCAGTTGAGCAGGTTCTTCGCAATGAGTTTGGTTGGCAGGACTTACACATGATGAGAGGTTTCGACGGTATATTAGGCGAGCTAAGGTGATGATGAGTGATAGAAAAGTAAACCTGAATGGTCTTGTCCTGGCCGGGTTCCTCTTGTTTATACCTGGCATCTCTGGCTCTCAAGAGAGCTCGTTTGTTGGAGAATGGCTTCTTTGGGTGGAGTCCGATAACCGGATAGGAAAACCTGCGTATGGCAGTCTGGTCTTTGAAGATGTGGAAGGTGGTCTCTCTGTATATATCGATGGTGGTTCCGTGAACTTATTAGAATTGAATGGTGATCAAATACGGTTCGATTTTGACTGGTCCGATCTTCCTGACATGGTACATCTTAGTGTTTTGGAAGGTACTCTGAATGGCGGGGTCATTGAGGGGGTAGCCACAGAGAACGGTGAAGATCGAGGTGCCTGGCGAGCGACCCGAATACCACAAAGAGATACATCGCTGTTGGTACCAGATCCTGTTGATTTCACCGGTATTTGGAGTGGACCATCAATCCTCAGTAAGCATGCTTTTGATCTGACCGAAGCTGGGGAAATATCCGATGCTAGTTATGATTCAACCATTGACGACCCGATTTTGCGTTGTGTGTCTGATGGACTGATTCGTATGTCTCATGGGCCTTTTGGTATTGAGGTTGTAGAACGCGAGGGCCGCATAATTGTTTTGCATGAAGATCTGCATGAGGTGCGGCGAATATTTATGGATGGAAGGGGTTTCCCAGAGGGTATAGAGAGTGCAGGTCTGGCCATGGGTTATTCCATTGGTCGCTGGGAGGGGTCAACACTTGTGGTTAAAACGCGGGGATTTAAAAGGACGACCTGGGATGCAGGCGGTATGCCAACTTCATCCGACGCTATTGTGACAGAACACTGGTACCTGGATGATACAGGGCAACTACATGTTGAATTCAGCTTGGATGATCCCGTCAACTACACACGTCCCGTCCTCATGCATACAGTTCGGACCAAACAACCCAGTGACGTGGATATTCTCGAATATTCGTGTGATCCGCATGCTTTTTACCGCAGCTTGCAACTGGAAGGTCGGTTGGAGGAGTATTGGGGGAGATCCACTAATCGTCGCTGAAGACGTAGTATTTGCTCGCCGCATACACTCAATGGAGTGATTTGGAGGATTGAAATGAAGGTGTATTTCTCGCTGTTCACCTTAGTGAGTATTTTTTGTCTCAACTGTGATTTAGCGCGGGGACATCATGCAATTTCTGCAACTTATGATGAGGATGCTATTGGCACCATACAAGGCGTTGTGGTAGAAGTTTTTTGGGCAAATCCACATGTTCATTACTATTTAGAAGTCATTAATGATGCTGAGGTCACTGAGCTTTGGGATATTGAGACAGGAAATCTGATAGGCCTATCAAGATCTGGCTGGACGAAGGAAACAATTGAGGTCGGGGATTATATAAAGGTCTCTGGCAATCTTGGCCGCGAAGGAACGCGACGATTGAATCTAGACAGAGATACTTTAGCGGTTCTTAACGGGAATTTGGAAAATTTTAATTACGGAAGTGGTACTGGACCCTTCTCTAACGAACCAACGAACTCTGCTAATGTACAGAGTGTGGACGCTTCGGCAGTGTTGTCGGTTGATGACTAAGGATTGAAACAATGTATAACTTTAAGATATTAGTTGCGTGTATATTTAGTGTGCTATGGGCACCCGTTTTGCAGGCAGAGCAAGAGCCTCTTCCTATTACTTCTGACCTGGAGAGTATCAGTTTCAACTCGATCGAGGGTCCCGTTACTATAAGGCGGTTCGCAAACGATATTATGCTGGTTAAGGGAACGGTCCGTCCGATGGTTCCCGTGTCAGGAGTGACTCCAGTAGGTGAACTTGAAGTTATAAGCGCTCTGCAGGACTCAGATTACATAGTTGTCGATACGCGTACCAAAGAGACTCAATTTGGGGGGACGATTCCTGGCACGGTAAACTTTCCTTTCAACGAGATTGCAGACCGACTTGATGAATTAGGTTGCGAAGGATCCGCAGCTGGTTGGAATTGCCAAGAAGCTCTTGAGGTCGTGTTGTATTGCAATGGCCCCAATTGTGGGCAGAGTCCAAGGGCTATGAGCGCTATGGTAGCGGCAGGGTTTCCCGCAACAAAAATTTCCTACTATCGTGGTGGCATGTTGGCCTGGACATCGCTTGGGCTTACTACTCGCGAGAGCGATCACTCTGACTAAAGTCTAAAAAGTGGTGCTGGTTGCCCGGGGAACGTCGTCGGGGTAATGCGTGTGGGCAGAACCATTTACTCGATTTCTTGCCCAATTACTGCGGTCGGCTTAATCTCAATCATAGTTCCCGGGCGTGCAAAGCCTACTACGGTGATCAGAGCACTGGAGGGATATCGGCCTTCGTTAAAGTACTCGCTTCGAATCTCGACAAACCTGTCACCGTCGCGAACATCTTGGATATAAACGGTCATCGTTACGATATCGGATAGCGTACCACCGTAGTGCGCGAGACGTTGTTCGATCAGACGAAATAGTTCGTGAGTTTGCGCTTCAAAATTTCCTGAAATATCGTTACCAGCAGCATCTGTAAGTGTTGTGTGGCCAGCAACCCATACCGTAGTCCCACCTGTTGTTGCTACCGCTCTAGAAAACGCTCGCCGTTCACCATACTCATCGATTAGGTAGTCCTTAATGACAGGGACGTTTTCTTGGGCCCAAATTGATGATGTTGCCAAGAGAGCTAGAAGTGCTAGGGGACCGCCTCTAAAAAAAATTGAGATGATTCTAAACATTGTTAATCTCCTTACTATGAATGGATCAGGATATTATGAGGTTTTGGTGGTGATGACGGTGGTCGCCAAATGCCCTAGTGTGAAAAACTTTTTGTTCTGTGCGGGTGAAATATAGGCTCGAACTAGCTTTACAAACGGTGCAAGCTATTTGTAGTGAGGTAGATATTAATCAGGTAATGTATCAATGTAGGGTTGCTGCGAGTAATCTCGTGTCCTATTTCCATCCACGTCGAGATTGTAGCGCACTCTATTACCTTCCTCGTCATAGATTCCAAGTGACTGCTGAAAATGTCCTGGTGGTGGCCAGCCTTTAGGGACAGTTGCCTCCAAAATATATAGACGACTAGCGTGTAGATATAATCCGACAAAAGTGCGTGATTCATCAGTATTAGTGATTTGTAGTAGGTGTCCTGCAATGCGGTCTACGGTGTGGAAGGCGTCATACGTAATTTCATGGCTCCTCTGGCGAATATTCCATGCTGTATAGGCTATTGAACCCAATACATCAGATATCCATTCTTGGGCATAGACTTCGATACCGGTTTGTGCAGATCGTTCTTTGTGGAGTCTTTCAGTTTCTGTAAAGTTGACAACGGTAACAGAATGGCGGCTAGGTGGAGTATTGGCTGTATAGGTACGCGCTGGGAAAATAACGCCGTATTCCGATAGGAAATCAACCTCTTCTACTATCGGTTCTCCGGGGAAATTGACAGTGAAAAGATCTGTTTGATTGATATACCTGGTCCAGGTTTGTCCAACACAAAGCCCCGGGAATAACAGGATCATTGATAGCGAGATGAGAGTCGATGGGCGTACTATTAATTGCCACAAACTATTCAAGTCGATTGGTCTGATTGAGACTTTATCCATCCGCCTTACTCCAGAACGTTTTGAAGTTGTCGTCCTGATAGCTCGACACCATCTTCTGTCGTTATGTATCCGAGGAGACAGCCATTAGAGCCATCTTTAAGCGGATGGCATTGAACAAAAATTTTGTCGCCTACTGTAAGAGTGTCCTGAGTCCAGCCGTCACTCCTTAATCGATTCAGGCTGTTCGCCTCTAGAGCCCATATCGCGGGCTGATCGTCCGCACCAATGACTTCGATATAGAACCAGCTGTGAGGATTTATCCAGCGCAACTCACTTACAGTGCCTTCCAGGAAAGCCCACTCCGAGGTCAAATAATTCCCATGGGAATGGTGTGGCCATGCTGGCAAGGCTGAAGTGAATATCGTAAAGCCTGCAAAGATAAAAAGTTTATTTTGCACCTTCTTCATGATGTTTTTCTTGTCCAATAAGGATATTTGCGCTTTTGCAAACATTAATTAATACACTGAAGATTCGTTATCAGGACGGGTCTGAAAGAATTTTAAAGTCCAAAGATATTGAGCTGGACACTGACTGATTGCCTGTTCTATGGCTGTATTCATGGCTTGTGTATCGGTTATGTCGTCATTGCCTTTTAGGGCCTGTATGTACGGTAATATTTTAACCATGTATTTTGACTGCTCATAATCATAATAACCGATGCAGGTAAATACTTTAGAGTGAGTCATTTTAGCTAGTCGACCCAGGACTGGCACAGTTGCTTTTTGCATCCCATAAAAAGGAGCGAATACACATTTATCAGCACCTAAGTCCTCATCGGGGAGATATATTGATACCCGATCGTTTTGAATTGACTTTATTAGCGGTCGTAAACCATCGTCTCGCGTAAATATAATGCCACCAAATCGTATTCTACGGTTCGCCAATAACCAATTTAATAGTGGGTTTTTTATTGGTTTATAAGAACCGGATGCTTTTATTCGCATTGAAAGAGCTGCGATTGCGACATCAAGAGCAACACTGTGACATAACAATATTATTGCATTTTCACCCTTAGCCTTAACCGCTTTTACTTGATCAAGACCCACAACATTTATCTGTTTCTTAAGCAGCGATACCGGATGCCACCACAATAAAGCATACTGAATCCATGCACGCGCTTGCGCTCTAAAATTTATGCGCACCATCTCGCTAATTTCGACATCTGACTTATCTGTAAAACACAAAGACAAATTGGTTTTTGCAATATGAACCCGTTTCTTGTTTTTTCGGAATATAAAATCGCCTAATTTATTCGCAACTACATCAAGGATTTTAGTTGGCATCCAACTGAAGCAATAAAACAAAAATAAACCAATCCAGATCGGCCAATACTTTGGCATAAGTAGAGACACACTAAAGGCAGGGACTGTACTAAGGCGCTCTTTGGTCATTAGAGATCGTTTATAATTGCCATAGAATTCGAGTGTTTGGTGACGTCATGCCTGTGAACTTTGGTTTGGATTATAAACCCCAAGGGCTTGTTCAGGTCGTGTCTATATTATGGCTTGTTGGCGGCGTGTTTGTATCAACAGAGGTGACCGCTCATCATGGTGCTGTTACCAACCCAGCATTGTACCGTGACCAGGACGTTGTTGAGCTTGAGGGTGAAATCACAGACGTCTTTTGGCGAAATCCTCATCCCAGATTTAGTTTGCGAGTTTTAGGCGAGGGTGCCGAGGAAACTATCTGGGAACTGGAGTTGAATCGTAGCGCGGTCAGTTGGAGTTACAGAGGAATCACTGCTGACGATTTTCCGAAGCCCGGTGAGCGAGTTAGAGTAGCCGGATTTATATCAAGGCGCGATTCCCGTTCCTTAGGCATTCTTCATCTGCTGTTACCTAATGGACAGGAATTTGTGAATGGTTTCCGAGAGCTTAGATGGTCAAGTGCGCGGATGTTAACCGAGATGCAAGAACCTGATTCTGAAAAGATTGAAATAGCCGAACAGGCTGCGATCGGAGTCTTTCGTGTTTGGGGAGCAGACGTGGATGGAAGTGGTGCCCACCCGCCGTTATCGGAATACGCCTATTTACTTACTGAGAGGGGTAAGGAATTAGCTGCGGCATACGATCCCGTGACTCAATTTCAAGAACTTGATTGCCGGCAAGGCATGCCGATCACAATGTTTGATCCGGTTCCGATGCAGCTTATTAATGATGGTGACCGGATACTTATTCGGGTACAGGAATACGATATAGAGAGAATTATTTACATGGGCGTTGATATCAGGGAGGTTGAGTTGGAGGGCTCGCCTCTTGGACATTCCGTGGGACGTTGGGAAGGCGACACACTTATCGTCGATACATCGCACGTGGATTGGGCCTATCTCGATCCCTATGGGACACCCCAGTCGGATCAGGTGCGCTATCGTGAAACGTTCTCGTTATCAGGCGCTGGAGATGTACTGAACTACTCGATTACCATTACCGATCCAACCATGTTTGTTGAACCTTTGACCTTTGAGAGAGCAAGAGCATGGACAGCTGGTGTGGAATTAGTTCCTTATGATTGTATCGCCCATTGGGAAGGTTTGACGGGCTAGCGTCATGCATGAGAGGTTTTGATAAAACCTGGAGCAGGTGGGAAATAATCTATCAAGCAGCAACCGCACGCACGAACTTTTGAGAGTGATGTTTCTACCTGAATAATTGTGCGTCGCACTGTCCCGCAATGATAAGTTCAGGCAGTTTTTTCAGTTGGAATTTCTACGGAGCGATGCGAAAAATAAAATACAGAAATTGTTCTTTCTCGACCCTTTTTGGAATTGCGGTGAGCATGTTTGCCGTGAGCTGTGCAGGCCCCGTGGATGAAATAACCCCTTCACGGTCTGCGCAACTTTCTACAGACTCAGTCGCCGAACTCAGGCAAATCGCGTATATAAAGGCTTCAAACACAGGAGGCGGAGACAACTTCGGGGCAGGTGGGAATATCTCCGGCGATGCTGTGGTTTTAAGCAGGGACGGCGGTACGCTCGCCGTAGGCGCTCCCTTTGAGAGTAGTAGCTCGTCTGGTGTTGGGGGGAATCAAGTTGATGAGTCTCTATACGGCTCAGGGGCGGTGTACATCTTTACGCGCCAGGGTGACAACTGGGTACAACAAGCCTATCTGAAAGCATCCAATCCTGGGTTGATGGACAACTTCGGTTTCGTAACTGCCCTGAGCGGTAACGGTAATACACTGGCAGTGTCTGCACATTCTGAGTCCAGTGGGGACGCTGGAGTCGAGGCAGATCAAAGCGATAATTCCATCCCTCAAGCTGGCGCTGTCTACGTCTTTACGCGGACTGGTGATAGTTGGGATCAACAAGCCTACATCAAGTCCTCGAATATAGGTGAAAGGGGGTTTGGAGATGGGGATCAATTTGGCGCCGCCCTGACGTTAAGTGATGACGGTAATGTGTTAGCTGTCTCCGCAATTACAGAGGATGGCGGCTCACCGGGTATTGACGGTGATGAAATGGATAACTCTAAACCCGACGCAGGGGCTGTGTACCTTTTTCAACGTAACGGTAACACTTGGACACAAAGTGCGTATGTAAAAGCATCAAATCCGAGTGATGGAGACTTATTCGGTTATTCGGTTTCCCTATCGGCAGATGGGCGCAGATTGGCCGTTGGCAGCTACGATGAGGATGGTTCGCTGGCCGGGAGTAACGAGCAACAGGACGATGAACTTGACGAATCCGGGGCCGTGTACGTATTCGACTACAGTGGGGAAGTTTGGAATCAGACCGCCTATCTAAAAGCATCTAACGCCGGAAGCGGAGACGCGTTGGGTGTTGCGGTTGCCATCAGTGGTGATGGCAATACTTTAGTTGCTACAGCGGCAGATGAGGATGGCATGGTCACTGGAGTGAACGGAATACAAGATCAGACGGTGTCTGTAGATGCAGCTGACTCAAATATTGCTGCCGGTGCTATCTACGTTTTCGTCCACACAAACGGTAGCTGGTCCCAGCAGGCCTATGTGAAGGCTTCGAACACTGGAGTTAACGACTGGTTCGGTTCTCGAGTTGCTCTGAGCGGTGATGGGAACATTTTAGCAGCAGGTGCACAGCTCGAAGACAGTCCGGCCCAGGGCATTGATGGAATTCAAGATGACGATACAGCAACAGCGGCGGGCGCTGTGTATCTGTTCGCGAGAACAGAGGGCGCCTGGTCTCAGATCGCTTACATGAAGGGATCGAATACAGAAGCATTCGATGAGTTTGGTAGCTCAATTAGCTTGAGCCGGGATGGTTCTCTCATCGCCATTGGGGCCCAATACGAAGACAGTGCTTCCGTTGGGTTGGGTGGGAACCAGACCGACAACTCGGGCTTTGATTCGGGGGCAGTTTACCTCTTCAGTCACTGACTACATTTAGCTCTCAACTAATTATTTTTTTAGTCGCTGAGAAAATAAAATATTAAGGTCATCTAAACTTTCAAAGTGATCCATCGGAGTAGACGATTTTACCGTCTACGATTGTAAGGGCTGCTTTTGTATCCCTAATGTTATGAGCGTCACCTTCGAACGGGTTTTGTTTCAAAATAACCAAGTCTGCTAGATAGCCTGCTTTAAGTTGCCCGCGTTCATGTTCTTCTCTAGTAAACCAGGCTGCATTCTTGGTGTAACCCCTCAGACCTTCCATTAGAGTAATTTGTTGAGGACCTCGCCCAAGAGGATCCATGGAGAGGATATCTTCACCATTAAAGGTCTCTCCTGTAACCATGAACTGTAAAGTAGTCCACGGATTGCTATGTCCGGCAAACATTCCATCTGCTCCAAAACCAACGTTAAGGTTTGGGGTGTCCAAAGCAGTTCTATATGGGGGGCCAGAGAATTGCCAATCTGGGAACAGAAATCGAACCGCCTGAATTCCAGCCCCTATGCCCAACCCGGCCATATCTGATAGATTTTTTTCAGTGGCATCGTTTAGGTGTTCCATGGAGTTGTGTCTTATTGCGAATGTGCCGATTCGACATGGGTCGGTTTTGGTAACCGCAAGCCTCAATCCGTCAATAATCCTAGTTATTTGCTCAGCCTCAGCATGTTGATGAAAGGACCAATCGGGGCGTCGAAGGATAAAAATTGCCGCCTCGGCTATGTCTGTCACAGTTGGTTTGGCAATAGATTCTCCCAGACCCATGTTTTTAAAAAACGGCCCACCGATTCTACTCATGTGGAACCCTTCCCCTGGGAGTTCCAGTGGGTCTGAGCAAGTTTGTGTTTCAGCCAGTGGGGCCGCACTGAGTATGTTGCGAAGGGCATCTACTCCAGATTCACCAGATGGTCGAATCTGGTAACGATTGCGAACGCTGAGTTCACCACGCCGGGCGGCCTCTAAGAGTGGCAGAAAGTCTTGAGTTTGTCGGAATCCATTACCACCAGCGTCACCAACTCCTACCAAGCCCACACTATGAGACCAGCGTACCAGGTCGATAGTACTTCTTACTTGATTTTCAAGAGTATTGTTTGCTCGTGTCCACTCATAGACCTGCTGACTCAGAGCATCACTTAGTCTTCCGTTCGGAGGGATAATCGCGACGAATGGTACGGGAGGTGTCATAGTATTAAAGAAAACTATGGCATTGGTATTGAGCTGACCTGGGCCACTAAAGTTAGCCCTATTAAAGTCATTCGGGGCTGAGCCGACAGGAGATGGCGTGAATCTTTGTGAGAATAATACCTTGTGGTTAGGAGCCCACTGATCTAATTCTTGTCTAGTAGGGTACCTCCCTGAAAAAGGGTCGTCTGGGTCTTTAAGAAATTGAAGGTAATTATGACGCCCAATCAAAGTGATCCACTCACCGTCTGGGACTTCTGCAGTTCGTTCCTTCAGTGCATTTTCTAGTTCTCGGAGTGTGAAGGTATTTTCTCCACGGTGCAGAGCATACCCCCAGGTAATAGCACTTCTGTTCCAATGCAGATGTTGGTCAATGATGCCGGGGATAATAATGTTTCCCCCGGCATTTATGATGATGGATTCTCCTTCTTGTTCGTTGTTTATTTCTGCCTCATCGGTGCTCACAGAAACAATACGATTTCCGCTAATTAACAATGTATTCGCGGTTGGATTTACATCGTCCATAGTTACGATGTTGGCATTAATGATTTTTATATCATCAGCATCAACTGTTCCTGCACTAATAATGGAGAATGCAGTAATTGCATATGCAAACTTTTTTGAGAGTGATGGATTCATTTTTTCGCGGGCATATTCAAGAGTGGTGGAGCCGAGGAGAGTCGAACTCCCGACCTCTGCATTGCGAACGCAGCGCTCTCCCAACTGAGCTACGGCCCCACATTTAGAATCGACCCATTATTATGCAGTTAGAGGCGGTCTGCCAAGCGGCGTTTT
>JAZAGZ010000053.1:0-16070 GCA_036231525.1 Pseudomonadota bacterium | reverse complement strand
AGCCCATAAAGATCCAAACTTGGGCTGGGTTCATCGAATCACGTACTCGGACGGACACTATTATCAATTGGGTAACTGATCTGTGCTAAGGCGTTTCACCTGTATATTGCATGGTGATTAGGGACGTTGGCTTAGTTTTTGCGATCAGGTGCAGGATGCGTCGAAGATCGACTGAATTGATGAATCCAGAGTTTCATTAAACTCATCTTCGGATTGTTGTGCTGAAAGTCCCTCGGTTAGGGCTCTGGAAAAACTGGCGATCATGCCATGATTGGCTGTAAGTCTGCGATTAGCCTCCTCACGGGAATAGCCACCGGACAGTGCCACGACCTTCAACATGTTTGGGTGATTCTGGCATGCTTGATAGAAATTATCCTCTTCCGGCAGTGTTAGTTTGAACATAACCATCTCGGTGGTTCCGAGTTTATCCAGATTAATCAGCAACTGTTCCTTCAACAGTACTTCCGCTTCGGCTTTGTCCGGGGCATTGATATCGATCTCGGGTTCTATGATTGGAGTTAAGCCGGCGTCAATAATTTGTTTGCCAATTTCAAATTGTTGCTCAACGATTTTGGCGACACCAATCGCATTAGCTGACTTGATCACGGATCGCATTTTGGTTCCAAATACCTTCTGGGCTTTTGCTTTTTCAAGCAATCCTGCGAGGTTTGGTATCGGATTCATAATTTGTACACCGTCTGCTTCATCCGCCAGACCTTTGTCTACCTTTAAGAAGGGAGCAACATTTTTTTCTTCCCAGAGGTAATTTGCTGAGCTTTTTTTGCTTATGTTTCTATCTAGAGTATTTTCGAAAAGAATTGCACCGAGAATGCGAGTTCCGCTAAATGCTGGACACGTAATGATGCGTGTGCGCATTTCATGCACGACCTCGAACATTTCTTCATCGTTGCTATAGGCATCTTCCCCAATTCCGTATAGACGTAGTGCTTTCGGGGTGCTGCCGCCGCTTTGGTCAAGCGCTGCAATGAAGCCGTTTTCTGTAGAGACTTTATTTAATTGGTTTTCATAGGTAGACATCAGGATCCATCTGCTCCTTTCTTTTGCATAAGCTGAGTCCGTCGATTAACACTTGCGACGAGGTGAAAAGTATATCAGTGAAAGAGGATAGAATGGCGTACTCTCCGCTAATCTTAATCAAAATGATCGCTTAGAGCTTCTGCTGATTCCTCTGAAAGTTCTGCGGGTAGCGCCAGATTGAGGGTGATGGCAATCAGTGCTGCGGGTAGCATGCCTGAGGCCAATAAGATGCGGGGCGTGTCAGGCAGGGAAGCTATCGCACTCGGCTCCAACTGCAGTCCAAGGCCTATTGATAGAGCAATAGCAAAAATCACCATATTGCGACGGTTCCAGTTTACGTCGCTCAGTATGGAGACACCGGCGGCAACGACCATGCCAAACATCACGATTACCCCACCACCCAAGACTTCAATCGGCATGGAGCCGATTAAGCCCCCAACTTTTGGAATCAGGCCACAAGTGATCAAAAACAGAGCTCCAATCGTTACGACCTGGCGACTCATGATGCCGGTCATGGCAATAAGGCCTACATTCTGGCTCAAAGAAGTGTTGGACATGGCACCGAAAATCGCGGCAATAGTGGAGCCTAGGCCGTCGGCGTAGGTCGCACCCTGGATCTCTCTGTCAGTTGCCTCACGACCGGCACCGCTTTTAGTTGTGGCTGACACATCACCTACTGTCTCGATTGCTGAAACGAAAACCATGAGTGTGAAACCAATGATTGCGGCAGCTGAGAATTCGAACCCGTATTTGAAAGGTTGCGGTAGAGCAAATGCGGCTGCGTTATTCCAGGATGCGGCAATGGTACTTATTGGCAGTATGCCTATCAGTATCGCGTAGGCATAACCAGCGAGAATACCAATCAGCACCGCTGATACGCTAAGCATGCCGCGGCCAAAGAATTTGAGGCCAAGAGTTACAAAAATCACGAGTAGTGCAGTCGACCAGTTTAGGAGTGAACCGTATTCCGTCGTGCCCATGGATTCAGGGCCACCTGCGGCATATTGCACACCAACTCTGATTAGCGAGAGACCAATCATCATGATGACTAGCCCGGTTACGAGCGGTGGTAGGGCAAAGCGTATCTTGCGAACAAATATACCGAGGAAGGTATGGAACAGTCCGCCGATAAAAACCCCAGTAAATATCGCGGCAAGGCCATCAACTCCCTTTCCTGCTGCTAGCGGGATCATGATTGGTATAAATGCAAAAGATGTCCCCTGCACGATAGGTAAGGCAGCCCCTATAGGGCCAAATGTAATTGTTTGCAGTAGAGTGGTAAGACCGGCAAACAGCATCGCCATTTGAACCATGTACAGCAATTCCGGAAAGTCAGGCGAATTTGATCCAAAACCGAAACCTGCTACACCGGCTACAATAATTGCGGGGGTTATGTTTGAGACAAACATCGCCAGAACGTGCTGGATACCAAGTGGGATCGCTTTAGTAAGCGGTGGCGAATAATTTGGGTCGCGAAGCTGTTCTGGTGTCCCTATCGATTTAGTAGCCATATGTAGCGGCTCCTTACATCATTCCCCGAGGTCAACGATAGCGATTACTGGCCCCCCGCCTTGTGGTCCCTGGTGCATAGCATCAACCGAAACAAAGACTGCTGGGTCACCGAGCGCGGTAGCCGCAACTCCACCCACTGCTGCTTTAGCATGGCGATGATGATTTACATCCGAATCGTCAAGCATAATTTGTCGTCGCCCGCGTAGGCGACCGCTGCGATCTGCCTCGCATTTCATGAAACAACTGATAACCCTACCATCGAGATCCTCAGCACGAGCCCGTTCAGGCAAGTCGAGCCCTGCGCTACGGATCGCGTCGTAAATTGCCTCGATATGTAGCGCGTCTTTCATAACGGCGTGGCCAATGCGATAGCGTCCACCGGCGCCGTTGCGATTACCCATTAGAACAATTTGTGCGGCATCTAGTTCTACACCCGAGGAGCAAGAAGCGACAGAGGAATACAGATCAAGGTTTTTACAAATATCCTCGGCTTTTGCAGTGGTAACCTCACCGAGTGCGATGGCGATACCAAGTCCCGCGGTTCCATTTGAGACGCCCATCGAATCATGAACCTCGCAGGCAACATTTTGACCGCGGCTTTCAGCGGCGGCGATTGAATCAATAGTCAAGAGGGGGGTTTTTGTCTGCACATAATGCACATCTTCGGGGTTATCCACACCGGCATCTTTCATCGCTTCTTTAACGCCCTCAGCAACTTTCTCAAGCATCGCAAGACGACCAACATCTTCGGGAAGAATTTTGGGGCTCATGGCTACGCCAATTGAAAGGCGCGACTTATCTGCAGATCCGGTTTTCCTATTGCGAGCAAATACATTAGCGTGCGGCGTGATTACGCCATCGCAACCACCTGACCAGACCATTGGAATTTGCTTGACCTCATCTTCGCTGCGTGCACCGTGTTTCATAAGAACATCGCGAAAGGCTTGATCAGCAAGAATACGGGTAAAGTCATTTACTCCCCCGTTGCCCTCTGTTTTTCCAATAATTGCAACGATGTCATCAGCTTTCATTTGTTTCGCATTGATTCGCTCTGAAAGTCCCGATGCATCATTTACGGTTTTGATTTCTATCTTAGCTACTTCGACGGCCACGTATTTATTCTCCCACTTGTATTTAGGTTGTAGGTTGAGGGGTTAATTATATCCATCACTAGTGCGCTGCAAGCATCAATTAAAAATTTTGTTTTCACTGAAAGGTTTAATATGTAGTGACGTCCAATGCTCATACATGCTGAGCGTATTGTTGGTTGTCCGATAGATTTGTTGAGCATCGTGTCATGTACTTTAATGGGAACTGAACCAGTCCTTGCTAACTTCGCCATAATGTCTAAGTGCGTCGTTAAAACACTTAATAGGAGGTTCTACAAGGCCTGCACCAACCTGACCAACTCCGGCTTGTTTGCCAGCGATCCCGGTATTCACGAAAGGTACTTGGCGTGTTCGGCATACTAGCGCTGCATCGATCCCCACTGGGGTTCCCCGAAAGTTAAGCGGAGGAAGCCTAAAGAGAGGGTGCTCACCAACTGTGATGTCATACATTGCTCGGGTGCTAGCAAGGGCAAGATCACTAGTACCGCCTACGAATTTGACGATTGCTGGTGCAGCAGCCATGGCAAAGCCACCGACTCCGACGGTTTCGGCAATAGTTGAATCACCGAGGTCGGGATTAGCATCTTCGGGTCCATACCCGGGGAACAACAGACCTTTTGGAACGGCGCAAGGACCAGTAAACCACTCATCTCCGGTTCCACTTAATTGGATTCCAAAGTCGGTGCCGTTACGGGCCATTGCGACGACAATCGTAGAACCGGGGATATCTCGCGCTGAGTCGGCAGCCAACTTGCCGGCTGGCATCATCAAATTAAGAAAGAAATGATCATTGCTTGTAATAAAGCTAAAGCAGGCAGCGAGATCCGATGACGGACGTTTCAATTTGATTAGATTTGATCCAATCGCCCGGAGGAACAGAGAAGTACCAGCACGGTTGCGATTGTGACATTCATCACCCATTTGAAGTGCTTCACTTACTATCGTATACAGTTCGATCGGATCACCAGTGTTGATGGTTTCATGCATGATTGGGGCAAGGACTTTCTCAATCCACTTTAGACGATCGATGACTTCCTTCGAGTAGGCACCGAAGCGGAGTACTTTGCCGAGGCCCTCATTAAGTGTGCAGTACGCCCTACGGTCGGTGATAGAGTCCTCAATTACGAACATCGGCATTGAACGGCTTATGACGCCAGCCATTGGGCCGACAGCGCCGCGGTGGTGGCATGGTTCAATTTTGAACTTGCCATTCTCAAAGAGACGAATAGCCCCCTCGGGAGTTTCATCCGGATTCTCTAATAGTGCTGCTCCAATGAGTGCACCACGCAGTGGTCCAGAAGTCCTCTCCCACTCGATGGGCGGTCCCGCATGGAGGAATGTTCCTTTCTCAAGACCTACTGCATTTGCTGCAGTATCGATACCGATGAGGTGTGGTCGAGCAGAAGTGAGGCAAGCCAACGCTTTCTCATTTGCGCTTGTCACTGCGTCGCTCAGGGCGATTGTTGAGAGAATTGGGGCCAGGGAAGGATCAGACGGTAAATTCCACTGAGTGGTTGTTGGGATAGAAGACTGATTGATGAGCGCATCATCAATTGGATCGATGCCCGCCGTCGCTATGCGTAGCTCACTAGAAACGAGACTATTAGGCATGGGTACTCTCAGACTTACCATTATTTGTTAAAAGATCTAGTGCGATAGCCGAGGCGGCTTCGGCGTTTGATTCGTAAACGTCACAGCCAAGAGCAGTGAGTGTTTGCCACTGCTGGTCAAGTCCTTGAGGATCGCGAGAGGTGCCCACTACCGAGGCGATGGCTCTGGCTTTCGAATGTGATCGTAAGAAACCATCCAAGGCATTCGCAATTTCACCGGCCGGGTCGGGGTTGGAACCAAATCCCAAGATAATGTCGAAGAGTAATAGGCGCGGTGCAGGTTTTAGTGTCAACTCCTTGATGATCTTGCACCTCAGCGTTCCATCAATCATGGGGTGGGGTCTGCCCATAGTCATCCGATCATCTCCAAGATCAAGTATTACGTTATCTTTGCGGTCCGCGATGGCTTGGGGAGTTGGGATCTCAAAAGTGTCTATTCCAGCAATTGGCCCCGCGGTGTCAGTGATAATTTGAGCTGCTTCGCTAGCAAGCGTGCCCCCACTGAACAGACCAATTAGTTGCCCGCCAGTAGCGGGTGCCCCGGACAGTTTTAAACGGGGTTTCCGGAACGGTAAGTTTTGGGTGGTGGCTATTTCTCTTGCCACTTTCGTCAGGTCAACCCCCGGGTCGCCTATAAGACCAATAGTGACAGGTGTATCAAGCGACTTGATGATCTTATTGATGCGACGCACGGTCTTTTTACCGGGAGGCTTGGATATAAGGGCGATGTGGGCCGTGGAGGTGTCACTGTCAAGTATGCGTAGAGCTTGAAGCGTGGATGAGCCTCCTATCTCGTCGCTCATATCGCGCCCCCCTACGCCAATGATGCTGCTGATACCGATACCGTTAGCGTCAAGCAGGCAGCTCAGGTGCTGAGCACCGGTTCCCGATGCGGCTACGATGCTGACCTGCCCGGGGCTTAAGTCATTACAAAAACCCAACCCAACACCACTTAGTTGCGCAGTTCCACAGTCCGGGCCCATCACGAGCAGATCATGAGAGGTGGCAAGTGCTTTGAGCTTTTGTTCCTCTTTGATTGATACACCATCAGAAAAAATCATAACGTTTGTACCTTCACGTAGCGCGTCAGCTGCTTCGGGAGCAACGTGGGGGCCGGGAAGCGAGATGATCGCTAGATTGGCGTTAGCCGCACGAACTGCCCTGCCTAGGGAACGATGGATTTGAGTACTATCGGGTTCTGAACGGGGGGTAGCTTGTGACTCCAGATTAGAGTCCAGTACCTGAATGGCACGGCCGATAATTTCCTGCGATTCCCCTTGAACAGCAATGATGAGATCTGAGGTGGAGGTGTCGTCAGTGTCCTCAGATTTGAACCCAAGATCATGCAGGAGCCTGATATTGAGTTCCGTCGCCATGGCTACAAGGCATTCATCTATTCCATCGAGTTCTCGCAGTTGACTACTTGCTTGGAAAAGAACAACTGAGTCGTAGTACACATCACGACGCAGTTCAAGGTGTTTAAGCATGAGAAGCTTCCTGCTTATATTGTTTTGAGATAGCTCTCAGTGCGAGAGTGACACCTGTTGCGAGGAAATAGCCGGAGTTGTGCCCCACAGCGCAAAGTTTTGAAGTTGCCTCGCCGATATCACCGCCGTTTAGGGCGAAGTTAACGTAGCGTCGAAGGCATTGTGGAGCATACCCATTAACCGCGCATGACATGAGTTCAACAGACAGAGATGTGGTTTTGGTGTGAGAATGGAGGATCACTTTCTTCAGTACATCAACTATGCGGTAGCACTCAGTAGAAAGATCACTAGAGGATTGTGATATAGCTGATAGTGTTGCTGCAGTGCCGGAGATGACATCATCTCCTGAGGGGGTTGATCCAAGCCCAAGACCTATAAGGTTATGAGCGGCGTTTTCCAGGCGGGTAGACGAGTCGCCAAGTAACAGCGCCCCAAAAGTGGCTACGGCATCGTGTACCACCTGAGGTTCGTTCGGAAGGCCAATCGAATTGAGTTCATGTGTCATTCTCTGGGCAGCAATTTTGGCCTGTTCATATGTTATCTCCAGGCGGAGTTGATCGTCACGGTTAGCCGTGACGCGTGTAAAACCACCACGGGTAACTAACCGACCACACCCTATGGTAGTGCGATGCGATTGGAGGGCGTCGTTAATAATTTTCTTAGGCACAGTGATGCCGATTGGTAGTTCAAGTCCACCAGGTGCTTCCAGCGCAAGTATTCGATATGAGTCTGCCACCGAGAAGTACCCATAGTATCCAGTGTGACCACCGATCTGTTTTAGCGGACGGAGAGGACCATTAACGATTGCTTGTAACCAGGAACTTGCCGTACAGGTGCTATCCAACATAGGTCAACCAGAAGCGGTGTTTTATGGTTATAAACTCATTCACTCCGGGATGCACTCATAGGGGCTGATTTCTATACCTGGTACCCACCGCCAGGCAGCATACTCAATTCCGGGTTCAGCGAGGTTCGGTGGATCAGTGACCGTGACTTCATAGTCAAGGCGAGTGCCATCTTCGCTGAGCGTAAATCGTTCTACTACTCGCACTTCTTCACTCATCGGCGTACCCGCATCATCAAGGTATGGATCGTCAATATTTGCAGTTTCCACCACTAATGTTTCACCCTCCCAACGACCTATGGCGTAACCGAGTGAGCTGGAGGGGGCATCTTCCGGAATTTGTTCAGATACCATATCAATCAATCGGGTGGCTTCCCACATTTCTATTCTCAGGCGAATCTGGGTTCCCTCATCAATGAATTCGATTGGGTATGGACTATGCATGGCGTTCGGCATTCCTGGCGCTATGCAGCGAAGTGCGAGCATATCGGTAAATGGATCCCAGGCCGCTCTTGCGGCTTGCGCTGCGGGAGTAAATACAAACGGTTCTTCCACCCGATGGAGTGCCTCAAAACTCCAGACATGGAAAATACTAGGTCCTGCACTCGTATCAGGTAATGTTGCACCTGCTCGTCCCTCCGTCCATCTCCATGGACGTGGGCGTTCTGTTGCCAAATACTCCTCACCATTCGGCATGAGAATATTTGTAAGCAAAATCTCTCTGAGACCACGATTTGAAGGATGTCCGGCAACCCGGATTCGATTGCCTGCACTAATGGAATCTCGTGTTAGTCCTCTTCTTGCCGTAGCGTTTGCAGAGTCTCCCTCAAGCTCCCACTCTTCCTCTTCACCGACGTTGTTTTGAATCCGCATCTTGATTCGAACATGCGGGTTTCTCCAGAGCATTTCCGATACCACTCCGTCTAGTTCGATAAAGGTGCTCTGATCAAATGGGAATATAGAATGATGGGCAGTAGATGCATCCATTGCAGTAATGATCAATCCAGCAAAAATAAAATTTAAGGTTTTCTTACTCATCTGATTTTTTTCCATCATCCGTAGTCTGTTTAAGCTAGGCTTTATCGATCGTCCTGAATTCTCTGGTGAATCTCAGTTAATAACCCCTGTGCTTCAGTTATTTGAGACGAAGTCATTTGTTGTTCTAATCTTAACTGTTCCTCTAACGCATCTTCATTACCAGACGCTAACGCAATACCTAGCCACGCGTAAGCGTGCACGTAATCTTGGGGAACGCCCTCGCCAATGTAATATGACACTCCAAGGTTGTATTGGGCATCGGCATTTCCCTGCTCAGCTGCAAGGTGATGCCACCTGACTGCTTCAGCATCATTTTCAGGTACGCCCTCACCAGTGTCGTACATGACTCCAAGGTTGTATTGCGCCTCGGCATTTCCCTGCTCAGCTGATAAGCGATACCACTTTGCTGCTTCAGTATTGTTTTCAGGCACACCTTGGCCTATGTCGTGTATAGCGCCAAGGGTGAATTGGGCGGATGCGTCACCCTCTAATGCTAGGTTCTGTATTTCTTCAAATGTAGCCTGTCCAACAATTAGTATAGGTGTTAGGGCAAAGCCTAGAAAAACGGAGCTCCATCCCAATTGGCTCAGGCTCAGGAATACTGGTCTTGTTTTCATCACTGACTTTAAATGCTGGCCGTATATGGAGAGGTGGTGACTATAGAGGCGTTCTCTAAAAGCGTCTAGAGAGGTTCTAAAATATCCTAGTTTTCAATTGGTTGAAATTTTTAGTGTTTTGTTTGTGTAAATAAATCGACAGGAAAATAGGATGGTGTTCTCAACCTATACGATGCATGAAGTCGGCGACTCTGCCGAGGTAGAATCTAAAATCAGTAGGCTTTCTCGGAGTTGGGCAATGCGAAATCGTTATCTACTGTCGCTGATTCTGCTGCTGACCGCATGCTCTGGTGAGCGTGTGGAGGAACCCGCGAACATCTCAACTGAGGTTTTTGACATCTTATTGTTGGGAGGGAGTGTTTATTCAGGAGAGAACGTTAGCTCCGTCGTTGCTGATGTAGGCATCAGAGGGGATCGTATCTCCGCTATCGGCGATCTTGGGGCGAACGAGGCCGATCTCGTGCTTGATGTGAGTGGTCTGGCAGTTGCTCCCGGTTTCATCGATATCCATACCCACGCAGTTCGTACCGGACTCGATGATGGAATTTTCCGTTGGCCTGATGCAGAGAATGTGATTCGGCAGGGTGTGACAACGGTGATAAGTGGCCCTGATGGAGACTCACCGTTGCCGATCAGTAATACATTAGCAGCGCTTGAAGCCAATCCCGTGACAGTCAATTTTGGCACCTTTGTTGGGCATGGTTCGATACGCGCAAATGTTATGGGTGAGGATGATCGGTCTCCGTCTGGGGAAGAGTTGCAGAGAATGCGTGATGAGGTTGCGGAGGCGATGCAGCAGGGTGCATTCGGCTTATCATCAGGTTTGATATATCCGCCAGGTCGGTTCGCATCAACCGAAGAGGTAATAGAGCTTGCAAAGATTGCTGCACAGTACAGAGGAATCTATATCAGTCATATGCGGCAGGAGGGGCTCGAGGTATTGGAAAGTGTTGCGGAAACAATTCGGATTGGGGAAGAGGGCGGACTGCCGACGCAGATAACGCATCATAAGATTGTCGGGGCTCCTATGTGGGGGAAGTCTTTAGAAACCTTAGCGATGGTCGATGCTGCTCGGGCACGGGGTATTGATGTCTCGATGGATCAATATCCCTATACCGCTTCGTCGAGCAGACTGACAATTCTTTTTCCTGGCTGGAGCTTGGATGGTGGCAGAAGCGCATTACTCGGTCGGTTGCGTGACGCAGGAATGAGGGAGCAGATCAAAGAAGAGATTGTCTACAACATTGAGGTGGATAGAGGGGGTAATGATCCGGCGAATGTTGTTCTTTCAGATTGCCAGCATGATAGTGCGATTAATGGGTTTAACCTCTCGCAGGTACTGGATCAGCAGGGGCGCGATATATCAAATGAAAATGCTGCGGAACTCCTGATGGAATTGGTTGAAGGTAGCGATTGTAGAGCGATTTTTCATGCCATGAGTGAGGATGACGTCCGACGCATCATGCAGCATCCAGTGACTATGACGGCATCTGATGGTGGTATTGAGGCTCCAACAGAACGAATGCCTCATCCAAGATACTATGGTGCGTTTGCTCGCCTTATTGGCCATTACGTTAGAGAAGAGAATGTTTTACCACTCCACACGGCGGTTCATAAAATGACGCGACTTCCAGCTGATCGCATGGGGCTTACCGGCTATGGCCGGATCGAGGTTGATGCAATTGCTGATGTTGCTGTATTTAATCCCAGAACGGTAATCGACAAAGCAACATTTGAAAATCCGCACCAGTACGCAGAGGGTGTCCACCATGTCTTTGTTGCAGGCAGAGCGGTGCTTCTTGACGGTGAGATGACTGGTGCAAGGCCTGGACGTGTGCTCAGATCCACTGAATACCGCCAGTAATTGCGGTACGTCTTTATTAGGGGAAAGTCATGAAGAACTGTATTTTAAACTTAACAGGTGTGGTTGCTGCTATCGGGATTTTTAACCTCCTGACCCCAATAGATGGGCTTACTCAGGAGTCGGTAGTGACAGTGGATGTATTTGTCCCACATGTCTCCACTGTTTCGGCCAATGCGGGAGATAAGGTTGGTATTTTCGTTCGGGAAAAGATCTCGGAGAGATTAAAGGAAGATGTTGAGAGCGGTCGGCTACCAACTGGTCGAGCCGTATTGTTTGTGCATGGTTCGCTAGCACCGTCCCTCCCAGTGTTCGATCTGCCATACCAAGATTACAGTTGGATGGTGGCATTTGCTGAGGGCGGGTTTGATGCGTTCGCCATGGATCACACTGGATTTGGCAGATCTCCACGGCCTGAGATGGATGATCCTTGTAATTTTGATGCGGAGGCTCAGTCCGTAGTGATACCTAATCCATTGGTGGCTCATTGTGATCCAACGTATAGCTACCTATTAACGAATAGCCAGTCTGACTGGGATGAGATTGATACCGTTGTCGATTACATCAGAGAGTTGCGGGGAGTTGACCGCGTTAGTCTCGTGGGCTGGTCTCGGGGCGGACCTCGGACGGCGGGCTATGCCGCACGACATCCCGAAAAGGTAGACAAGTTAGTGCTACTTGCGCCCGCTTATTCGGCACTTGGCCCGTCGACAGCGCCCAGGAATATTCTGCGAGATGGGTCCCCAATGACGCTAATAACGCGGGAAATGTATATGCAAGAGCGATGGCACGGAAGCGTCGCTTGCGCTGGGCAAGTTGACCCGGATATTGAACCCATTGTTTGGCAGACTATTTTGGGCGTTGATTCACTTGGTTCGGTTTGGGGACCGCCTGATGGTGTACTTCGCGTTAGCACTGCAACCCAATGGGGCTGGAATAAAGAATACGCAGGGCGTGTGCAAGCGCCAACACTGATTTTTATGGGGGAACAGGATTTTTTGTTTGAGGCTGCAGAGCCTCTGTACTCTGATCTGACTGGTACCGAGAGCAAGGTGCTCATAACTATGGAATGTGCGACGCATTACGCGTTTTGGGAGAGTCTCCATTACAAACTTATGCAGGATGTATCTATGGAGTGGTTGACCACAGGTAGGTACCAAGATCAGACTGATGGGGTCTATACAATCAGATAAGTCGTCAGTATGCCTTCAAACCTTTTGTCACCGCGTGAGTGTTACAGATGAGCGACCGTCCTAAGATCGATAGACGTGTATTTCTCGCCCATGCGAGCCTGGCGGCTGCGAGCGTGGGCATGACTCCTGGTTCAACGTCTGGCCAAGCTTCGCACGACTACAATTTTGACGAAATCGTAGACCGGGCAGGCAGCGACTGTATTAAATGGGATGGTGCGATCAGCGAGTACGGGGCGGAGAATATTAAGGTTGCGATGGGTATTGCCGACATGGATTTTCGGGTTGCACCGGCGATTACCGAGGCTCTGATGAAACGACTCAATCACGATGTTTTTGGCTACGGCATCCGACCAACAGGCTACGAAGAGACAATCTCTGACTGGCTTCGGCGGCGTCATGGTGAGGAGATCGGGCCGGAGTTGATTTTGAGCACAGCGGGGGTTCACGAAGGGCTCATCAGCTCTTTGCGGGCGTTCGCACCACGTGGTAGCAAGGTTGTCTTGCAGACGCCTATCTATTCCAGTTTCTGGCTCGACATCAGGAAAGCCGGCGGCGTGCCGAGAGAGGTGCCACTGCAGTCAATCGATGGTCGATTCGAGATGGATTTCGACGCACTCGACCGCGCATTCGATGATGAAACCAGTACTCTAGTGCTGTGTAACCCAAATAATCCAACCGGAAATTGCTGGTCCAAGGAGGATCTGACAACGTTGGGGGAACTTTGTATGCGGCGCGGCGTATTCATCATCTCGGACGAAGTCCACTGCGATATCACGAGACGGGGAATCCGCTACACACCGTTTAGTACGTTAGATAACAAGTCATTTGTTATGAATAGCGTCACGCTGAAATCAACCAGCAAGGCCTTCAATCTAGCAGGAGCAAAAATTGGTTACGCTTACTCTATTAATGAGACCAATCTCGAGAGGATACTTGCTACCGGACACTATAATTGGTTGAACTCTCTGGGCTTCATCGCCTGTCACGCAGCGTATACGGATGGCGAGGAGTGGCTCGATTTGGCACTTGACTATATCGATAAGAATATGAACTTTGTCGAAGAGTATGTTGCGACTCAGATGCCGTACGTGGATTTCGTCAAGCCGGATGCGACATTCCTGGCTTGGCTCGATTTCCGTGAATTCTTCGAACGTGTCGATATCACAGGGGCCGTCAGTGAGGCAGATGAACCTAAAGAAGCCTATTTTGTCCACAAGACGGGAGTGCACCTTAGTGATGGCGCACATTACGGGTTCGGCGGTAACGGCTTTATGCGGATGAACGTAGCTACATCAATTCATCGTGTCAGGCAGGCATTGGACAGCCTTGCGACTGAGATGCGGGCTGCTTAAAACTTATTTAAAAACGTCGCTCTCTAATCTATTCTACTGTTATCCATCTAAGTCAAATTGTCCTCAGGAATATTTATGTCAAAACATAATGCACTACAAATGTTTGGTCGATCTGGAAATCCAACGCTAAGTAACAGCACCTTTAAGAACGAGGGAACTACTGTCGATCAAGTCATGACGCTGCAAGGTACGGTTAATAAGACAGGTATTTTATTAGCCTTGGTTGTTATAGGCGCTACATATACGTGGAATTTGTTTTTTCAGGATGGAAATCCGGCAGCGGTGATGCCAATAGCAATTGGCGGAGCTATTGGGGGGCTCGTCTTTGCTCTCATAACGATGTTTAAAAAAGAATGGGCGGGCGTAACCGCTCCTGTTTATGCTGTTTTAGAAGGACTCTTCCTAGGCGGGATTTCTGCTATTTTTGAAGCCCAGTTTCCTGGCATTGTCATTCAAGCCACGGGCCTAACGTTAGGTACGCTCGCTTCACTATTGTTGCTGTATAAATTAGGCATCATTAAGCCTACTGAAAATTTCAGACTTATGGTTGTCTCTGCCACCATGGGAATAGGAATTCTTTATGTAATTAGCCTTGTGATGAACATGTTCGGCTCTGGCGGCATAGGGTTTATCCATTCTAATGGTCTTTTTGGTATTGGTTTTAGTCTCTTTGTTGTTGCCATAGCCGCCCTTAATTTAGTTTTAGACTTTGATTTTATAGAGCAGGGTTCGGAGCAGGGTGCACCTAAATATATGGAGTGGTTTGGGGCCTTCGCTTTGATGGTAACTTTGATATGGCTGTATTTAGAAATGCTGAGGTTACTCGCTAAGTTAAGAAGTCGTTAGTGGATTTTAATAACCTCTTCTTTGGGGCGTTAATTATCCTCTCACTCGGGATTTTCTTTTACATAGGGAAGTTCCGAGCTTCGTCAAGACAGAGAAATAGAGAAGACAGGATAAGCTGGGGGAAAAACAGATTCGCCAATCTCACCGTTTTGATATGGGTTGTGGTGTGTGTATTAAGTATTGCTCTTTTAGTGAGGATTTTTATTGTCTGAGCCGTCTCCGTTTTTGCATCGTCAGGATCTTGAGGACAAGGCTTCTCCCTTGCTTGCTGAAGTGGTACTTAAAGTGCATGTAAAGGCAGAATAAAAAAAGAAAAGCTAATGGCGGTTCTATGTGAAGCAATCTCGGTGGTTACTAGACGTGATTCGATTGACGCTTTTTATAAGGGTGGATGGGATGCCTTTCAAACTGATTTGCCCAACGCAACTATGTGTACGGATGGAGAGTTGGTGCGGATCGGGTTTATGTCACCTGATGCGGTGGGGATCTACATTAAGAAACTGGAGGCCAACGGACTTCAATTCCAATTGAAAGAAGAACTGCTCGAACCTTCTGGTTCAAGCAGGGCAGCCAGTGACATCGTAGTGATCGATCAACTCCAAGGGCCAACCACACCGTGTGAATGGGTAGAGTTCGGGAAATATCCATTTAGCAAAAAAGGCGAAGAGGCTCCTATCGGAGAAGTTTCTATGTGCTGGTTGTCCGAGGGTGAACGAAACAAAGGAACGGGCACCTATATAAAGGGAACTAAGATGAGCCTCGCGACTCCACATGGGTGGGATTATGAAAAATCGTCGTCGCTTCAATTCGTCGAGGACGCAGAACTTGAGAACCGCTATGAATTCTTAAGAACTGAAAATGGTCTTGACGTGTTTCGAGACATCAAGACTGGCAAAGAAATGTGCAAACCAGCCAACAACCCTAATGAATGAGCCTATCGGACGGATAATTAGGTAAGTTATCTATTATTTCACGGATTTGTGGCAAATTTTCAATTTCTGACCCGTACGTAGTGGCGGGAGGTGGGCCAACTTACTAGAATACGCACCTGACCTGTCTAAGATCTAGGGGGAGCACGTGACAGAAGATAAGGTTTCCCGTCGAGAGTTTCTGGCTAAAACCTCGTTGGCCGCTTCCACCGCGGTCGCGGCAACGGCAACGGGCCAGGTAGGTGCTCAGGAAGTTGAGGAATATGCTCAATCTGATTACAGCGTGCGCGCTAAGGCGCTAGTCTCCGTTCTCACCAAAAAGAACCTCATCGATCCCACGGAAATTGATGAAGTCATCGAGTTCTATGAGACGAGAGTGGGCCCGCATATTGGAGCGAGACTGGTGGCGCGAAGTTGGGTTGATCCTGAATTTCGGGAACGACTACTCAGTGATGCTAATGCTGCAGCAACAGAGCTTGGTATCGAAAAGCGACGTGATCTGGTCGCAGTTGCCAATACACCACAGGTGCATAACCTGGTCGTTTGTACCCTTTGTTCCTGCTACCCAAGGTTAATACTAGGTTTGCCACCGACCGGGTATAAGGCTGCTCCATATCGTGCTCGGGCGGTGATC
>JAZAGZ010000052.1:0-6600 GCA_036231525.1 Pseudomonadota bacterium | reverse complement strand
GTTCCTACCACACAAATCGAGCAGGAGATTGATACTCGTCTGAAGAAAGTTGGGAGGACAGCCAAGCTGAAGGGTTTTCGTCCTGGCAAGATACCGGCAAAAGTTGTCCTCCAGAATTATGGTGGGCAGGTGCGCCAAGAGGTCATATCGGACACTATCCGAGCAAGTTACTCGCGAGCCTTGGTTCAAGAGGAGTTAAACCCGGCGGGAGACCCTAATATCGAGCCTGTTACCGGAGGAGGCGAGGAACACTTTAGTTATCAGGCGACATTCGAGGTTTATCCTGAAATAAAGCTCAAGCCGACTGAAACCATCTCCGTTGAAACCCCTAGGGTTGCTTTCGATGAGTCAGATGTAGATGAGATGGTAGAGAAGCTTAGAGATCAGCGAGCGGAGTGGGAGACCGTTGAGCGAAAGTCCGCTGTTGATGACCGTACGGTAGTTAATTATACCGGTAAGCTTGGCGGCGAACCGTTCGAGGGAGGCGAGGGGAAAGAGGTGCCCGTGGTTGTGGGGGCCGGCCAGGTAGTTGCGGATTTCGAAAAGGCGCTCAAGGGGGTTACCGCCGGACAATCTAAATCGGCCAAAGTAAAGTTCCCCAAGGATTATCCTTCTAAGGAGCTCGCTGGGAAGAAGGTTGTGTTCGATATCACTGTTCTCAGAGTGGAGGAGAAAAAACTTCCAGAGGTTGATGAAGCGTTTCTAAAGACTCTAGGCATAGAGGAGGGCGGGATCGACGCCTTAAAAGATCAACTACGGCAGAATATGCAAAGAGAGTTGGAGGAGCGTCTGAAGGTGGAGACCAGGAACCGGGCATTGGATGGCCTTTCCAAAGCGAACGGGATTGAGGTACCGAATACTCTGGTTGAGGGAACAGTAAGTGCTATGCAAGCGGAATCTATGAGGCGTTTAGGTATCGAAGATCCGGAGAAAGCGCCACCGAGATCCGAATTCCAGGATACTGCTCGACGGAGGGTAACGCTGAGTCTTCTGGTGCAGGAACTGATTCGGGAAAATGATATTAAGATTGATCACAAGCGTGTTAATAACCGGATCGAGGAACTTGTTGCTCCTTACGAGAAGGCTGAGGAAGCAGCACAGATCTATCGAAGCAACCGTGAGCTATTAGCTCAAGTGGAGTCTGGTGTGTTAGAAGATCAAGTGGTGGACTTCATATTGGAGCACGCGAAGACCAAAGAAAAAACTGAAAGTTTTAAAAAGTTTATGGGGTAGAACCGTGTTGTTTTTTATGAGGAGCGGATGGTGAGCACAACAGGCTTGAATTTAGTGCCAATGGTGGTAGAGCAAACTGCGCGTGGTGAGCGCGCATATGATATTTATTCCAGACTGCTTAAGGATCGGGTGGTTTTTATTGTTGGAGTTATAGATGACAATGTTGCCAACGTGATTGTTGCTCAATTGCTATTTCTCGAGTCTGAAAATCCAGACAAAGACATACATCTCTACATCAATTCTCCTGGTGGTGCCGTTACAGCCGGGTTATCTATTTATGACACTATGCAATTTATTAAACCGGACGTTAGCACGATCTGTATCGGGCAGGCAGCTAGCATGGGGTCATTGCTATTAACAGGTGGTGAAAAAGGGAAACGGCACTGTTTGCCACACTCCAGAATCATGATTCATCAACCTAGCGGGGGGTTTCAAGGGCAAGCTTCGGACATTGATATCCATGCAAAAGAAGTTTTAAAACTCCGTGAGCGACTGAACACAATATTGGCAAAACACACTGGACAACCTATTAAAACGATCGCGCAGGATAGCGATCGGGATAACTTCATGGATGGAGAAACTGCGGTTAAATACGGTCTAATTGATTCTATTCTCGAAAAGAGAGATGAAAAGTCTGCGCCAGAGTTAAAATAATGATATATATCAATAGTTTATATAAAATTACAAGAGGTCAGCGAGATTCTGAGGTCTGGCAGATACTGCTTGGCAGATACCTGAGCGTAATGCTATAACGCCTCGGTCATTACTTTATTAAGTAAAGCGAATAGTGCGAAGGATGCGATATGAGTGAGGATTCCCGCGGCAAATCGGAAGACGGCAAACTGCTGTATTGTTCGTTCTGCGGTAAGAGTCAGCACGAGGTTCGTAAGCTTATCGCTGGACCTTCTGTTTTTGTCTGCGACGAATGCGTTGAGCTATGTAATGACATTATCCGGGAGGAACTTGATGACCGGACAGAACATGGGCAGGAAAAGCTGCCAAAGCCCCAGGAGATAAAAACGGTACTGGACGAGTACGTTATAGGGCAACAGAGTGCTAAGAAGGTTCTTTCCGTTGCGGTTTACAATCACTACAAACGGCTCGAGGTGCGTCTTCGTGAAAAAGGCAAGGAAGATATTGAGCTTGCTAAGAGCAATATTCTTCTGATTGGCCCCACAGGCTGTGGGAAGACGTTACTTGCCGAGACACTTGCCCGTTTGTTGAATGTTCCTTTTACTATCGCTGATGCTACCACGCTTACGGAAGCAGGTTATGTGGGTGAGGATGTCGAGAATATCATCCAGAAGTTGCTGCAAAAGTGTGACTACGACGTTGATAAAGCCCAAACTGGGATTGTTTACATTGACGAGATCGATAAAATCTCACGCAAATCAGACAACCCATCGATTACACGTGATGTTTCTGGTGAAGGTGTTCAGCAGGCACTTTTAAAATTAATAGAAGGCACTATTGCTTCGGTTCCTCCACAGGGCGGTCGCAAACATCCACAGCAGGAATTCCTTCAAGTTGATACTTCCAATATTTTGTTTATCTGTGGCGGGGCATTTTCTGGGCTGGACAAAATTATTCTTAATCGTTCCCAACGCAGCGGGATTGGATTCGTAGCAGATGTCAAAAGTCCGGATGGCAATGAGAATATTGGAGAGCTGTTACGTGACGTGGAGCCAGCAGATCTTATCAAGTATGGACTCATACCCGAGTTTGTGGGTCGACTGCCCGTAGTAGCAACTCTAGAAGAGCTGGATGAGGAGGCTCTGGTCGAGATTCTGATTGAGCCTAAGAACGCCCTCACAAAGCAGTATCAAAAGCTGTTCGAGATGGAGGGGGTAGAGCTTGATTTGCGCGAGGATGCTTTGAGAGCGATTGCCAATCGAGCAATGCTGCGCAAGACGGGAGCCCGGGGGTTAAGAACCATTTTGGAAAACGTACTTTTAGATACCATGTATGATTTGCCGTCCATGGAAAATGTAACCAAGGTGGTTGTTGACGAAGTCGTGGTAACGGGCGAAACAAAGCCTTACGTAATCTATGAGTCGCCCAAAGAACCGGCGGCAGTTGGGGATGAACGCCGCTAATCGCATCTATTTTTTAGTCTAAGCAGAATTCCTGCTGAAGCTGGGAAGACAACTTAAGGGTTGAGTTTTAGTGCAATCAGCCCCAGATAAAGCTTCCAGAACGATCATTTCGTGCTATTTGAGGAGCATACGGTGGAAGACACACCGAGTCCAAGTGTAAGTAGCGTTAGTCAAAAAAGGCTACCTGTCTTACCGCTGCGAGATGTCGTGGTTTACCCACACATGGTCATCCCATTGTTTGTGGGACGGGAGAAATCGATTGTTGCCCTTGATAAGGCTATGTCTGCAGGCAAAGAAATCCTGCTCGTGGCCCAGGTGCAAGCTGACGTTGATGATCCCGGTAAGGACGATGTCTACGAGATCGGGACAATTGCCACGGTCCTTCAGTTGCTGAAACTCCCGGATGGGACTGTCAAAGTGTTGGTCGAAGGTGGGCAGCGTGCCCGTCTCTTGGGGATGCAGGTTGACGAGTATTTCTCCGCGGAAGCTGGAACACTACTCGAAGATGAGATATACGATGAGAAGGAGATGGACGTTCTATCTCGGTCCGTAGTTTCCCGTTTTGAGCAGTATGTAAAACTCAATAAAAAAATCCCACCTGAGGTGCTGACCTCACTCGCGGGCATCGATCAGCCTGGTCGGTTAGCGGACACCGTGGCCGCACACATGGCGCTGAAGCTTTCCGACAAGCAGAAGATTCTCGAAGTTTATGATGTCAGGAAACGCCTGGAGCATATGCTTGGATTGGTTGACGGCGAAATAGATGTTTTGCGTATCGAGAAACGTATTCGTGGCCGCGTCAAGCAGCAGATGGAGAAGAGCCAGCGTGAGTACTACCTGAATGAGCAGATGAAGGCTATTCAGAAAGAGCTGGGTGAAATGGAAGATGCGCCTAACGAACTCAGTGAGCTTGAGCAAAAGATTGGTAAGGCAGGTATGAGTAAGGAGGCAAAGGAGAAGTCTACATCGGAGTTAAACAAACTAAAGCTCATGTCCCCAATGTCGGCCGAAGCAACTGTCGTGCGCAACTATATTGATTGGTTGTTAAAGGTACCTTGGAAAAAACGAACCAAGGTGCTCCAAAATTTAGAAGAAGCGGAGCAGGTGCTTGAGGAAGACCACTATGGTCTAGAAAAAGTCAAAGAGAGAATTCTCGAGTACCTGGCTGTACAGCAACGTGTCAGAAAACTCAAAGGTCCAATACTCTGTCTGGTGGGCCCCCCCGGCGTCGGTAAAACTTCGGTAGGTCAGAGCATCGCTCGCGCAACCAACCGCAAGTTCACCCGCATGTCTCTGGGCGGCATGCGTGATGAGGCAGAAATCCGTGGCCATCGCCGAACTTACATAGGTTCAATGCCTGGCAAGATTGTTCAGAATATGGGTAAGGTGAAAGTGAGAAATCCACTCTTCTTACTTGATGAAGTGGATAAAATGTCTATGGACTTTCGTGGCGATCCCTCATCCGCACTGCTGGAGGTACTTGATCCTGAGCAGAACTCCACGTTCAACGACCATTACTTAGAAGTCGACTTCGATCTGTCTGAGGTTATGTTCGTGTGCACGGCCAACAGCCTCAATATACCTGCGCCACTTCTTGACCGGATGGAGGTCATTCGGTTACCAGGCTATACGGAGGACGAGAAGCTTAATATTGCTAAGCGATACCTCATTCCAAAACAGATGAAGAACAACGGTGTTGAAGAGGATGAGCTGAAAATCTCAGATTCGGCTGTTATGGACGCGATTCGTTACTACACGCGTGAAGCCGGCGTTAGGAATCTTGAGAGAGAATTAGCCAACGTATGTCGTAAGGTTGTGAAGAAGCTACTGTTAAAGCCACGTAAGGGCGTTATACGCGTGAACCACCGTAATATTGGTAAATATCTTGGTGTGCAGCAGTTTCGTTATGGTCTCGCGGAAGAGAATGATCAGATTGGTCAGGTTACTGGTTTAGCGTGGACGGAGGTTGGAGGGGAATTGCTTACCATTGAAGCGGCCGTAGTGCCCGGAAAAGGCAAGCTTATTCATACTGGGCAGTTGGGTGATGTGATGAAAGAATCAATACAAGCGGCGATGACCGTAGCACGGAGTCGTGCCGATGTACTTGGCATTGATGACGAGTTTCAACAGAAGAATGACGTCCATATTCATGTACCGGAAGGCGCAACTCCCAAAGATGGCCCCTCCGCTGGCATTGGAATGTGCGCGGCATTGGTCTCAGCGCTGACGAAAATCCCAGCTCGAGCAAATGTAGCGATGACTGGTGAGATTACTCTGCGTGGCGAAGTTCTTCCCATTGGCGGGCTGAAGGAAAAGCTGTTAGCTGCTCACAGAGGCGGTATAGATACCGTATTGATTCCCGCAGAAAACGAGAAGGATTTGGCAGAAATTCCGAAGAACATCAAAGACAAGTTGAATATTCTTCTCGTTAAATGGATTGATGAAGTTTTCGAATTAGCGCTGCAACATTCGCCTGCCCCGCGGCCTGATGACTTGGCCGCGAGTGATGAGCAGGAAGCTCGTCCAGAGCAAAAATCGAAGGATGATGCGGTTCTTCCTCACTAGGCTCGTAGCGTTTTATTTGACACCGTAAAATCCTGCTTGGTATAAGTTTAGTGTCATGGGGGCGGGTACGTTGCCCGATGTGCATAGAGTTTGTGCCAATAACTTCCTGACAGTCGATTAGTGGGTAGGCGTGACGTATGCGTCTAGGGATTAACTTCTAAATCTAAAAGGTATCGGAATGAATAAAGCGGAACTCGTTGATGCAGTAGCAAGTGCAGCTAGCCTTTCCAAAGCCGATGCAGGTCGGGCAGTTGATGCGGTAACGGGGAGCATTGCGGCGAGTTTGTCGAGAGGCGAACAAGTCGCGGTTGTTGGGTTTGGTACTTTTAGCGTTAAAAATCGCGCTGCTCGGATGGGGCGTAACCCAAGAACGGGTGAGTCCATTTACATTCAGGCTAGCAATGTACCTGGGTTTAAAGCTGGCAAGGCGCTAAAGGAAGCCGTAAACTGACCGGGCGTTGTTTGAGGGGATCTGTCCCAGGGGGTGCTTAGCTCAGCTGGGAGAGCGTCGCCCTTACAAGGCGAAGGTCGGGGGTTCGATCCCCTCAGCACCCACCAAGTAAGAGCCGGAGTGGTAGTTCAGCTGGTTAGAATACCGGCCTGTCACGCCGGGGGTCGCGGGTTCGAATCCCGTCCACTCCGCCAGATGTGGAGGACAGGTTTATTTCTTTGACGGGAAGTAGATCTGTCCTTTTTCTTTCCACAA
>JAZAGZ010000051.1:0-21762 GCA_036231525.1 Pseudomonadota bacterium | reverse complement strand
GACACGAAAGATGCCGGTGTCTAGGTCATGGGTCTCGCTCTCAATCTTCTGAGCCTGATATTCACTCAAAGCCGCCCCTGCTAGTCTGTCGCTCCAGCGCAAACCCGCGAAATTCTCTGCTATTAATTCACTTCCATCAGTTAATAAAATATTAGTAGCATAAATTGCCGTTCTATTGCGACGGCCAGGAAAACCCGCCACGCGTAACTCGTCGCCGACATGAAAAATATTTGGAGTCAGGTTCGTGCGCTCCATCTGAAGCGCGGCCCTAGTTTCCGCAACCCAAGTCTCTAGCTGACCATTCTCACCGACCGCCTCAATTACCAACGTAGTATGTGGATTCCGCCAGCTGACCTCGGTCAGCGTTCCTGCAATCTCTACGACATTTTCCCGATCAAAGTGTACGTTTGGGGAGTGATGAGCAGCAACCGAAGCAGCAAAAATAATTGCTCCGCATAGAATCCATGTTTTAACCATAAGAAAATTCCACATCAGCTTAAAATTCTTACTCTATCCGCATTCAGCTTCACAAGAATCTTTCTTTATTTACTATAGACTTAAACATTTAACAAGAAGCCTCCGCTAATCGATTTCTCATCAAAACCATATCCGGAATCACATATTCTGATAGTTAGGGCCTCCACCCCCTTCCGGGGGAACCCAAACGATGTTCTGCTCAGGGTCTTTGATATCACACGTCTTACAGTGAACACAGTTTTGAGCATTGATCTGGAGCCGCATAGTGTCACCAGCTTCGACAAACTCGTAAACGCCTGCCGGGCAGTACCGTGATTCTGGCCCGGCGTAGTTCACATAATTTTTCATAATGGGCAACTGCTCGTCTTTTAAAGTCAAATGACAAGGCTGGTCATCAATGTGATTGGTATTTGATATATAAACAGAAGAAAGTGTATCGAAACTAATAACGCCATCAGGCCTTGGATAATCTATAGGCTGAGACTCGGCAGCAAGACACAGCGCTTCATGATCCTTTTGTCTGTTACGTAAAGTGAGGGGAAATCTTCCCCGCAAAATAGACTGATCCAAGTAATTAAATACTCCTCCCCAAAAAACACCCCACTTATGTAATGCTGGACCAAAATTCCGAGCTTGATGTAGTTCATCAAAAAGCCACGACCGATGCAGTTTATCGTAGAAGGCAGTAAGCTCAGCACCAGCACCCTTACTAGATTCGAAAGCTTCAAAGATTGTCTCAGCAGCAACTATTCCTGACTTCATAGCTGTGTGAGTCCCCTTTATTTTTGCAAAATTGAGTGTCCCTGCATTACAACCTATAACTAGCCCGCCTCGCACTGTCTGTTTAGGTAGCGAGTTGAGACCACCTTTTGTGATGGAGCGTGCGCCATAGGCAATTCGAGTACCACCCTCTAAAACATTCCGAATCAGAGGGTTGTGCTTTAAACGCTGAAACTCTTCATAGGGGCTCAAGTAGGGATTGACATAGTTCAAATCAACGATCAGCCCTACAACGACTTGTAAATTATCCGTGTGATATAAAAAGAAACCTCCCCTCGACCCCTTGGTCAAAGGCCAACCGGCACCGTGCACAATTTTGCCAGCCTTATGTTTACTAGGCACAACTTCCCAGATTTCCTTGAGTCCTAAGGCATAGTGTTGAGGGTCAACTTCTGTGCCTAAGTTGAATCGCTCAATCAACTGCCGCCCTAGGTGCCCTCTGGAGCCTTCTGCAAAGACGGTTTGTTTCGCAATAATATTTATGCCAGCCTCATGGGATTCTTTCGATTTGCCGGTAGCAGAGAGCCCCATCTCGCCAGTTGTCACTCCTCTGACAACCTCATCATCACCCAACAATAGCTGCGCCGCCGCAAATCCCGGAAAGATATCAACGCCAAGCTGCTCTGCTTGCTCCCCAAGCCAACGACAGACATCGCCCAAACTAACAATGTAATTGCCTTGGTTATGCATACTCGCCGGCACAAATACCCGCGGCACCCGGATTGAGCTATCTGGCCCGGTAAGGAAATAAAATGTATCCGTAGCCACCTCTGTACTGATTGGTGCGTTGATAGTCCTCCATTCCGGCAGCAATTCGTCTAATGCACGGGTTTCAATGACGGCGCCGGATAGTGTATGGGCACCAATCTCAGATCCTTTCTCCAATAAACAAACATTGAGGTCGAGGTGTGCGGCTTCCGCAAGCTGTCGCAGGCGAATCGCGGCAGAAAGTCCGGCGGGCCCACCCCCAACGATTAAGACGTCGTACTCCAAGGAATCACGCGACATTTAATAACACCCAGCCAGAGCCTTTTACGATGAATTTCATGGCATTAGATCCAAACCAACCTCGCCCGTCCAATACTTACACTGCTAACCCTGACAAAGACAAAATAATACTGCTTGAATTAGTGCCCTGATTGGATCCTTAAGATACTACCCCCGTTGGGATATTGATTCTGCACCTAGAAGGTAAAACCTTATACACCTGAAAACCCCACCTAGTCTCATAAAAACCAAAATTGGCACGAAATATATAAAAATAAGCATAATTGACGCTTCACTACTGCACGGTGGCTTTCAGAAAATCGTCTCATGATTAACAATAGTCACTCCATAATCTAAAGCTCTATTTCGCTGCCGGTATGACAGAAATTAATAAAATTCTAGTGTGTCTAAAGCGTGTAGTTGACTATAACGTCCGGGTACGCATAAAACCTGATGGTTCAGGAATTTCACTCGATGGCGTCAAAATGAGCATCAATCCTTTTGATGAAATCGCGCTGGAAGAAGCGCTCCGAATCAAAGAACGCGATGAGGCCAAAGAAATCATCGTGGTATCTATTGGCACGCAGGAAAATCAACAGCAACTACGATCAGGACTAGCAATGGGGGCTGACCGAGCAATTTTGGTAGAAACACCCGAAAAGCTGGAACCCCTAGCAATTGCGAAAACACTAATGGCACTGGTTAATCGCGAGGTCCCGCAACTGGTGATGATGGGTAAGCAGTCCATCGACGACGATAATAATCAAACGGGACAAATGCTGGCTGCTTTATGGGACCGACCACAGGCCACCTTCGCTTCTAAACTCACCTTTAAAAGCGGTACTGCGGTGGCAACGCGAGAGGTGGACGCGGGCCTGGAAGTTATCTCAATCGACTTACCTGCTGTAGTGACAAGTGATCTACGCCTGAACGAACCAAGGTATGTGAAGCTGCCGGAAATTATGAAAGCAAAAAAGAAACTTTTAGAGACTATTCCACTAATAAAGCTCGGTGTAGAGTCAACCACCCAATTCCGTTCATTAACTACTGAACCACCACCACAACGTCCCAAAGGAGTGATGGTTAGCGACGTACCGGAACTAGTTCAATCACTCCGCGACAGGGGTTTAGTGTGATGTCACGCGTCTTAGTCATAGCTGAGCACAATCAGGATTCTCTAAATCCAAGCACAGCAAAGTGCGTGACCTGCGCAAGAAGCTTCGAAGCAGAAACAATAGATATTGTAGTGTTTGCCAAAGAAGGTGATCAGATTGCGGCGCAGGCTGCCACCCTAGAGGGTGTCACGACGGTTATAAGAATCGATCACCCAGCAAATGAGTTCATGCTCGCGGCAACGCTAGCACCACAGGTCATTGAGCTTGCAGCCGACTACACACATATCTTTGGTCCCTCGGGAACCTTTGGCAAGGATCTGATGCCTCGAGTCGCAGCACTGCTTGGCGTTGGACAGCTAAGCGATATCATGGATGCAGAGACTGCGTTCAGGTTCAAGCGTCCGATCTACGCGGGCAATGCAATCACAACCGTGGAAACGTCTGAAGATCATGTAGTAATCGCTACTGTTCGAACCGCTTCTTATACCGCCTCTGAACAAACCGGCCAAGCCGTTGTAGAAACTAGATCTCTCTCTGCTGATCTCCCGAAACATACTCGTTTCATTGAACTTCGCGGTGATGCTGAAAACAAGAGACCAGATCTACAGACAGCGGCACGAGTTGTCTCCGGAGGTAGAGCCTTGGGCAGTAAAGAGAACTTCAAACTTATTTACCAACTCGCCGATGTACTGGGGGCTGGCGTAGGAGCATCACGCGCCGCTGTAGATTCAGGGTATGTGGGAAACGACCTTCAAGTAGGGCAGACCGGGAAAATTATTTCGCCGGATCTCTACATTGCGGTGGGCATCTCGGGCGCAATCCAACACCTCACAGGAATCAAAGATGCTGGGACAATCGTAGCAATCAACAAAGACGAAAAAGCTCCGCTATTTGAGATTGCAGACTTCGGCCTTGCTGCAGATTTATTTGACGTTGTTCCAGAACTCATTAAAGTATTACGAGAATAGTTTTACATAAAAAATATTTTCAAATATCAGCTGAATTTATCTCAAGGAGATAGGAATGAGAGTCTGGATGATTCTGTTTGCATGGGGCGTGTCCATTGCATTGTCTGGTTGTTCTGAAAGAGTTTCAATCGATCAGCGTCCTAACATCTTATTGATAGTAGCGGATGACCTTGGATTTACTGATATTGGTGCCTTCGGGAGCGAGATTCAAACTCCAAATCTTGATCAGCTCGCATTTGGTGGAGTAAGACTTACTAACTTCCACGCAGACCGAGCGTGCCAACAAACCCGAGTAATGATGATGGCAAGCAGTGGTGTTTCCGCCGCACTAGAGTACCGTTCACCACAAGATGGGGGACAACGAGCAAATAGATTAAGTTTGAACTGGGCGACACTCCCAGAATTACTACAGGATGCAGGTTATAGAACCTATATGGCCGGGAAATGGGATCTCGGCCTAGAGGATGGATATACCCCAGCAACTCGTGGATTCGATCATTCCTTCGCACAATTAGGTGCTTCTGCTAGCCATTTTGCAGAGATACTCTGGGGCGAACGCAGTCTTTATGAATTGGATGGTCATCCGGTTGAATACCAAGACTTGCCCGAGAATTTTTATTCGACAAATTACTACACACAGAAGATGCTTGAATTTTTGCGATCAAACGAAGAAGAGACACCATGGTTTGGATATCTTCCCTATACCACTCCTCATTGGCCACTACAGGTTCCAGAAAACGAGTTAGAGCGGTATGCAGGACAGTATGAAGGGGGTTATGACGCACTTCGATCATCTCGGGTAGCTCGAGCTGATGAGTTAGGAGTTCTGCCAACCGGGTTAGTGTTGGAAGACTTCGTGCCGGTTGCTCCACCTTGGATAGCACTAACAAAGGAAGAGCAGCGTCGGTATTCTCGGGCACAAGAAATTTATGCAGCAATGATTGAAAATCTTGATGCTAATGTCGGACGCCTAGTTAACTATCTAGAAGAAAGCGGCCAATTAGCTAATACGGTCATCATGTTTACGTCTGATCATGGCGCATCTTCTGGAGAACATGGTCAAAGCCCAGGTGGGCGCCCTCAGATTCCAGATTTTATTGATAATTCCTTCTCAAACTGGGGTCGAGAAAATTCCTTCGTAGATCACGGACTTGGTTTCGCTGAAGCCGCAACTGCACCTCTAAAGGGGCATAAGGGCAGAATCAGTGAAGGCGGATTGCGAGCGGCCGCACTCATTAACTTCCCAAGGTTGCTGGATCAAGGTGAAGTTAATGGAACCTTCATGACCATGATGGATATCCTACCCACTTTTCTTGATATAGCAGGAACCGAACACCCCGGTGAAATCATTTATAGAGGCAGGGAGATTAACGATATCGTTGGACGTTCTGCCTGGCCCCACCTAACTGGGCTTACTGAAACAATACACCTTCCGATGGATACCGCTGGATGGACATCGGTAGCACGGTATGACTCCCAAGCACCCCTAGGCGCGTTGATAAGAGGAAACTATAAAATCACTAATCAGATCCCCGCTGAAGGGACGAGGTCGACGTCCTGGCAACTCTACGATATCAGTATAGATCCCGGCGAAACCGAGGATATTGCTTCTCAATATCCTGATCTAATGGCTGAGCTTGTCGAAGAATGGGAAAATAACTGGCGGTGAGCGTCATTTATTATGTTTTATTCCCTAGTAAAGTTTCCGAAGTTCTTCACCTATGAGCTTCATACCCTCTTCAACTACTGTACTGTCCTGTGAATAAGACAAGCGCAAACATTCATCTCGATGACGCCAGGACCCTTTTAGCCCTGGAAAGAAGTGATGCCCCGACATAACAAAGACACCCCTAGCTTTCAATCGACGATATAAATCATGACTGGAGATTGGTAGCCCGGGGAGCCATACCCAGAGGAAAAATGCGCCCTCTGGGACATGTATTTTGAACGGAATACCATCAAGCTCGCGCCTCAAAATCTGACACGCAACTTGTGACTTGTGCTTATAGAACGGAGTAATGTAGCGACGACTTATATCGATAATCTCGCCACTTTCCAGCCACGGCTGAACAAAAACAGCTCCAGCGCTCGCAACAGCAAGACTCTGAACAGCAGTCATATTCGATAGCGCCTCAATAAACTCCTCGTTTGCAACTATAATCCCGGTACGAACCCCTGGCAGCCCTAATTTTGAAAGACTCATACAAAGAACCACATTGTCGTTCCAAGATGGAGTTGCTTTCGAGAAAACAATGCGTGGAAATGGCAATCCATATGCATTGTCGACAATAAGAGGCACATCTGCTCTTCTAGCCATCTCATCAAGTTGCTGCAACTCTTCATCGGTGATCACATTCCCCGTTGGGTTTGTTGGTCTTGATATGCAAAGTGCCGCGATGTCTTCATCAATTTTCAGAGTATCGAAATTAACGTGATATTTAAAAAAACCGTCTGGATGATCTTCTATCTCAGGTCGCTGAGATACGAAAAGATTTTCCATAAGGCCAATATCCGTATAACCGGCATACTCAGGAGTGGCGGGTAGGAGAATCCTCTTGACGCTACCATCAGAAAACTCTCCAGCCAACATATTGAATAGAAGAAAAAACCCAGTCTGGCTTCCCGCAGTCAGCGCAATATTGTCCGCCGATAACTGCCAACCATACTCGCGCTTCAATAATTCAGCTAGTGCCTTACGAAAAGCCACATCACCCTTAGGATGTGGGTAATTACAGAACATTTGATCCGTACTGATGTCGCTCGCGGCAACATCAGCAAGACGACTCCTGAGTAAAGACTGCATCTCTGGGATCTTACCGGGGTTACCACCGCCTAGGAGTAACACTTCATTTTCAGCTGCAGTTGCAATTCCCAGATCTTCCATGAGCTCTGCGGCACCGGTTGGCCGTGCAAAACGCTCTCCAAACTTTGACCACTTACGAGTCATGTGGGGCGTCTATCCCTAAAACCATATAGAACTAATAGACACAGAGGGGAAGACTGTCATACAAAGCACAAACCATCTAATTCGCATATCAAACTATGCAACTGTTCTCACAAAACTATTGTATCCGGTCAGAACGAGTGTAGATATTGAGCTTATCCTTTTTTAAAAACCCGATAAGCGTCATACCGAATTCTTCAGCAAGTTCTACAGCAAGAGATGATGGAGCTCCAACGGCCGCAAGTAACGGGATCCCAGCCATCATTGCTTTTTGCATGAGTTCAAAACTAGCACGACCGCTGACAACGATACCGAAATCGGTGAGAGGGAGACTATTAGCTAACAACGCCTGCCCAATCAGTTTATCCAATGCATTGTGCCGACCAACGTCTTCGCGTACAGCAGTAATATTGCCAAAAGCGTCAAAGAGGCCAGAAGCATGGAGACCGCCCGTACGTTCGAACACCGCTTGCTGTTCACGTAATGAGCTCGGCAATGAGCCAAGCTTTTCGGCGCTAACACAAAGCCCTATCTTATGCAGATCATAATGGCCCTGAACAGCAACCGCATCTAATGATGATTTGCCGCATACCCCACAACTCGACGAGGTGTAGAAATGCCGCTCCAAACGATCAAGAGCCACCTCAACATCAGTAGCTAGCTCAACGCGAACCACATTAATCAAGCCATTAGGTGCCGGTGGGCCACACGGAGCAATAGATTCTATGTCAGCATTCTTGCTAATGATTCCCTCGGTATAGAGGAACCCAGCAGCTAACTCACGGTCATTACCAGGTGTACGCATTGTGACAGAGATACTCTGTTCTGCTCGTTTCCCCTCGGGGCTGGTGTAAGCCAGACGAATTTCAAGCGGCTCTTCAGTCGCAACTACATCCTCCAGCGTCCCCGCACCCTCCCCGATACGCTCGACTTCCAGGCGCTTAACGCTCTTCAAGGTTTTAAAGTCTGTAACGTTCAATTATTGACCCGCCGTATTCGAGTGGAATCGACCTCCTCAATATTTCGACATCCGAGTATTCGGATATCTCGTTCAATATCGGTCCGCAGAATCTCTAGAGCTCTATCAACACCAGCCTCTCCCCCCGCACCCAGTCCGAAGAGATAAGGCCGGCCTGCAGAACATGCAGTAGCTCCTAAAGCTAATGCTTTCAGTACATGAATCCCCCGCCGCACACCACCTTCCAGAATAACCTCTATACGATCACCCACCGCGTCAACTATCTCCGGCAATACCTCTATAGGCGCTGGGGAAGAATCAAGCTGGCGGCCACCATGATTGGAAACCATAACCGCACTTGCCCCCACATCGACTGCGCGCAAAGCATCCTCAGCGGAAAGAATGCCTTTTATAGCGAACGGCCCACCCCATTCTTCAATCATCCAAGCTGCATCATCCCAGCTAACAGTGCGATCCAACTCATCATTAAAGAAGCTCACCAGAGTTGTAACATCACCCTTTATACGATCCTTGACATTAGATAGCTCAAGCGGTGGACTTGTAAAATAATTCCAAACCCATCGAGGGTGCATCGCAAAATTAAATAGGCTAGCGAGCGTCAATTTTGGAGGGATGGTCATACCCGTGACCAGATCTCGCTCGCGATTTCCTGCTATTGGGACATCAACGGTCAAAGCCAGCGCATCGTAGCCCGATTCCTTACATCGCTGGATAAACTCGCGATTCAGCCCCCGATCTTTGAACACATAGACCTGAAAAAGCTTTGGCCCATCTGTAGCTTCTGCTGCCTCTTCAATACTCGCGGTAGAAATCGAGGACAATGAGTACATCGTTCCTGCTCGATTCGCCGCCCGAGCCACACCCTTCTCACCATGGTGGTGAAAGAGCCGGGACATTGCCGTAGGGGCACAGAAGAACGGCATACTGATCTCTCGACCAAAAACCGTTGTAGTCAGGTCAATCTCACTGACATCCACCAAAAAACGGGGAACGAGTTCATAGCGGTCAAAGGCATCTGTATTCTGGCGCATGGTCCACTCATCACCCGCTGCACCATCAATATAGTGAAACATAGGCGCTGGAAGGCGACGTGATGCACGCTCCCGCAGGCGCGCAATGTTATAACAACGATCAAGCGCTCGACTCATGTTATCTACTCCGCGGCCTGCCGCTCTTCAATAAGCTGCGTAAGTGCCCGCTCGGCGATAGGAGAAAGATCAGCGTCACCTGTTGCTATGTACCTAGCAACCTCATCAAACATAGGAGGACTCCAGAAACGACGCAAATGATCAGCCACACCAGCAACTGCTTTAGCCTGATCAGGCCCATAATCCCAATTAGCAGCAATCTGGTTAACCATTCGCACCAGCTTGGTTGGTTCCATAGAGGTGCCCGTTAAACGCTGGTCGCCTGCGTCGGTGTCTTGGCCTTGCGCAAATGTTCGAGCTGCTCCTCGGTAAACTCCTCGAATTTTTCCTGCCACTCGGAAAGCTGAGTCACTTTATAGGCCTGAACGGCAGTAACTTTATACTCGGGACAGTTTGTAGCCCAATCTGAATTATCTGTTGTAACAACATTTGCGCCAGATTCCGGGTGATGAAATGTTGTGTAGACAACACCCGGCTGAACCCTTTCAGTAACGTCTGCCCTTAAAACTGTATCACCAGCACGACTCTTGAGACCCACCCAATCACCGTGCTCAATACCACGCTGCTCTGCATCATGGGGGTGAATCTCAACAATATCCTCATCATGCCACTGCATATTCTCGGTGCGGCGGGTTTGAGCGCCAACATTATACTGGCTCAATATTCGTCCCGTCGTAAGTATCAAAGGATACTTGCGCGTGGTCCGCTCATCCGTCTCTACATAGGGCGTTAATCGGAACAGTCCCTTACCGCGCACAAACTCGTCAACATGCATGGTTGGTGTGCCTTCAACTGCCTCATCATTGCATGGCCACTGTATAGTTCCTAATCGGTCAAGCTTTTCGAAACTCACTCCCTCGAACGTCGGTGTGAGCCGTGCAATCTCATCCATAATCTCACTCGCGTGGCTATAGTTCATGGGGTACCCCAGAGCATTGGAGAGCGCCTGCGTTACCTCCCAATCTTCGTATCCAGCAAGTGGTTCCATTACTTTTCGGACTGGAGAAATCCGACGTTCCGCGTTCGTAAATGTCCCATTCTTTTCTAGGAAGGAGGACCCTGGCAGAAAAACGTGAGCAAATTTTGCGGTTTCGTTCAAAAAAAGATCCTGAACAATCATGCATTCCAAAGAAGATAGCGCCGCGGTGACATGATGGGTATCGGGGTCAGACTGCGCTAGGTCCTCGCCCTGCACGTACATGCCCTTAAATTGACCCGCTACCGCTGCATCGAACATATTGGGAATCCGGTAGCCTGGATCGGGCATTAGCTCAACCCCCCATTCCTTCTCGAAGAGCGTACGTGTGCTCGTGTCAGAAATGTGCCGATAACCCGGAAGTTCATGAGGGAACGAGCCCATATCGCATGCCCCCTGCACATTATTTTGACCACGCAGCGGATTCACGCCAACACCCTCACGTCCCAAGTTGCCCGTAGCCATGGCAAGATTAGCAATGCCCATAACCATAGTTGAGCCTTGGCTGTGCTCGGAGACACCTAGCCCATAATAAATCGCACCATTTGGGGCAGTTGCGTAGAGCCGAGCTGCGCCACGAACATCCTCTGCCGGCACACCCGTGACAGATTCCATAGACTCGGGCGAATTCTTCTCATCAAGTATGAAACTGCGCCAATCCTCGTAGGCATCCAGCTCACACCGATCTTTAATATAAGCCTTAGCCTCCAGCCCCTCTGAGAGGACTACGTGGGCCATCGCGTTGATCAACGCGACGTTGGTACCTGGACTAAGCTGTAAATGGTAGTCCGCCTCAACATGAGGTGATCGTACGAGATCGATACTCCTAGGGTCCGCTATGATTAAGTTAGCCCCTTCTCGCAATCGACGCTTCATTTGGGAAGCAAACACCGGGTGAGCCTCGGTCGGATTCGCGCCAATTACTACGATGACGTCCGAATGAAGCACTGAATCGAAGGCTTGTGTTCCCGCTGATTCTCCCAGAGTCGACTTCAGACCGTAACCTGTGGGCGAATGACACACGCGTGCGCAAGTATCTACATTATTATTGCCGAACGCTGCGCGTACCATTTTTTGCACGAGGTACGTCTCTTCATTCGAACACCTAGATGATGTAATGCCACCAATAGACCCTGGTCCGTATTTGGCCTGAATCCCTTTCAGCTTATCAGCTGAAAACTTGATTGCTTCGTCCCATGAAACTTCTTGCCAGGGATCATGGATGGACTCACGAATCATCGGTGTAGTAATACGGTCTTTATGAGTTGCGTAACCGAAAGCAAAACGCCCTTTTACGCAGGAATGCCCATGATTTGCCTTACCATCCTTATTAGGAAGCATACGTACGACTTCGTTTCCCTTCATTTCTGCCCGGAACGAACAGCCAACGCCACAGTAAGCACAGGTCGTTACGACCGTGTGCTCAGGCTGCCCCTTATTAATCAAAGAATTCTCGGTCAGAGTTGCCGTAGGACAAGCCTGCACACACGCACCACAGGAAACACATTCAGAATCTAGAAACGGCTGGTCTTCGCTGGCAGCAACCTTCGAATCGAAACCACGCCCATCTATGGTAAGCGCAAATGTCCCCTGCACCTCTTCACACGCACGAACACAACGTGAACAAACAATGCACTTGCTAGGATCGAACGTGAAGTACGGATTGCTCTCATCCTTCTCAGCTTCGAGGTGATTCTCACCCGCGTACCCATAGCGCACGTCTCGCAAGCCCACGGCACCCGCCATATCTTGTAGTTCACAATCCCCATTCGTCGGACAAGTTAGGCAGTCCAATGGATGATCGGATATATAGAGTTCCATTACGTTACGGCGAACATCAGCTAACCGATGATTCTGGGTGGTCACCTTCATGCCGTCCTGTGCTTCTGTGGTACAGGAAGCAGGAAGACCTTTAGCACCTTCTATCTCCACTAGGCATAATCGGCACGAACCGAATGGCTCAAGACTATCGGTTGCACAGAGCTTTGGAATATTGATTCCAGCAAGAGCCGCGGCACGAATAACGGTGGTGCCCTCGGGCACACTGACCTCTTTGCCGTCCACCATGAGTGTAATCGACACATCTGATTCGATCGCCGGAGTGCCCAGGTCGTCAGGACGTCGGTACCCTTCATAAACTTCACTCATGCCTCAACTCCGTGTCTCCCACCTCAGGATCTGCGGGTACGCAGATCCTCTGGGAAGTGATTCATTACGCTCAGCACCGGAAACGGGGCCATCCCGCCCAAGGCACAAAGCGATCCTGCGACCATGGTATCGCAGAGTTCCCTTAACAATACCAAGTTACCGGGCTCATCGACACCTTCCAGGATCCGGTCGATAACCTCCACACCTCTCACAGCGCCGATCCGGCAGGGCGTACACTTCCCACAAGACTCTATGGCGCAGAACTCCATTGCAAAACGAGCCTGTTCACCCATATCCACCGTTTCATCAAAAATAACCAATCCACCGTGACCGATCATGCCACCGAAATCGGCAAATGCCTCGTAGTCCAGAGGGGCATCGAACTGGGAGGGGTGAATATAGGCGCCCAGCGGCCCGCCTGCCTGAACCGCCTTAATAGGCTTTCCAGTAGCGCTTCCACCCCCAAAATCCTCTAGAAGCTCGCGTAGAGTCTTCCCAAAACCAATCTCCACAAGTCCACCACGCTTGACATTGCCTGCCAGCTGAACAGTCAGAGTTCCTCTAGAACGACCCGTGCCGTAGTTTTGATAGAACTTCGCACCCTGGGCCAAAATAATGGGCACGGAAGCAAGCGTAATGACATTATTTACGATGGTCGGTGCTCCGAACAGGCCTTTTATCGCTGGCAATGGAGGACGGTATCGAATTACGCCCCGCTTACCTTCTAGGCTCTCCAGCATAGAAGTCTCCTCACCACAAATGTATGCGCCCGCTGCTTCACGGACCTCGAGGTGAAAAGCTTTGCCGCTATCCATCACGTTCTCACCCAGTAATCCGGCAGACTCAGCAATGCCAATCGCGTCATTCATAATCTGAATTGCCAGAGGGTATTCGGCACGTAGATAAACGTAACCTTCTGTGGCACCAACGGCTATACCAGCGATAGTCATGCCCTCAATAAGCACAAAGGGATCGCTTTCCATAATCATACGATCCGCGAAAGTACCCGAATCACCCTCATCCGCATTACAGGTAACATACTTTTGATGCCCCTCAGCACCGAGCACCGTGTTCCACTTAATGCCCGTGGGGAATGCCGCGCCGCCGCGACCTCTCAAACCAGATTCCGTAACTATCTCTACGATCTGATCACACTCAAGTTCCACTGCTTTCGCAAGACCCTCGTAGCCACCATGGGCCCGATAGTCAGCAAGGGACAGAGGATCAATGATTCCTACCCGAGAAAATGTGAGACGGTCCTGCCCCGCGAGATAAGGAATGTGCTCGGTTGGACCTAATCCAGAAGGATGGTCACCAGCTGACAGGAAATTTGCGTCAAATAGCTCACCTACATCACTAGGTGCGATAGGGCCGTAGGCGTGACGGACACCGTCAACCTCTACTTCTATGAGCGGTTCTAACCAATAAAGCCCCCGAGAACCATTACGCACTAGCGTGATTGAATTTCCACGGGAGGCCGCTGTTTCCTCAATGGTTTGAGCAACGTCGTCGGCTCCCAGAGAGCGAGACGTAGTATCCCTGGGGACAAAGACTTTCGCTGTGCCACCCTTATTCAACGCTCAGACCTCCTTTACAAGCATATCGAAGCGTTTCGGGGTCACCCGACCATACACGAAGTCATCAATCATTATGGCGGGGGAACACGCACAATTTCCAAGACAGTAAATCGGCTCAAGACTATAGCGACCATCCGGGGTCGTTTCGTGAAAATCCACTCCGAGCTTTTCCTTCGCATGGCGCTCCAGATCCCGAGCACCCATGGCCTGACATGCCTCGGCCCTGCAAAGGTAAAGGGTTTGTTGTCCTGGAGGGGTCTCTCGAAGTAAGTGGTAAAAGCTGATAACCCCGTGCACTTCGGCTCTGGACAGATTTAGTACCTCGGCAACAATGGGCACAGCCCTATTCGGGATGAATCCTATCTCATCCTGGATAGCGTGCAAGAGTGGGAGCAACGGCCCTGGTCGAGAGGCGTGTCGCTCAGCGATCTCAAGAATCATCGCTTCACTTGAATCACTGTCATTCATGGGCGGTTTGTTACCCAAGATGTATCACCTGAAAAGTTGGCAGGACAAGCATTCTAGCAGTTGGAAGGAAGCAGACAGCCGAAATTTGTTAAAAAATCATTAAAAACAGCAATATATGCAATGAGCCTTCAAAGCGTACAGGCTCAAGATTCTATTTGATTCGGGTTTTGGAATAAGTCCCCATCGTCAGCCTCTTCTCGAGGTGACAAACAAGCAAAATCCTTTTCCACCAGAATTTTCAAATTGCCTCCTCCAGAGAGAGGCTGCTCTCCCTTGATGGAGATCTCATCTGGACTCTGCCAGCGGTCAACTGCATCTTGAGTAAGCACCACACTGACACAACTTTCTTCGTAGGACACGTTAATCGCGCCCTCTGGCGCCACCTCCACCCGATAACTCAACCGAGAACCCGGCCCGAATTCCACAAAATCCTGAACAAGTCCCTTAGCTACGATCTCAGCCATCTCGGTTTGGGAAACTCGGATACGAATCGTATTACCGCGGATTCTCAATTTCATATGTTTTCCATGGGCGAAACTAAGCGAATCTTATCTCAGCTCCTTAAACGATCCGAATTTCTACGCCGTTTCCTCCCGAGCTGCATGAAGCTTTTACTCCCAATGAGGTGATTCCCAAATCGTTATCATATAATCGTGGCGCCCCACGGTGGGTGCTGGGCCAAGTCCCCTCGGGCAATAGAGAAAAAGCAAACTGAGGTGCTTTGATGAAAGAAGACGTCGGGATCAGCGGGTTAGCGGTTCATGTACCCCCTTATCGTATAGATCTCAAAGATTGGTGCGAGTGGACCGGGTCGCCCTGGGATAAGACCAGTGCGGTCGTAGGACGTAGCTTCCGCATGCGTGGACCACAACAGAGCGTGTATACCATGGCAGCGACAGCTGTCATTCGTCTATTTGAGCGCTACGACATTGATCCACAGCGAGTCGGGTTTTTAGGGCTAGGCACGGAATCTAGTACTGATAACTCAGCCGGTGCGGTCATCATAAAAGGCATGCTGGACGAAGGACTTAGGGCTCGAGGCCTACCCCCTATTAACCGCTACTGTGAGGTCCCCGAAGTCAAACACGCCTGCCTGGGTGGAATTTATGCCCTTAAGTATGGGTTGCGCTATCTCGCTCTAGAGGAACATGATCGTTGCGCGATCGTGGTCAGCGCAGATACTGCAGAATATGCTCGTGGTAGCTCTGGGGAACCTACCCAAGGGGCGGGGGCTGTTGCCATGCTGCTTGAACGGGATCCGAAACTGTTATCTATCGACCTTAAATCCATCGGCAGCGCCTCAGCATACCGCGCCGTAGATTTTCGTAAACCTGTATTACGCAATATCATACGCGGCAAGCTCAACTGCCATTTTCAAGACTTACCGGTCTTCAATGGCAAATACTCAACGACATGCTATCTGGACGAAATACTTCACGCCCTTAATGAAATGCTTCGTCGCATGAAGGTTAGTCCTGCTGAATACTACCGCGGTCTGGGGGCGGCGTTTATGCACCGGCCTTATCACAAAATGCCCCTCAGTTCCTTTGCGATGAGTTATCTGTTCGGACTCGCGAATGATGGTATTTCGGGTCTTAGTAAATTGGAGGCTCATTGTCGACGGGCAAACCTTGATTCGGAAGCAGTGTTAGCAGAAATGCGTTCGACACCAGACATATTACAACTCGTGCGTGATAGAAACATCGATGAGGATGTTTACCCGTTAAGCATCGCTCTCCTAAAGAAATTTCGAACCAGCAAAATATTCAAAGAACTCATTTCATCAAAGTTATCGCTCGGAGCCGAACCTATGAAGGACATCGGTAATGTCTACTGCGCTGCACTCCCTGCTTGGATAGCTGCGGGTCTCGAAGAAGCTGCGGAACAGAAACTTGATCTATCGGGGAGAAACATTCTCGCAGTTGGCTACGGGAGCGGTGACGCGGCGGAAGCCATTCCTATGGTTCTTGTAGATGGATGGGAGACTGCAGCGCGACGTATTGGATTTCAGAAAGCTCTGGAGTCGTATCAAACTTTGACACAAAGCCAGTACGAGAGTCTTCACGACGTAGGTGATGCCAAGGGACTTACTGATCTTGAAGATGGTTTCATTGTTGACTCCGTTGGAGAAAGCTCCAATCCAAATTTCAGTGATGAAGGTATCGAGTATTATCGATTTATTCGTTAACTTACTCCGAAACAAAGTCAGCCCATCTGACACTACTGTCAGCTACAACCAAAAACGGCATTTTTCATGCTTTAACCATAGAAACATATCAACTAATTTATCTAGGCTAATCAAACGATCACAAAACTTACCGCCCTTTGTGTAAATTTACTGACCGACTCATTTTTTTGGTTCGAATAACTCTTCAAGATAGTGACTACTAATTTCACTCCACTCCATCTTGAGCCAAGGAGTGTAATGTTCTGGAGATTCCTTAAGCTCCGCCTCAAGTGCGTCAATATCAACAAATCGCCAATCTGCTATTTCATTCCTATTGGGGCTAACCGCGCCGTCGTATTGACCATAGTAGACCCAACAGTACTCATGTTCTGCGCCAACCGCGCCGTACTGAGCGCGATATTTAAATTTGTATAGAAACCTCAACGGACATTCGAAACCAAGTTCCTGCTTAAGTCGCCTAGAAACAGCGTGCTCCATGGACTCTCCCACCCACGGATGAGAACAACAAGCATTCGACCAGTAATCAGGCCACAGTAGTTTCTTTTCACTACGTTTCTGTAGCAATAATTCGCGCCGCTGATTAAAAATGAATATGGAAAATGCCCGATGCAGCATTCCATTGCCCTCGTGACACTCACCTTTCGGTCGACAACCTATCTCACGGTCTAACTCATCGACCAGAATAAGCTCCTCGGTAAAGCTAGACACAACCTCCTCTCTACGCATCCTTAAGACTCTCCCCCACGTTGATCGGAACCGCTTGGTACCCAGCAGCTCGGATTGCTGCCGCAACCGAGTCCGTGCCACCATCATCGCAAAGAGCGATAATAGATCCGCCACCACCGCCGCCGGTCAGCTTGGCTCCCAGCGCACCGTTCTCTCTGGCTATATCCACCAGCTGCTCCAGCTCTGGTGTAGAAACTTGGAGCGCATTCAGCATGCCATGGCAAACGTTCATAAGCTCTCCAAGCGCCTCCATATCATGATCCTGTATGGCCTGCACGCCCCGCAGTACAAGGGTATCAATTTGATCAAAAAGGCGTTCGTAGAGCTTCTGCTCCTGCTTCCAAGCCTCTTTGACTCGGCCAACGGTTTTTGCAGTCAAGCCCTCATAGCCAGTCATACCAATAACTATTGGAATCGGTTCCTTGATGTTGAGCGGTTCTACCAATGGCGGTTCACCGGGACGATAAACCAGCGGGTGCCCGTAACAAGCCAGTGTATTATCAAGCCCGCTAGGTGTACCGTGAGCAACCTTCTCTGACTCAAATGCTAGTCGATTTACCTCCGCATCCGACAAGCCCAACCGAAAATGCTTATCCAGCGCCCGCACTATAGCCACCGCCATAGCTGCTGAACCCCCTAAGCCCATGCTGCGAGGCACCTCTGGAAAAACCTCTATCCTCATGCTACGCCCGCTCAGTCCAAGAGCATCAAGCATGACCCCTGCGGAATGTTCAAAGGAGTGTCTTTCCCGCGGATTGGCTGTAAATTGATACTCAATTCCCCAACGGGGAATCAGCAAATGGATCCCCTCATCGCTATCCTCAACCAAGGCCTTAATTCTCATCGGAAGGGGTGCGGCAATAGCATGGCGCCCATAAACTACAGCATGCTCCCCGAGAAGCACCACCTTACCGTAACCAATCCCCATAGAGGCCTCTTTAGCACTGCTTAAGTTTGGAATCTCGTCCTTGTGTGTAGATTTTTTCTGTAGCTCAGTTGCAATTTGCTGAGCCTTCCAAACCTTAATCTCATTACTCAAGATAAGGAGATCTAACACCTCATCGAATAACTCCTTTGGCACACCGGCAGCAATTACAACACTACGAGCATGCAGCGTCATATGCCCCTTCTGGATACCTTCTGTCGCCAGCGCTCGGATGGCCGCAAAGTTCTGGGCAAGCCCCACTGCCGCCATGACCTGTGCTAATTCAGTAGCCGACTCTACCCCAAGCAAACGCATATTTAACGCAACCGTGGGATTGGATCTCAGTGGCGCACCCACGATACCAATCTTTATTGGAAGCTCAATGCTACCGCAGAGATACCCACTCTCATCGACCCACCAATTCGTCAGCGATGTATAACGTCCACCACGGGCAGCATAAGCATGAGCACCGGCTTCAATTGCACGCCAATCATTACCTGTAGCTATGGCAACAGGGTCAATCCCATTCATAATCCCTTTGTTGTGTGTTGCCGCTCGGTACGGATCAACCTGCGCGAAATCAGTCGCTACGACAATACCATCTCGGACCTGCTCACCGGTGTAGCCCACCCCACCTAGTGCGCCCGCGGGTATTTTGCACTGTGCTCGAGCTAAAGATCGATCAGTTAGGTTGGAGATAATGCGTAGAAAAACCTCTCCACCAGTAATTGACTCAATTAATGGGGCAACCCCCTCGCACATACCATTCGTAAGATTTGCTCCCATGGCATCACGAGTATCGACTAGCAGATGAACCACCAGCATAGGCTTACCGCTGGAAGGAAGCGGGTGAACGAAAAGTTCGATGTCCTTCGCACCACCGCCCCGGGCTACCATATTGGGATGGAAGCTATTTGCCAGATTAAGAATGTCCTGCTTACGCTCGATCAGAGCAGCTTTTGCCTCCTCCATGTCTGTCAGATTCACAACCTGAATCTGCCCTATCAGCACGGGATCGGTTGCTTGCGCATCGAAGCCACCGTGCTCAGCTATCAACTTTGATGCCGATCCCAGTGCGGCAATGACGGAAGGCTCCTCAATTGCCATAGGCACAACATACCGTCGATCGTTCACTACTAGATTCATCCCTAAACCCAAGGGCAAACCGATAACGCCAACGACGTTTTCAACCATCTTATCGGCGGATTCGAGATCAAGGGTATGCCTACCCGTTACGAGCGCTCGAAAATCACTACCCGTGACTAGCCCGCGCTCGTGAACTGCGTTAAAGCGCTCCTCTACGCTAAGCTTGTAAAACTCTGGAATTCTTCGTCGGTCTTTGCTCACTTTTCAGCTGCCTCCACAACCAGTCCATCCGGATCAATCGAAAATTCTATGACCTCAAAATCCGGCTCAACAGATTTTTTGAACTTCTCCAGCGCTACGGAATCAGCACTAAAGGCTAAGCCCAAATCACCGCCCCCTGCACCACTTACTTTATACGCAATATTCAGCTGCTCAGCCTGTCTCGTCACTTTTCGATGTTCGCTGGTCACAATGTTGGCCCCGATCCGCTCGCCAAGCCGCTCTAGACAACGTCCGTAACCGATAATCGCTGTCAGAAACCCGTCAACATCATCTGCCGCAGCTGCATCGATACCGCTCTGCGCAATCTCCGTCAATACATCAATCTGCGCAACTGCCTCCACTGGAGCAGTTTCACACCAGGCATCGTAGCGGGCCAAATAATCTGTTGTGGCGGCTGCAGAGCGAGTAAAAACACCTACAAATCCTACACTGTTAGGCAGACGAGCTACACTCACCGAGGGCTCGGACAGCTCGAGCAACTGATAGCGGATAACTCCACCGAAAAGGCTCGCCGCCACATCAACACCACTCCCGGCACCTCCCTGAATCGCCCTGTGCAAGCCGACAAGAGTTTTGAGCGTGTCAGAGTTAGCTTCTAGGCTGCTCTTCCCAGAAAAAATGCGCCAGGCCCCTGCCCACGATGTCAAGGCAGCACTACTGGACCCCAAACCTAGTTTGATATCACCAGAAAACAACTCACGGGAATCTAGTGTTCCACGCCAAGGACTGGCTTCAGGCAGACTTTTGATAACTTCGTCAACGAGCCCAAAACCGCTACACATTTCTGTGGAAAAGCTAGCTGTATGATCCTCACCGATTCTGGATAACAAATGGCAATGCGCATTTTCGCTTGGACCTATTTCCGCATGACAATACCGATCAACCGCAAGGGCCATAGCCGGCGCGCCTCTTAATACGGCATATTCCCCTAAAACCACAAGCTTACCTGGGGCACGAGAAACGATGCGCTCAACATTCAAGCTTGGGCCTACCCAATGATGCCCGGCCCTAGGCCAGTTGTTAGTGTCTCCAACACGCCGGGGACATCTCGCAACGTCCTCTCAACGTCCTGGCTAAATCCTGGTGCACACACCGCTTTCAGCTGTGGACCAGCATCAATAGTGAAAAACACAGGCACCCCTGAATGGCGGAGATCCCGAACTACGTCCATACAGGCAACCGTAGTGGCATTCCAATAGACTAACGGAGGTTGTGCCGCCATTGCGACAGCATGCATCTTAAGGCAACTGTGTTCAGCGACATTAGTCAGTTGCTCAAAATCCCGTCTTAGTATAGCTCGCCGACAACGGTCTAAATCGACTACGCTAGTAGCTACCCAGTCTGAGTAATACGGTGAGCTCAATGCAGACTGCTCCATGCCTGCACGCGAGCTCACAGATTTCTCTCCCCATTCCGTGATAGCAATGACCACCTCAAGTGGCCATGTGTCTGCGGCGAGTAGAGACTCGGCAAAACTGTCTGAACCATCCGGCGTTGAGCCCGCATGCATCTCAACGAACCCGCCAAAAATTGACCGCGCCGCTGATCCCGAGCCCTGCCGCGCAATAATACTGAGACTTCTGGGGGAAAGCTCTAGAGCAAGGGCACGGGCGGCAGCTATCGTGAGGGCTGCAAGACCGGAAGCGGACGAAGCTAACCCTGCACCAGTGGGAAAATTGTTGTGGCTAACAACTCGTGCGGAAACTTCACTACCTGCTCGTCCCCGAAGTAGATCCAGACACTTCGTTACCCGTCCCAATTGGTCCAGCCGACTTTGACCATCCAATATTAGTGTATCGGTAGCCAGTGACTCATCAAACTCAACTTCTGTCTCTGACCACAGATTATCCAGTGTGATAGAGATAGACCCAACCGCTGGAATATTGAGCGCAGCACTCACCTTACCCCAATACTTGATGAGTGCGATGTTTGCGCAGACTTTCGCTGCCGCTTTCATTCTACGCGTACTCTACTAAGCTATCGTGAGC
>JAZAGZ010000050.1:0-15177 GCA_036231525.1 Pseudomonadota bacterium | reverse complement strand
TAACCTCAACCATTCTCTCCCGAGCCTGCGCCGTCATCACAATGTCCGCGCCAGCAGCCTTAAACCTAGCGTTGGAGCCACTATGATCTTGGTGATAGTGAGTATTCACCACATACCTAACCGGTTGATCGGTTACTGATCTCAGTAACTCCACCATGTTTTCATAATCTGCTTCAAACTTGTCATCAACCAATAAAACGCCTTCGTCTGTGATCAAGGCCGTTGCATTCCCAGGCACACCTTGATTATGGATGACATAAATACTGTCGTTGATAGGAATCAACTCTAGCTCTGCAGGTGGACGTTGTGCCTGTACGGAGACAGTAAAAAAATACCCCAACAAAAAAATAAAGATATCTACAAAAATTCTTGTTCTCATTTTTCGACTCTTTTTTTAAAAACTTCTATACATGTGACATGAACTCCAACGCATATCACCACTTTATGCAATTAACAAAATGCCCTCAGTAACTAAAAAGATAAACAGCACCAGCCTCCAATGCAGAATTATTGTCCTGATTACCGTTCAACCCGCTAACGGCACTGTCCTCACCCCGTGCGCCCACAGCAATAGTCCCCCCATCTCTACTAATCGCGACCGAACCTCCAAATTCATCGTAAGCCTCAGAATTACTGGATTTGACGTAAGAAACCTGCGACCAAACCCCTTCGTCACGCGTAAAGATGTAAGCCGCACCAGCCTCCTGAGCGGCATTATCACCCTCGTTGCCATTCACACCTTGAGCAGCGCTATCCTCCAGCTGAGCGCCAACAACCAATCTATTGCCGTCTCCACTCAATGCAACACGCACCCCAAACCAATCTTCTCTCCCAGTATTGGATGCCTTGAGATAGGCTGTCTGTGACCATCCATCTTCGCTACGAGAGAAGACGTAAACAGCGCCCGTAGAATTTTCGGTTTGCTGATCGTTAATCGGCGTTGAGTTAACGCCGGTCGTTGCGCCATCCTCATCAAGAGCGGTTACTATCAGAGTATTCCCGTCATCGCTGATGGCAACCGCTGTACCGAAAACATCATTACCCTCCGCGTTAGCAGCTTTAAGGTAGGCCGACTGTATCCATGTATCACCAGAGGCAGAAAATACATAAACCGCGCCAGCATCAAGCAGATCATCATCCTGTTGTTCATTCGTCCCGGCAAGAGAACCGTCTTCTTGAAAGGCGCCGACACCCAACAGATTGCCCCCCGCATCAAGGGCGACAGAATAACCAAACAAATCACTTCTACTTGGATTCGAAGGTTTGATGTACGCTCGCTGCGTCCAATCACCATTGCTACGAACAAAGATATAAACAGCGCCAGCCGATTGAACCGAGTTATCCAATTGATCTCCGTTGGATCTGGTAGAGGAGCTGTCTTCGGCGATAGCGCCTACAGCCAGTTTATTGCCATCAGCGCTTAGAGAAATGGAAAAGCCGAACTGATCACCGTCACTGAAAAGATCATCGACACTCCCTATTTCACCTGCATTAGATGCTTTTATATAGGCCTGTTGAGACCAATTATCACGGTCATCACGGATGAAGACATACACAGCGCCAGCCCCGTAAATCGAGTCATCACTCTGGTCACCGTTCACACCGGTTGCGTTGCTGGCTTCAAAGTTAGCAGATACCACCAATGTGTCACCGTCGGCGCTTAAAGTAGTGACATAACCAAAATTATCACTGTCCCCCGGATTCGATGCTTTAATGTAGGCTTGCTGTTTCCAGGTATTGTCATCGCGTGCGTACACATACACAGCACCAGCCCCGTAAACCAAATCGTCACCCTGGTCACCATTAATTCCAGCAGCACCGCTACTTTCCATGAACGCCCCCACCGCCAGCGTACTACCATCACCGCTCAAGCTGATGGAGTTTCCCAAGAGCTCACCACCATTACCGAACTGGTCACCCGCACCCGGGTTTGACGCCTTAATGTACGCAAGCTGTTCCAGCTGAACAGACGTGGTACTCGTGCCAATGACAGAATCAGATGATGTTGGCGCCTGTGATTGGCTGCAAGCGCTGAGCGCGCTCACGACCAATGCCAGTGTTGAAAGATTTTTTGGAAAAGTAAGACCTATGGCCTGCGAGTCACACATGAGCACTCAAGGCTGCTGTGGTTCGCCATGATAATCTTCTGTCCTGAAAATTTCCTCGCCGGTCTCCGTCCTAATGATCCTGGCTTGCTCGGTGAGATTGAATTCCGGCGCACCACTCTTGACACGTCGACCGGTCATTGTGATTTTGTCACCCGGCTTCAACGTATCCCTCGCCCATCCATAAGTAGTAGCCATTCCGACCGGATCACCGAACTCCGCTCGCCATCTTACGATCTCTCCCTGCTCATTCTCCGCATCTAAAACGATTATTGAATGGGGATTCATTAGTCTCCATGAAATAACGGTTCCCTCTAAACTGACGGGGGTCTCAATGAATCGCCCAGCATCCCCGTGATGCCCCCATAAGACACCCACATTACAGACAAGACCGACACACACGACATATGAGATGCTCAACTTGCTTCTCATTAAGACACCTCAACAAACATGTCATCACAACTTAGAAGTAACTTCCCACCCATCCTAACCTCCAGATAATTCCGCAGGTAGCTGGTACTGTATATCAAACTCGACCCGCTCAACGCCAGGGACAGCTCGTACTACGGCACCCAGACTTTGCTGAACGGTCCTAACACCAGCAGGCGTACGAGTACCACCACAAGAATCGCAAACAACAGAGCCCGTGAGGATTACGATACCTTCTCTGGCCTCAACCATAATCGCATTTGCCGGCAGATCAGATGCACTCTCCAGTGCGATCACAATCCGCTCCTCCAGCATCGAGTCAGGATTGTTCTGAGTTGAAACTGAACCGTATGTACATCCGGCAAGCATCACCCCGAAACAAACAATAAACGTGATGGCTCTTACATTTATTATCATGATCTATACTCCACGAGCCCACCTCTCCTGCGAAATGCTTCGACTCGAACCTCCACAGCTAAACCGAACTCTTCTCCACCGAGCCATTGCTGCTCTAACACCCTCAACACGTCTGCACTTGCAAGCTCGCGTTCCAGCGTATCGAACAACTCATATGTCGTCGGCGCTTTTATCTGGGTTGGCGGTTCGCCCTCCCAAGCGTGTTGATTTTTACCAATAGGTGCGGGAGGCGCCCACCGTCCCACTCCTGAACGGGCGTCTGCGTAACGCATATATAAACGCTCGCAGGAAAGCTCGACGATTCGCCTCTGGCCCTTCGTCCGAAGCGTGAGAAAATCACGTCGATTCATAGAGCTACGAAGACGTGGCAAGCGCCAAGACGGTACGCTCCACCACACCTCTCACCAACGGAACCTTATAGGCGTTCTTCGTAAGAGGTCTTGCCCCTGCAACTGCAGCTGCGCCAACCGACTTGGCCAGCTCTTCTGTCACGATATTCCCGACCAGTAGTTGCTCAGCCGCGGGAACGTGCCAGGGTATAGGTGCCACTCCACCCAATACTATCCTTGCCGACCGACAGATCTCTCCCTCCATCTCCATGACCACAGCAGCGCTCACTAGTGCATGCGTCCAGGTATCCCGATCCATAACCTTGTGATAGGTACTCCTTACTCCATCTCTGGGCGCCGGCAGGTCGATCGATACCAACAACTCGTCGTCCGCCAAAATATTTTCATGTTGTGCATCGTCGCTGGGAAGAACAAAAAACTCAGAACCGGAAAGGGTTCGCACCCCCGAAGGGCCAACGATTTGGAAGGTAGCATCCAACGCAATCAAAGCCGGTGAAATATCTGAGGGATGTACGATAAAACTGGGACCTCCACCAAAAATTGCATGGAGTTGATTCTCACCTGCGATTGAGAAGCACTCGTTACCCCCCGACTTGTAACAAGGGAATCCGTTACGGTAGTACCAACACCAGGGTCTCTGACACACATTTCCAGCAAGTGTTCCCACGTTGCGAATCTGGAGCGTACCCACTTTCTCAGCTGCCTCGGCGAGCACCGTATAGTCACGTCGAATTCCTGGATCACCGCTCAAAGCAGTAAGGGTTATCAACCCACCAATGGTAACGCCTCCCCCACTATTAGAATTTATCTGATCGGCACCCTCCACAGATTTAAGGTTCACAAAAACGTCTGGGATGCCTTGTCCAGACCGATTGTTGACTCGATCCTTAACCAGCTGTAAGAGATCGGTTCCTCCGGCTGCAAATGCTACAGATTGATCGTCCTCTCGCGCTGACCGCGCCAGCGATACCGCCTCGTCCAGGGTCCTTGGGTTCTGGTTTATAAACGTCTTCATACCAGCGCCCCCAGCATCTTATCCCGTGTAATAGGAAGATCCTTCATTCGACGACCCGTAGCATTAAAAATTGCGTTGGCCACAGCTGCCGGCGCGATAATGATGCCTGACTCCCCTACTGTTTTTGCGCCAAACGGCCCAAGACCGTCGTCAGTCTCAATAAAAGTCACTTCAATATCTGGCGCATCCACATGCGTGAGATGTCGCGCGCCATAATACCCAGCGTTCAGCGGATGACCACTTATGCCATCGTAAAGGAGGTCCTCATGAAGAGCCTGACCGATACCCTGTTGAACAGCACCTCGAATTTGATCCCTCGCAGGCAGTGGATTGAGAATTCTCCCTGACTCATGGAAAGCAACGTACTTACTCACACCTACGTGTCCAAGCTCCGTATCCACTTCGACTTCCACAAAATGTGCGCCAAAGCACATTCGTCGTCTACCATCACTGCTTGGATTCGGTGTCGCGGATGCGATTAACACATCCTCTCCCACGGGCATGCCCTTTGTAGCAATCTGTGCTTTCAAATCTAGTGCTGCCTGCATAACAGCATTTCCTGTGCTCGTTGTGGTCCGACTTCCTGACTCGCCGATTGAATACGGGCAACGGTCTGTATCACCCCAAACAATATCTACCTCTGACAGCCCAACGCCTAGTGCTTCGGCAGCGATAAGGGACATCGTTGTCTTTGCGCCCGGTCCGATATCAGTCACACCAACAAAAAGTGTATAGCGCCCCCCGGAATCGACGCGGATGATTGCGCTGCTAGGAGAAATGGTTGACCCAAACATCATGAACCCCATCCCCGCACCACGCTTAATAACCCCAGAATCTGATCCTGGTTCTGGGCGCCATCTGTTCTGCCATCCGAATTTCTCGGCACCCTGTTCTATGCACTGATCAAGCGTATAGGTCGTGAAAGGCTCATCTTCCGTTGGTCTTCGCATGTTCTTCAAAGCGAACTCCACAGGATTGATACCGACCTTGTAAGAGATGTCATCCATCATGGATTGGATACCGAAATAGCCCTGAGGGTACTGAGGAGCACGGAAATTACCGGAAACCATACGGTTTGTGTGCACCGGGTATATCTTGCGATCGATATTGGGGCACCCATACACATCAATGCCACCGATATTTCCAGATCGCCTGAGGTACGGCCCCATGCCACTCAGAGCGTTCATCTGAATTGCTGTCACGGTGCCATCATTCCTCACACCAATCTTATAGTCCTGAACGGTATGCCACCGACCATGAGTACCTAACCAGTCATCCTTGCGTGACAGCTCCACCATCACAGGAGCATTAGTTTCTTTTGACAGCATTGCTGCGATCAGATCGAAATAATAGCTGCCGTTTTTGTCACCAAATCCCCCGCCCATATATTTGCAGATGACCTGAATTTGATGATCGTCAATACCAAGATCACGTGCATTGTCGTGGCGACAATTAGAAACGCCCTGTGTTGGTGTGTGCAAAATGAGTTTATCGCCTTCCCAGTGCGCTAAAGCCGAACGTGGTTCCATTTGCGCGTCTTGCACAAAGGCAGTCGTATAGCGATCCTCGAAAACTTGTTCGGCCTCTTGGAACCCCACTTCAATATCACCAAGTTGACTACCGATAGGTTCCTGGCGGTTCTGTGAATCATGCGCCATGTTTCCATCAGGCCATATAGCCGGCGCTTCCGGATCTAACGCCTCTTCTGGGTCAAGCACAAACGGAAGCTCTTCATAGTCAATCTCAATAAGTTGAAGAGCTTCCTCTGCCACGTGCCGGTTAACCGCTGCAACTGCTGCTACAGGCTGACCGACGAAACGCACCGGGTTAGGAAACATATGCCGTAGGCGCTTCGTAATGTCCTTAACTGAATCGTTGTACTGACGCCCCCCAGAGATGGAGCCAGAACCGTAGATGAGTTGGTGTGTCTCGTGAGTGATCACAGCTCGCACGCCAGGCAATGCCTCAGCCTTTGAAGTGTCAATGCTACGGATGTGCGCATGCGGAACATCGCTACGCAGCAACCGTGCATACAACATGCCCGGCAACTTAATGTCTCGGGTATAGGTAGCCCGTCCTGTTACGCGTTCGTAAGCATCGATACGTGGAATATCATGACCAACAGTATTTAAAGGTTCTACCGCCATCACGCACCTCCCGTCCCGGCAGCCGCAATCACCGCCTCAACAATCGCATTGTAATTAGAACAGCGGCAGAGATTCCCTGCCAAAGCATGTCGTACCTCATCCGCGGTTGGCTGTGGGTTATCCTCAAGCAGCGCGGTTGCCGACATCAGTTGCCCGGATGTGCAGAACCCACATTGTGGGGCATTGTGCTCCATGAACGCCTGCTGTAACGCAGACAACTCCCCATCTTCCTCGAGCCCCTCCACAGTCAGGATCTCTCGACCGTCAGCCCAAACTGCCAACGTGCTGCACGAATAAACCGGAGCACCATCCATCAATACCGTACATGCGCCGCATTCCCCGCGATTGCAGCCAATCTTGGATCCTGTAAGCCCGACATGATCACGGAGAAACTCATTCAGCGTCCAACGGTCTTCTACCTCAACCCGGTGCTCGGTACCATTGATCGTGATAGAAATAGCCGTTCTGGGCACATCGGTTATCTCTGGTTCAATATCCCCCCCCCTACGAACCTCCTGTGCCCTGAGGGGCAACGCGTTTGCAGCCACAAGTGTCGCCCCAGTGCCTCCCAAGAACTCGCGCCGAGTAACATCGTTCCCCGCCTGTTGCTGATTTGAGGCGGTTTTCTTACTCGGGGAATGACCATGATTCTTACGTTTCTGCTTCATGGAACCCGACTTGCGTGAATTATTCATAAGACATCGATCCTTCAGGAAAAAATACTCTGAACACTTATTTTTAGGTGGAATGTGGCGTTCAAATACCCCACTGATCTTAACGCTTCAAGCCAGTAGAATCATCCCCAAAACCAGCACCTGCACGGCTAAAACCCACGGTCGACATAGAAAATTTATGCTCTAATAGCCAGAGACCTGATCTCCACTCCGAGGTATCAGATGAGACGAGTCTTAACGCGATATTGGGCACCGCTCGCGATCTTGCTGTTGCTATCGTCAGCGCATGCTCAGGAACCAGAATTCAACCCGCGAGATCTTTCAGGCGTATGGGCCGGGCTGGGTGGCGGTGGCAGCGAGGTTCCATTTGGCCCAAATATGCCGCCCATGACCCCTGCCGGTCTTGCTCGATACCTGGGAAACATCCCTACTGAAAGCTCTGATCCACGAATCCCTGCCGCGACAGATCCAACTCTTTCCAACGATCCGATTTTCGCCTGCAACCCGCGTGGTTTCCCGCGCACGATGTATGACACAACCGTAAGGTTGTTCGAATTCATTCATATTGAAAGTAGAGTACTGCAGCTACTGCAACGGGAACGTACGCTGCGTGAATTCTGGATGGATGGAAGAGAGGTTCCTGCTGGAGAAAACCTCGACAATATAGGTCCAGCATGGTTTGGCCACTCCGTTGCTGAATGGGAGGGTGACGAATTAGTCATTAACACCGTGGGCATGGATAACCGTGCATGGCTCGACGGGTCTGGTCATGTTGCAAGCTTTGAAGCACGGGTAGAAGAACGTTATAGGCGTATTGAACCCGATTTACTTGAATTACGGATGACGCTTTATGATCCTATTTACTACACAACCCCGTGGACGTCGGGAGTCCGGATCTTCGAGCGAGAACCGCGCGAGAGGATCACATATTTCGGCTGGTACGGACTATTTTCCGGCGTCACCGATCTTATGTGTGCTCCTATGAACGCGATCGAACTACGCAGAGAAGGTGCTTACTAGCCTTGCCTCAGGAAAAACATTTACGAACCATATTTTAGGAGCATTACCTCGGAGCAAGCGCCTCGGATAGATTTTCGATATCAGCCTGCGCTGCTTCAGCCTCATCGCAAGTAGCATAGAACTCATCGCCTCGATAGATCCCCGCACCACAGTCACGAACAATAGTGCCGTCAGAAACTACGACATCCCTGACATATGCAACATTCTCAACGCGGCGGTGTTTTCTCGCATGGATGACCACTTCCTCACCCGCCTTAACTAGGGCAATCTCCACCCCTCTACGGCGAAGAGAATTTCCGTCCGACCACTCGACAAGCCATTCGGTGACGGAACCATCATCTTCCAACACATCAAGCGTGATCAGGGAGTGTGGGTTCCGAACATCAAACTCCGTAACCGTACCCATGAGTTCCACTCCACCCTCTGCATAAAGAAAATAATTCGTGGGTACGGAATGATGAGCTGAGGCGAATCCAGCATAAAAAATCAACCCGATGGTAGTTGCTGCTCTGATCGTTAGTTTTATGTTCATGTCCTCCCCGATTGCTCAACTAATGTCAAAGTCCCAGAGGTGACGGCTCACCACTTGCGCCACCTTTACACATAGAAGCCCGTACAAGTCTCACAACACATCACATGTCGGATAGCTGCTGGAGTAGTTCCCCTCTTGGACTGCTTGTCTGAACAAACCGCTGTACGCGCTCACCCGAAAAGACTTCGCCAGTATAAATTGTGCCTTCTGAATCAACAGCGATCATGTGTAAACCAACAAACTGCCCCCCGTTCTCGCTCATCTGGCCCATCTCGTCTAAAACCTCACCGTTCTCGCGATTTAGAAACCAAATCTTATTGTTCGTGAGATCTGAGATATAGAGAAACTGCTGTTCAGGGTCAGGAGAAAACGCCACACCACCCGTAGAACCACCTGCACCGGTACCTGGCGCAAGAATAAATTCCTCAAGGAACTCTCCTTCTTTGGTAGTGACGTGAATACGATTAGCATTTCGATCTGCTGCGTATACAAGACCATCATTGGAAACATTTAACGTTAAGTGACCTGCAAAATCCTGCGGCATTGGACCATTTGGCGTATAAGCATGATCTGCATCGTCGGTGCTGATCTCAGCAAGGGGCTTGCCATAAGCACCCCAACCTCTCTTGAACTCCAAGGTATCCAGATCGAATACTAGTACGCGCCCGCCAAGGTAATTGTCAGCAACATACATCTCGTTGTCTGCTTCGATGATCCGAATCTCCTCAAGTCCACCTACAATCATTGGTGTCTCAGGAGGATACTGCTCGCGAAATGCTGCCACTGCAGCCGCCTCCCTTGCCTCTTCTGCAGGATCAGATTCGATCACTGGGCGCGGGGGTCGAGGCAGGAATCGATACACTGGACCAACAGTCCCCTCACCAGGCTCTCTCTGCATAGGCGGGGGCAGCCCAACTCGACCACCGCCCTCTCTCTCCGGCGTACGCGCAACTTCACCAACCAACTCGCCCGTTCGTGGGTCGTATTTACGAACTGTGTCCTGCCCAAGATAGACAAACCCCTCATCATCCACATCCATACCATGCCCCTGTGGCGCATCAAAGGACCCGATAACGTTACCGTCCTTGTCGATATGAATCATTGAGGGAGGCCGAACACAGCATGCTGCGATCGGCGGTGTGAGCTCAGCCCGAAGCTCGATAGATGTAAGGTCATTAGGCCGATTCAGTACCCAAACATTATCGTTACTATCGACAGCAAGACCGGTAACACCGCCCATCTTCCAATTGTTTGGTAGTGGTTTCGGCCAGGTGGGATCAAAAACATATTGAGGTACATCCTGGGTCTGAGCCTCATCGCTTGAATACAGTGCTATGAGTACGGCACCGCCTAACAGAATGATCGCGGTCCCAATTTTTGGACTTATTCTAATCATGTGACACCTCTACCCTTTGTAGCTCCATGTTAGAGTCTAGTCATTAGCAATCAAGCTGGTCAATCAATAATGACACCGCTCCATTCGAGTATGCCTGCACTGGAGCGGGTGATGGGACACCGCGCATCTTCAGGCAAAACATGGGGAACGAAATGAATCGATCGAGAGCAAATGTTAGATGCAGCGCATCGTTCGAACTCAACAGACGTATGACACCCTCATCGATATGCGAAGGGCCCGGTTTCTCTCGCCGTGATTTCCTCTATTCCCTGGGCGCAGTAGCAATAACTGGCCCTGGATGTACCTCTGAGACTATATCGGCACCAGCTCGACAACCGTTTCCATATGATCAGCTCGATTCATCTGCTTATTTGAGTGACCTGAGTGTTGTAGTGGACGTCCAGGATTCGCAGGTGTTCACAGAGGGTCCCGCCGTAGCGCGCGATGGCCGTGTTTACTTTACCAACATGAGAACATCTAAAATTCTCCGCTGGAACCCGGCCTCTGAAGAGCTAGAGGTTTTCCGCGAAAACACGAACTCGGCTAACGGCCTATTATTCGACCATCAAGAACGGCTTCTTGCCTGTGAGGGTGCTGCTGGCCGAGTGACTCGCATGGATCTCACGAGTGGAGAAATCGAGATCCTCGCTGATACATACAACGGCTTACCACTGGATCCTCCAAATGATCTTTGTCTCGACTCACAGGGACGCATCTACTTCTCTTCGCGACCTGCAACCGGAGCTCCTTCCAGAGGTAATGTGGTAGCGGTCTACCGTATTGATCCTGATGGCACTCTGAGTCAGTTGCTAACCTGGCCCCAGATACATATGCCTAACGGACTCGCTCTATCACCCGACGAGAGCATTCTCTACTTAATAGAAACACATCGTGATGTAGCTCACCATCGTGATATCCGTGCCTACGATCTTAGTAATGATGGGACTTTGAGTGACGAACGGGTGCTGGTTGATTTCTATCCTGGTCGCAGCGGCGACGGGATGGCAATTGATGAACAGGGCAATCTCTACGTAGCTGCTGGCTTACACACATTGCGGGACAGCAGTGAAACACTCGACACACGACCGGGTATTCATGTGTTCTCACCACAAGGTGAGCTGTTAGCCTATCGGCAAACGCCGATGGACTCGGTGACCAACTGCACATTCGGTGGAGACGACTTCAAAACACTGTACGTCACCGCCGGAAGCCATCTTTTAACTGGACGATCGATCATCGCTGGAAATAGAAGTTAGAAAAATATAATTATTTATAACAAAGGGTTATGCAGATGAAGTTGCGTAATTTCTAATTAGATGCCCCCCGTCTGCCATGCCAACGTCTGTCCGGAAACCACTTCAGACTTGAAACCCCTGTTGGTTTAGAATCTACCCATACTGCAACCGACTATCGTTGCAAAAATAAGACTAAGAAAGCACGGGATTCCAGGAGTGAAGCATGCCTTCAACTAAGACTAACTGTTCTTTTGCTATAGCAGCGCTCAGCACACTATCTATCAGTCAAAGTGCTCTCTCTCAAAGCACTCAGTCAGACAGCTTTCAGTTTCATCTTGAAGAAGCCACGATCTCCGACGTGCATCGTGGGATTCAGGAAGGTCAACTCACCTGCCTCGATCTCGTTGAGATGTATCTCGATCGCGCCAAGGCCTACAACGGTGTCACTAACCAGCTGGTCACCCGAGACGGTACGCCGGTTCCCGCCGTGCCCGGCATGGTGCGGGCGGGCGCTCCGCTTGAGTACCCCAGTGAGACGGTGGCCGTGACCGAGGTCCTCCCGGATTTCGACCAGTACGAGGGACCGCCCATCGAGTTCGGCCGGATGGAACCAACAGCATCGGATCCGAGTGTCTACGCCCAGTACGGAATGACGGTCGGCATGCCTAATGCAGGGCAGACGAACGCACTCGGCACGTTGAACTTGCGGGGCGAACGTTCCGTGACGTGCAAGGGTGACGCGGATCTGCACCCCTCTGCGGGGCCGCTTCCAACAGGCTCCCACGCCGTGTGCGAGGACTTCCGACAGCATCCCGATGCGCTGGAACAGGCGATGGGCTTGGATGAGCAGTACGGCACAGAGCCCGATCTCGAGAACCTGCCAATGTACTGCATCCCCTTTACCTTCAAGGACCCGTTCGACACGAAGGACATGCGGACGACCGCGGCCGCCGATGCGCGCTACGACATCGACTTCCCGGCGCGCGATCACGTGCTCGTGGAGCAGCTCCGGGAAAAGGGCGCGATCATTTACGCGAAAGCCGTGAACACGGAGTACAACGGCCGCGCCCGCGCCGCGTCGGTGGGTGGACGCAACGAGTCACCCGTGGTTCTGCCCTCCACGCTGGGTTATCAGCGGAGTTCTTGGTCAGGCAATCCAAGCAACTCCTATGACACCACTCGAGCCGCATCACTCGGCTCGAGCTCGGGTTCGGCGGTGGGCGTGAGCGCGAACATGGTGATGTGCAGCCTGTGCGAAGAAACCAGCATGTCGTGCCGTGGGCCCGCGAACCATAACTCCGTCTCACTGATCCTGCCGCATAAGGCAATGATCTCGTTCCTGGGCGCGGCCATCGGTGCTGACGTTTACTACGATCGCAGTGGCATTCACTGTCGGACGGTCGCCGATTCGGCCAAAGTGCTGGACGCGCTCAAAGACCCCGAGAATGGCTATTACGATCCCCGTGACATTTGGACCGCTGTCCCGCGGGTGAGTGTGCTGGAGGGTGGTTATGCCCAGCACATCGTAGAGTCACCCGTACGCGGGGAACTCAGTGACATGCGCATCGGCGTGATCCGCGAGTCAATGCTGAAGTTCCCGGGTGTGCGGGCGGACGAGCCCATCGTCGACGCTGCCGTCCGCGAGATCGACGAGGTGCTAGGCGAGTACCTGGGCGCCACCCTGGTCGAGTCGGTGGATCCGCTCTGGCCCGACGACCCGGATATCGAGAATATGCAGCCGTCCTACAGTGACGCACTCGCCGAGCTCATCCCGGTGTTCTATCCAGACATCATCTACTGGCTGGACAACTCGGGTCAGCCATGGTTTCCGGAGATCGCCGCAAGAATTAAACGGACTGAGTACGCACCCGGCGTGTTCCACGGTTCCGGCACTATGGAGCCCCTCGATTACATGATCGCCTTAGGGACGGGTCGGGAGCCCGTGCCCAGGGGCCTCAATATCCGCTCCATTCAGTACATCGCCCCGGCGAATGCGTTCAGGTATCACTTTACGAAGTACGCAACGCGTCGCGCGGATGACTGGGCTGAGCGCGGCTACACCGAGACACTGGTGGACTTCAAAACTCTGAACGAACGCTCGAAGTTCTGGGGCGACGACGCACGCGCTTGGTTCAAAAACATAGAGGAGCTCGAAGACGTGCGCCGGCCGCTGGGCGAGCGCCAGGGGGTCGACGAGCGCTTGAAACTGCGGGAGCTGTTGCGGCGACTCGAACTGAAGGTGATGCTCGATAACGACCTCGATGTGCTCGTTCGACTGCACTACTCGCTGGCCCCAGGGATCATCGGAACCTCACCACAGCCGCAACCCGATGGCGACGTTCGCAGCGCGATTCGCATGGCCCCCCATGCGGGTGTGACTAGCGTCCTGATACCGGCCGGTTACGTAGAAACCGTCTACGACCCCGTCTTCACGCTCAGCGAGGACAGGCAACGATACGTGCCGACCAACAACAACACGCCGACCTCCGCGCCCACCCCAGGGATGCCGTTCTCATTGGTGTTCAGGGCAGAGATCGGTCGGGAGGACATGATTCTGCGCGCGGCGTCCGCCTACCAGGCGGCCTCCAAACGCCGGGTTTCCCCTCCGATGTTCCCCCCGCTCGAAGGTGAACCATAGGTCAAAACTCGTGTGCTCCACATATATCAGGGAAAACGAGGTGACAACCCGGGTAGGAAAGCCGTCTGCTGGCCAACGAATGTCTGATAGGGCACACAAAAGCCAGCACGCAAGGTTGTTTTTTCTCTCCGGCTTGATCGTCGTGGCGCTTCTGCAAATTGAAGCAGGCGCGCAATCCGACGACTACACACCCATGGACAGGATTCCGGAACTCGTTGACCTGCCGGACCCGTGTAACAACCCGACCACACGCATGTGGGGCCCCGATGACCACCTGGGGAACCTGAACTACCTCACACCGGAGCGGGTGAGCGAGAACCTGAGTCTTATCAGACTGGGTAAGGTGTATGAACTCGCGCACACCATGACGCCCGGGCAAATGGGCTTCGCCGCCAACTTCGATTTCAAGACAATCCCGGGTCCGTGGCCCGGTCGCGGCACCGCCCGCACTATCTTCAACAACGAAGAAACACTCGGCCAGAGCACCTACAATCCGGGTCAAGACGGCGTGTCGGTAACCTCGCTCGGCACGCAGTTCGACGCCTTCAACCACACGACCCAGGGCGGAATCACCTACAACTGTCTCGACACCCGAGACCCCGCCTATCACCTGCTACCGGAGGGCGACCCTGGCGATCTCCCTAAAGGGAATCCGGGTGACGACTACATCTTCCGTGGCTACGCGGTGGGTGGCATCGAGGACGTGGGCACCATCGTCGCACGCGCTGTCTTGATAGACGTGGGGCGGCTGGGGCACGAACGGGAGGCCGCCGCCGGACGCGACCTGGAGCAGTTCCCACCGGCTGACTACGAGTTCAGCCCCGAGGAACTCGAACAAGCGCTCATCCGTCAGGGCATGACAATCGAGGACATCCACCCAGGAGATGCAATCCTCATACGGATCGGCTGGGGCGCCCGATTCTGGACATCCAACCCGACGGCTCCTCGCAGCGAGACGGACAGATACTTCAACGGCGGCGAGGACGTGGGCCAGCCCAACGGGCCCGGGATCGATTCACGCAGCGTGCAGTGGACTATCAACCGCAGGCCCGTCCTTGTGGGAGCGGACAACACGAGCGTCGAAAGCAGCCTCCTAGGGCTACGCGGATCCGAGAAGCGCGGCCATCTCGCCTGGCTCTCGAGCGGCATCTACATGATCGAGGACCTCGACCTGGAGGTACTCGCAGAAGACTGTGAGGCTGAACGGTCGACCAACCTG
>JAZAGZ010000049.1:0-13758 GCA_036231525.1 Pseudomonadota bacterium | reverse complement strand
CGGGGGTCATGGTTATGCCTTTCGGGTGCACGCTACGCGATACAGTGAGCCCGGTCTACCAATAGGTGATTTGCAGAGTGCTGCTTAAAAACGGCTTGTTAGCCGAATCACTCCGGAGGCACGTGCGGTAGTGTCTGTTTGTTAAGCGCCGTTCTATGGTCTAACCCTGACATATTTTCGTAACTGGCGGGGGCGCGGCTCTCCGGTGTATAGATTCCCGTCACGATCCACCGCAACAAACTCCGCTCCGTTTCCCATGACCACGCGTGGATCTGACCATGGAAAAAGTACGAAGTCGCTAATCCAGCCGGTCTCCGCATCTCCAATCCTGATCCCCATCTCCCACCCCGGGTTCTGGACATCATCAGACTCCGAGTCTGCAACGTAAACTCGGCCCTGCCCATCGAAGGAAACTCCGCTGGGGCGGCCGAATTGCGTCCACGTAGCAAGGAAATTTCCGTCCTGGTCAAAGAGCTGTACCCGATTATTCCACCGGTCGGCCACAAACAGTCGGCCTCGAGAGTCGATTGCGATTGCGTGTAGCTCTCGGAATTCGCCTGGACCGTAACCAGTCTGCCCCCAGGATTTGATGAATGTTCCATCGCTTGAATATTTCATCAGGCGGTTATTTCCACCGTTGCCGTGTCCGTCCGTGACAAAAATATCTCCGTTGTCACCGATAACTACATCGCTCGGGGCGTTGAAGCTATAGTCTCCATCTCCGGGAACTCCTGGTGTGCCAAGAGTCATTAAAACCTCTCCCTCGGATGTGAATTTTACAACCTGGTGTCCCCTCAAGCCTTCAGGTGTTCGTGAGTCACTGACCGCATCGGTGGCCCATACGTTTCCATCTTGGTCTACGAATATACCGTGAGGCCAAATGAACATTCCGCCCCCAAAGCTCTCTACCAGTTCCCCTTCGAGGTTAAATTTAAGGATTGGATCGAGATCGGAATCAAGACACTCCCAACCGAACATTTCTGCGGGAGCATCACACCGAACGATCGCCCAAACGTGCTCACCATCAGGATCCATCATGACGTCTCCGACCGCTCCCATTTCTCTTCCACCAGGGAGTTGGGCCCAGTCATCAACGATTCGATACGGATTTGGTAGTGCTTGAGAAAAAGCCTGTCCCCCGGAATTGGTTAACATGATTATGATCAATGCTAAAGAGAGTCCAAATTGATTCAAAAGAAACTTCGGTTGTGCAAACATCACTATCTCCCCAGAGGATGGGCCGTTACGTTTTTTATGGCGTTATTAACCGGCGGCGCGACCTGAACCTGAAACAGCACAATTCCATGACTTGATGGCCTCACCAGGCACCCACTCCCAGTTCATGCGCACCACAATAGGCTCAGTCAAGAATTCAGGGTCTGTCAACATGGCTTCCCAGCCCAAGCTATTGCCGTCAGAGCCCAGGGTGAATCGCTCCGTGATCTCCATGTTTTCGCTTTTAGCCGTGCCATCGTCGTCTAAGTATGGATAGGTGCTATTTGTAGTTCTGACTATCAGGGAGTTGCCCTCCCAGTGACCGACCGAGTACCCCAGAATTGAAGGAGACTGATTGTCTGCTCCGGGATTCGGATTCAAGTGAATAGTCCGAGTAGCGTCGTTTTGTTCAATGCGCAGGAGAATGTTTTCCCCTTGGTCTATAAATTGCACTGGAAGCCCGGTATCCATGACAACAGGCATCCCGACAGGATCGCAATTCCACATTGGGTGATCAGCCAATTCGTCAAATTGTGCTTGTCGTTGAATGGCCGCTGCAGTCAATGGTAACCCTTCTACAGCACCGAACTGATCTTCAAATGCTCTTGTTGCACTAACTGTATCTCCATCATTACTCAATGTCAGAGGGCCTTCACGATCAACGAAGCTCCAAACCCTAAACAGCCCCAGGGCCTGGTCATTGGGTGAGTTGCTATTTGCGCTTGCTAGTGCGGGAGCATTACTACCAACCACGGCCTCATCAGGCCAGTACGGTTCGAATCCAGGCCTTAATAGTGCCTGGGTTCCATCTCCGAGTGAGATACTTATGCCGAGTAAAAGCTGTGGACGACGGTTTGAGCGTCGGACGGCCGCTCGAACATTTTGGCCTACTGTGAATACATCACCTGCTACGCCCTTACGACTCAGCACATTTGCCGATTGCCATCCTTCAACATCCCAGAGTTCGTTCTCGCCCGCATCGTTGGTCGTCCTTAGAGTTAGAACAGGGTGAGGGTTACGCCAGGCAACCTCAACGACTTCCCCCTCGATTTCACGAATTTCGTTCGCGAATTCGGCACGGGAATGGTGAGCCGACCCGAAGGAGGGTAGGACTAGGAGCACAAGTGTGAAGATTAGGTATCTCATGACTTCCCCTGACAAATTAATTTTTTACATGCTGCCATCGCGAACCGCCAGCGCCCGCCAGGCATTCGCGTTATTTAGACTGTCAGACCGAGGTAGTACTTTTGTTCCTTGTCCTCAAGTCACCCCCTTATTATGGATTAGACTGGATCCAAGTACGAACCCTTATGGGCAATTTTCAGTGCACGAGGAGAATATCAACAGCTTTCATTAGCATGGAGGAGCGGCTGTATTCAAAATTATGCCGCAGTTGTGGCGCGGTCAGGGTAGTTTGGAAGGACTGGGGAGTCACTTTCTCTTGACACCTCGCGCCCTAAAAGTCACAGTTACAGGGATATCAGACACGTTGCTCATACAACAATCAATACAGGGGAGCACCATGAAACGCACTCTAATCTTCCTTGCGCTGGCGGCCTTTGCGGCCCCGGTGCTTGTTTCTGCACAGTCTGCGATGAGCAGCGCTGAGCCATTTAAGCTCGGTACCTTTGAAATTTCTGGTGAGGGCGATGCACGAATCGGCATCGTTCTGCGGGATGAACTTATTGTGGAGCTTAATGCCGCAAACCAGGCACTGGAACGTGCCCCAGACTACCCAGCTATTCCGATGCCTGCGGACATGCGGGAGCTCATCAGCCGATACGAGTATGGTTTAAAGTATCGGCTGTATGAGATCGTGAATAGTGTAGTGAACAATAATCGGTTGACTGGCCGTGACCGGGCTGATTTTGTGCATGATGTGGACGACATTCGTACCCTGGCGCCGCTTGTGCCTCGTAAGATGTTAAACGCGGCGGTGAACTTCTACAGCCATGTACAGGAATCCGGCACAACGCGCGAGGAGCAGGCTGCCGCGGCTGCTCAGCGGCGTGCACAAAGAGGCATTCCCTATCTGTTCATCAAGCCTACTGAGGGCGCGGTGATCGGTCAGGGTGATGCCGTTGTTCTTCCCTACGGCCGGACTCGCATTGACTGGGAAGTCGAGTTAGCCACTGTTATTGGGCGTACCGCAAAATATGTTTCTGCCGAAGATGCTGAGGACTATATCTTCGGTTATATGGTGAGTCTGGATATTTCCGACCGTGGCGGGCGTCCCCCGAATTCACGACCGGGTTCCGATTGGTTGGTCGGTAAAGGCCATGACACTTTTGCACCGTTGGGCCCGTGGATTGTGCCCAAGGAGTTCTATGGTAACCCCATGGAGGTTCTAGAGCAGGTGCTTGAAGTTGACGGTGAGGTCATGCAGCGTGCGGGTCCAGGTGACATGATTCACTCCATCTTCGAGTTGATTGAGTACGGCACCTCCATCATCACCATGTACCCTGGTGATGTGCTGAATAACGGCACATCCGGCGGTACTGGTAACAGTACTGCGTACACCGGTGGTGAGCGGCGTTTCCTGCAACCGGGAGAGACCATTACAGCTAGCATAGAAGGAATCGGCACGCTGGTTTTGCCCGTTGTTGCCGAAGAAATTCCGCCGGAGCGCACGGGGGCATTCTTGCCTCCAGTGGCAAGTTACGCACCTTAAGCGGCGAGTTTTTGCCTCTATAAAAGATCAGGCCTCGAAAGGGGCCTGATTTTTTTATTCCCAGGATTTCACATCTTTGCGAGCAGGCGCTCGTGTTTTGCTCGGCGCTCCAGATCCATATCCGGTTGCGTTGGCACAGCTCTGAGAACATTGACGTATTGCGTCGGAAATTTGTGATAGGTGGCTCCTGCTATGACCAGAGAGTGATACCAATCATATGGAGCCAGACCCATTACCAAGTGTACGCCAGATGAGATATAGGTGAATACAGTGAGTGTATCTCCGTTCACTAAAACCTGTAATTTATGTTCGTCGTAACCTTTGCCTAAATCTTCAATAGCATCCAGTTTCAACTTTTCCCTTGCCTTCATCTCGTAGACAGCAGCGTAGGCGGTGTGCTCGTCATCACCCGTGTACATAAGGTTACACTTGCTTGAGCCATCAGAACTTCGTTTATTGAAGGCAACCTGGTAACGATCCAGCCGGGTGTTTCCGATTAACCGTGCAGACGGAACACGTTCTATTAACCTAATGTGATGTAGGTTGGAGCCGTAGGCGAGATACATTTGTGTCATAACTTAAATATCGCATGTTACGTTCTCGATTTGGAGTACAACGGAAAAGATTAAAGGTGTACCCTTTATCGTAAGCTAACAAAGAACAGAAGAGGCGCGTCATGCCAGTGACAGTTTCTATAACTCTGAACGGCGAGTCAGTTTCTGCAGTAGTAGAGCCTTCTACGCTACTGGTCGAACTCATTCGTGAGCATTTTTGTCTCACCGGGACTCATGTGGGTTGTGATACTAGCCAGTGCGGCGCTTGTGTGGTGCATGTTAATGGTCGCTCGGTGAAAAGCTGCACCTTATTGGCGGTTCAGGCTGAGAACGCTGATATTAGTACTATTGAGAGCCTTGCGAAAAACGGTCAACTGCATCCAATGCAGCAGGCGTTCAAAACTCACCATGGGTTGCAGTGCGGTTTTTGCACGCCGGGCGTAATCATGAGTGCGTTGGATCTGATTGGGAATAATCCGGATCCTAGTGAAATAGAAATTCGTGACTGGCTTGAGGGTAACCTCTGTCGCTGTACGGGCTACAACAATATTGTCAGAGCAATTAGCGCTGGCGCCCAGGCAATGAGGAGCTAGTCTAATTTTAACAGCCCAAAACCGGGCACCGAAAAAAGTGAGCTTTACGATCTAGTCGATTTGCGTTCCCTATCAGACACGATATTTTCGAAATAGCTATGCATCAATTTGTATATCAACGTCCAGGCTCGCTGCCTGAAGCGGTGGAACAGTCGATACAAGCTCGTGAGGGTTTGTTTCTCGCCGGTGGGATGACACTTATTCCTACTATGAAGCTACGGCTAGCAGCGCCCTCTAACTTAATTGATTTAACAGACCTTACTGAGCTCAAGGGTATCCGGCAGGAAGATAACGCTATTATTGTGGGTGCCACGACGATACATGCGCAAGTTGCATCCACCCCGGAGGTGAGAGATTTACTTCCCGCCCTTGCCGCCCTTGCCGAGTCTATCGGCGACCCTCAAGTGAGAAATCGTGGGACCATCGGGGGCTCCATTGCGAATGCAGATCCAGCGGCAGATTATCCGGCAGCGGTCGTTGGTCTTGGCGCTATAGTGAAAACTAATACGCGCACCATCGCTGGCGACGATTTTTTTACCGGGCTTTTCGAAACAGCGCTTGACCCGAATGAACTCATTGTTGCAGTGAGTTTCCCGATTCCTCAGCGTGCGGCATATATGAAGTTTCCTAATCCGGCATCCCGCTATGCCATAGTCGGCGTGATGGTATCTCAAGGGTACGACGGGGTACGGGTTGCGGTTACAGGGGCGGGACCAAATGTTTTTCGTGTACCAGAGATGGAACAGGCGTTGGCGGATGATTTTGTGCCCGAGGTATTGGAGGAGATAATGGTGTCGGCCGACGAACTGAACGAGGATTTGCACGCCTCCGCAGATTACCGAGCGCACCTGATCAAGGTTATGGCGAAACGTGCCGTGGTAGCAGCCTCCTAAAGAAATGTTCTGAGGATTGGCATCCGGATTGAAGGAGTGCCGGGACTTACAACGCTCGACGCCAAAGTTATTTTCTTGAGAGTTTGTTTGGTTTAAGGATTACGATCGGGTCTTTTTTTCTTATCCACCCACCATGCGATTCGTTCAGCGATCGTTTTTTCGAAGCCCTGATCTGTTGGTTCATACCACTGGACACTTTGTAAGGCTTTGGGTAGATACTCCTGTCCTGCGGCATGGCCTTCCTCAGCATGGTCGTAGCGATAGCCTTCTCCATAGCCGAGTTTTTTCATGAGGTATGTGGGGGCATTGCGAATATGTTTCGGTACCAACTCAGCGGGATATTCACGCGCTGCTTGTTGTGCACGGTTCCAGGCTTGGTAGGCGCGATTAGATTTAGGTGCTGTCGCGAGATAGATCACCGCTTCCACAAGGGCTAATTCACCCTCCGGGGTGCCCAGGAAGTGGTAGGCTTCTTTTGCCGCGAGAGCAATTTGTAGGGCGCGTGGATCAGCCAGCCCAATGTCTTCCGCCGCCATGCGAACCACCCGGCGTGCAATGTACATTGGGTCCTCTCCACCCTCAATCATACGTGCGAGCCAGTAAAGAGCCCCTTCCACATCACTTCCACGTACAGCTTTATGTAGCGCGGATATGATGTTGAAGTGTTCTTCGCCCATTTTGTCATAGCGTGCGACGCGTCGTTCAAGTACAGATTCGACGAGGTCAGCCGTAATGGGTTTGGATAGAGAATCAAGAGACATTGCGTGTTCCCATACCGCTTCGGTCGCGTTTAACGCGCGTCGCGCGTCACCGCCTGCGTGACGGACCAGCAGGGAGAGGGCGTCGTCGTGTAATTGCTTGGCCAGGTGATCCCCGGGCAGGTTGGCTGTCAGATAGCCCACGGATTTATGAATGATGGCTGCGATGTGCTTGGATTCCAGAGGTTCGAGCACAAAGACACGCAATCGTGAAAGCAGAGCGGAATTTAGCTCAAACGAGGGATTTTCAGTGGTTGCACCGATTAGCGTAATTACACCTTTTTCCACCCAGGGCAGGAATGCGTCCTGTTGGGCCTTGTTAAAGCGATGTATCTCATCGCAGAATAGGATTGTGCCGCGACCTTCTATATCCTGACGTTGTTTGGCTTCCTTAATGAGCTCCCGTACTCGAGGTACGCCTTCGGTGACTGCGCTGAAGGGCACGAAAACTCGATCGGTATAGTTTGCAATGAGGTGCGCCAGGGTGGTTTTCCCCGATCCGGGAGGGCCCCAAAACACCATGCTTCCCACGGTTCCACGTTCGATAGTTTTACGAAGTGGTTTGCCTGTTCCCAGCAGGTGAGATTGTCCAAGAAAAGTCTCAAGTTTATCGGGGCGCATACGGTGAGCTAGGGGGATGCTAGCATCCCCCGCGGTTGCGAGGAGGGATGGGTGTACTGTCACGGGACTGATTCTACCCCTGCATGTAACTGGGGTATTGTGATTTCAAAAAAATTCTCTATTTTTAGAAAATGTACTCTAGAGAAATCGCAGTAAAGATATCTGTTTTTTCCGTATCGGGTAGCACATCGGAATTGTTCCTAATCGTATAGGATATGACCAACGCGAGGTTTTCGCGGACGTCAGCGCTCAATGTCGAGACCATCTCGAGGTATATATTTTTCGCGCCTCCTTCTAGTGCAAGTGTCTGAGCAAATTCGGATGTTTCGCTGACTATCCATCGGTAATCTCCGCTTAAGCGTAGTATGGCTTCGTCTTGGCCCTGATCATTGCGAAGAGTGGCCTGTCGGATACCAGCACCAATTTCGCCATCTAAAAGATGGTTTGCAAGGTTAATGAAGCGGCGGCCATAGCCAATAGCTTCCCGGGTCTGCTGGTTGTATGTACTGAAATGATCTTTATCTAGAGCAATGATTCCATAAAGATAATCGGTGTCATTGATAGCGTAGCTGCTTTGCCATGCAAGACCATAGGCTTCAGCGGTAGTCGTATTGGAGGCGCTGGACTTTATAGCTAACCCATTCAGAGAATGACTCCAAGGGTCATAGTTCCACCAGGAACTAAAATCAGCGTTGAGACTCTTATTTTCAGAATTTCCGTTAGCAGCAATATAACCGAGCCCAGCTCGTCCAGAAAAACCCTCCTCATCCTGCGTATGTCCAGTAGACATAGCTATTGCCATGCACAGGAAGGCACAAAAACTCGCGTATCGCGGCAAGATGGATCTCCTGGTGTATTAGAAAACAGCGAGGCAAAGCATAGTACGTTCATGCTGCCCAAGTCATTATAGGAAAGCCACATATACTGCTTGTATCGCAGTATTAGGAACGGAAGTACCCAAAAATAGATTATAAGAGGTAACTTTTTTCTTGAGTTGAGTCGGTTGCCATGACTTGTGGAGGCATGACAGTATTTCCGTTTGCTTGAACTAGTGTTGGGGGTAGTATCCATTTTACGGCTTCGATTTGGTATTACTCATGAGCATTACGGAAGACTGATAAACTCACCAACCTAAATGTACAGAAACAGTGCTATTCAAGCCTTTGAAGAAGACAAGATTCTAAATCTTGTGAGCAGACTAATACGGTATTCGTACCGCAATCATTTTGTCGCGAGGTTATAGATGGAGAAGACGCGCATCGCGCTTCCCGGTGGAATAACCCACGGTATGGTCGTCTGGTTCTTTATTGGATCGCTATTCGGTGGGCTCCTTTTCATTAATGGATATCTGTTTGAGCTGCCACTACCTCAGCTTCCACAGATTACCGGGTTGCCCACCCATAATCAGGCTGCATACGACGCTTATTTGAATGGTTTGGACCACGGGCTCGACGGCGACTACGACCGTTCTATTGAACAATACACTAGGGCTTTAGAGGAAGACCCGGAGTTTTCTGTTGCTTGGGCTGCGTTGTCTAGAGCGCACAGCGCGATATATTTCAATGGTATCGATCCAACTGAGGATCGGTTGATTCTGGCTCGTGACGCAGTGGATCGGGCATTTCAAATCGACATCGATTTACCGGAAGCGCATGTTGCCCTGGGTTATTACTACTATCAGGGGGCTCGCGACTACGAACGGGCGCTTGAGGAATTTGCGATTGCTGAACCATATTTTCCTTACGATGCAGATCTTCTTCGCACACGCGCATTCATGTATCGAAGTATGGGGGATTGGAATGCCGCCTTATATGAATTAGGACGCGCGGCCGAAATCGAACCGGAGAATATGGAGTCTCTTGAGCAGCAAGCACTTACACATATTGTTCTTCGTAATTACTCAGTCGCGGAAACACTCTTGGATCAAGTGCTTGAGATCGTGCCTGAGAACGAGTACGCACAGATTTACAGAGCAATGATTCCGCTATACCGGGACGGGAACGCAAATGCACTGCGTACTGAGTCTGAGAGTGCGATTGGTTCTGGGCGGCCTTGGATGGCCTGGCTTGCAGCATTTATAAATCGAGATTATCGTGGCGCGCGTTTGGCGCTCGATGAGACGGTACGCGACACACTGCTATGGCATGGTGGCTACATGCCAAAATCCTTGGCGTACGGCCTGACGCAGCACTGGGCGGGCAATACTGACGTGGCACAGCTCCACTTTGAGTCCGCTCGTCAGGTATTAGAGCGGGACCTGCAGACGGATCCGGACAACCCCAATTTACAGATCGCACTCGGTGAGACGTTAGCCTATTTGGGTGCTCATGATTCGGCTATTCGTATAGCGAATCGGGTCATTGGTGTGTTTCCTGTGTCGGAAGATGCGTTCATAGGTCCGCGCTATATTCTAGGAGCGGTCCGGATTCTAGCAGCAGCTGGTGATCATCGTACTGCAATCAACTCATTTGAGGCCTACCTATCCTCGCCGGGACGATTCTCCATAGAAGGGATTCTCTCTGATCCTCGGTTTGATTCTATTCGTGATGATTCATCCGTCCAGGCTTTGGTCGATCGATACGGGCGTTAACTGCTGGCTATAGTTGTAAGTGATGAAGTGACGTTGGTTCAAGATAACGTATTACTGTTCTACCAGTATGTCTTCAAAAAGCACGTTGCCGTCGACGCCATGATTGCGTAGCGTTAGTGTAGGCACATCGTTCTGACGTTCTGCGGTTACTGACAGAAATCCACCAACGACATTCACATAAAGATGCTCCGGACGGATATCACCGGGAGTCCAAGCGCCTGCATGGGAATCACTTGCGGCGCCTGTCGCATATTCACGAAGCCCCGTTTCCTCATGAACCGAGACGTATTGCCAGTGGCGGTCGCCGCAGATCACAATCATGTTGTGCTCAACTAGAAAATCTCGTAGTTCACGTCCTTCGGTGCCAAATGATTCGGTGGCATGGCTATCCATCTTGCCGGGAACATCCGGACCAACGAACGGAGTCGGACTGATCAAAATCCGAAATGTGGCGTCGGAGGCTTCTACGGTTTCTCTAAACCAGGTCTTTTGTTCTGTTCCCCAAATTGTTTTTTCTGGTCCGTCAGAATCCGGATTTGCGCTGCGATAATCCCGCCCCTCAACGAGCCAAATCTGCACATCCTGTCCCCAGCGGAACGTTCGGTATGTGCGCTCGCTCATGGGAACCTGCTCTTTAAATATCTCCACTCCATTTTGAAACGTGAACTCCCCCATATAAGAGCTTTCTTGGGCCGGCCACGTGTCGTCTTGCCACGTGTCGTGATCATCCTTCATGAAATAAGTAGGGACTTGCCGGTGAAAGTCAAAGTTTGTGGGGAGACTGAACATCCGCGCCCAGCCCCAACGGGCAAGGCCAATGTTTTTTGCCCAAGCATCGTAGTAAAGGATATCTCCGGTATGCACGAAAAAATCAATACCCAGATCTATCATGGATTGGTGAATCTGAAAACCGCCTTCAACAGCGTCTTGATCGTCGTATTCTGTGCCCGTAGTTGAACCGAACACGACCCGCGCCGGTTGATCAGGAGCTGGTGCTGTTCGGAAGCGACCATCGAGGGATGAACCGATGGTTTCACTTCCAATGTGCCGACCTTCAATGTGTAGTTCATATCCAGTCGCTGGGGTAAGTTCTGTAAGCGAGAACTGCTTAACAAAATCATGCTCGGTATCTACTGCTTCCCAATCGCTGGATAGCCATTCATCGGTATTTTCTGCCCGATATAACACCCGTGTCTCACCAGGCGCTCCGATAACAGCTCCTTCAATGTACTCAATAGAGGAGCCATCCGGATACTGGGTAACCGGCACCCAATCATGGGGGTGAAATCGACCGGGAGGAGCTTCCTGTAATTCATCATTACCAGGAGCTTGATAGAGAAATGTCGGCATGGGAGCGTCGCTGCCGATTCGTTCGGGCTTTAAGGTTAATCGGGTCCATACAATAGCACTGTGATTTGTAACCTCCCCGATTTTGATCCCTGTTGCCTGGTAGGGCCCAGCTGGCTCCTCAGTTGCTTGCTGCATGCAGCCGGGAGCGGAGAGAAGCACCATGAGAAGAAATGTATAGCTGGCGCTATGTAGTAGTCTCTCTTTTATAAACATCATATTGAGTCCGTTGGTGTGTGCCCCAGATCCGGATCACAATCGAACCGGTCAACGCTGATGTCTGTTCTGGTTAGTGTTCGTGCACCGCGATGTTCTTCCATGTAATAGTTTGGGTCATAAGCAGTCCAATCAATATTTAAGTTACCGGTTCGTGAATCGACCCACAGCTTTTCTGTCGTTGTGAGTGTTTCAGTATTTAATCTTCCGGCCCAAAGCGCACCAGCTGCGAATCGTGCTGTCTTCACATAAAGTGCACCGTCCTCAAATCGGCCGATGGAATGACCCAGATCCGTTAGAGGTTCACCTGCGGGGTGTTCAGTTCGGTCAAGATAGATAATCCGCTCAGCATCCATGAACTCGTGACGAATATGAATCTCGTCACCACGTCTTTCAATGCTTGTGGGGGTGCCTGGTGAGCCCCAGGCTCGGATATTGCTGGCAGGGCTACACCTCAAAGTGGGGTTTTGTGTCACCCAATCGAACTCTGCATGTGCGGTTCTTCCCTCCACCGTTAATTCGAAGTGAGAGTCTTCGACGCTACCTGCTTCTGGTAGAAATACCTCCGGATACCAGGTGCCAACAATACTGGTGTTTCCCTCCATCAACGGAGCGCTGTAAATAGACCGTCCATTACGCTGCCGGAGCGTCAAAACAGTGCCATCGTAGAAATGACCAGTACCGAACTCGCAACCTAAGGGGTCAAACCTAGACATGAATCCTTCAATGGTAATCGTTGATCCAAGTTTGAATTGTTCTTCACTTACATTGCGTCTTTGCAGTTGAGTTCTTGCCTGCATCTCACACCATCGTTCTTCGGTCTCTCCTGCCTCGTTTAAGGTGTCCATGTAGACGAATGAATGGGGATTGACGAACTCAAATTTTGTGATTACTCCTGTGACAGTAATGTGTGCTTCTCCGTCGTAGTGGGGTCCCCAGCCGTGATGAGCTAAAGCCAGTGGGGTGCAAAGGACAAGGAAGAGTCCCATTCTAAGTCCGATTTGAATAGGTTGGGACTGCGGACATGACATTGATCGGTTTCCTTTATTTTGTTCAATCTTCGATCAGGACAATCTTAGCAACCATGATATAGGCATAGAAGCCGCACTCTACTTATTTTTTGACGCCGAGACTCGGGGTATAGTTACAAGGTAAAGTTCTAGCGCGCGCCCGTAGCTCAGCTGGATAGAGTACCTGGCTTCGAACCAGGTGGTCGGGAGTTCGAATCTCTCCGGGCGCGCCAACTGAAGCGGGATATCCCGCATATATTATTGTTTTATGCATTGCGCATTTCCTATTTAGATGCAGCCATGAGGCATAGGAGGTTACCCATGACCAAGGTTCAATACGCATTCATCATCCTGGCGTTGGCCGCAGTGGCTTGCTCGCCGCCTGCCCCCGAAACAACGCAGCCAGAAGTCGCGGCATCCTCCGTCCTCGGAGATGTCTCGGCGGCGGTCTCGGCTGCTGCGCCCGGCGTCACTATCACGAGTGGGGAGCTCAATGCCGGCGGTGACCAATACGAGGTCACCGGTACGTTGCCGAACGGCGATGAGATCGAGGTCGATATGGTGCAGTCGAACGGAACGTGGACGGTAATCGAAATCCAGCGCGATGTCGCGTGGTCATCCGTGCCGGAGCTGGTCCGCGCCACGGCTGTCGCCGTGCCGGATTCGTTTGAGCCGGTCCGCGTCATCGAAAGCACGCAGGCCGCGGACGGCTCAGTTGTCTATGAATTGTTCCGGGCAACTGAGGATGGAATCCTCTCCGGAGGACCGGACATGGAAGTGCGCTGGCATGAAGGGAGTGCGGAGGTGATCCCTTGAAGGTCGATGCACACATCCGCCGGATGAAACACCTGATCGGCCGTATGGAGTCAGCAGCTTTTGGTTGGAAGCGGCATTCAGCGTGCTTCGAATCAGGTGGTCGGGAGTTCGAATCTTTCCGGGTGCGTCATTGAATCTGAGGGATAAATATCGACATGAAATCAAGAATAGCAATCACCGTAGTCATAAGCGCACTCGTCTTGCAGGCGTCGTTCTTTGTCGTCAGCGCTCAGGTGAATCAGGCGCCAGTTGTCGTCGGAGTGGCGACAGAAATACCCGGGGTTGTCGAAGGTGGCTCAGAGATTCAACGCATTTTAGAAGGGTATAACGGCCTGGATGATCCGATTGGTCTGATGGACGGGACGCTGGTGTTCTCGGAACCAGGAGCGCGTCGGCTTCACAGCATGGTCACCGAGACTAACCAGGTTTCAGTGCTTGTTGCCGAGTCCAACGAGTCGCACGGAGTAACCCAGG
>JAZAGZ010000048.1:0-5395 GCA_036231525.1 Pseudomonadota bacterium | reverse complement strand
TAACACATCATTCACCTGTACGCGCACCAGTTATGTAGCTGCCATGGACGCGCTCCAGAAGCTGAAAGAGATTGCGGCTATGGATTTGGGTGGCGCGCCCGATGATTACGATATTGTTGACGAAACGGTATTCCTAAAATCAAACCCCTCAACTAGCCTCACATTTGCAGCGGCCGCACAACGCGCGATTGAAATCGGAGGCAAGTATTCCGGTCAAGAAGCTCCAGATGATATCCATGACGTAACGCGTATGTCGGTCGAAGGCTTGAAAGGTACAGGCCTCATCGGCGTCGCCAAGGACAACCTGCGCCATGACGCTGTAGCTCCAGCAATTTCTAGCGGATTCATCGAAATTGAACTAGATGTGGAAACGGGTAAATTTGATATTGTGGACTACGTTACCGTAGCAGACTGCGGCACGGTACTTCATCCCCAGGGATTGGCTAACCAGATGAAGGGTGGCACAGTCATGGGATTCGGAATGGCATGCACTGAACGGCATGTCTACGACCCACAAAGCGGTCTACCAGCCAACATAGGGCTCCATCAGGCCAAACCAATGTCGTACCTCGACGTACCCTCTACAATGCAATGGGGTGCTGTTGATATAGCGGACCCACAAAATCCAGTAGGTGCTAGAGGGGTTGGCGAACCCATCCAGGGGTGCGCTGCAGCTGCTGTCTTGTGCGCGATTTCCGATGCCCTGGGGGGACACTCTTTCAATCGCGCGCCGGTCACTCCAGACATGATTGTTAATGCTGCAGCAGGGCAACCACAGTCCCATGGGGCTCTGGAGGTTAATACTGTCTGAACAGATTTAGAAATGATGGAATAAGCATGGCTAAGAATAGTTCAAAGTTAAGAACGTTGGCGGTGACGCTGGCGATATCTCTGTTTGCACTTCCCGTGTTCTCACAAACTTACTCAAAAGAGTTTCTCACTGATATCCCAACAGGCAGCAGAGGGATGGTTAGTGGACCGGAAGTTGGCGAGAGAATTCCGGATTTTGAAGCCCTAAATCAACACGGTGATTTGGTCAGCCTAGCTGATGTCATGGGACCTAACGGAGCGATGGTCGTGTTTGTTCGCTCCGCCGATTGGTGACCTTACTGTAAAACCCAGCTCGTGCAGCTGGAAAACTCTCTAGACGAGTTTATTGAGAACGGGATGGGTGTCGTAACTATTAGTTACGATACCGTCGATATTCTCAAGAGTTTTGCGGACCGTATGGGAGGGTTCAACTATTCAACCCTGGCGGATCCGGACTCGGAGATTATTGAGGCCTTTGGTATACGAAATCCCAATCCGGAGCCCGGGAGCCGCACTGACGGCATGGCATTCCCGGGAACCTATCTCGTCAACGCCGACAGGGTCGTGCAAGAAAAATATTTTCACGATAGTCACAGGATCCGCGAGACGGCCGAAACAATATTAATGAAGACCTTTGGTAGTGATGGCGGCCGACAGATCGAAGCGCGACTCCCTCAGTTCGACTTCCTAGCCTATGCTTCTCAAGACACCTTACGACCGGGTAATACAGTCACACTCGTGACGGATATCGAGTTACCAGAACGCATGCACCTATATGCGCCAGGTTCCGATTACACGGCAGCTGACTTAAGGATCGTGGAAACGGACCATGTGAAGATGCGTGATCTCATGTTGCCTGAACCCGAGATAATCTATCTTGAGCCCATCGATGAAAGTGTGCCGGTGTATCACGGTACACCGAAAATCCAACGCGATATCGCTCTGGCCCCCTCGTATCGTGAAGATAGGATCGCGGTGGATGTGATATTGACCTACCAAACCTGTGATGACGAGATCTGCTTCCCTCCAAACGACTTCGAATTCACCATGAATTTTGACGTGATCATGCACGACACAACAAGGGCTCCAGAAGACATCCAACACATAAGCAATTAGCACTTCGACCAGCCCCGTTGCCATGGATATGGGAGCAACCGAGGGCTGGCGGTAGTGGGCAGCGCGCGATCCCCCCTGTATATTCGGCGCACATGCAGTCAGTGCCCATTATCAAGGATGTCGTCTTACTAGGCGGTGGACACAGCCACATTGCCGTATTGAAATCGTTCGGCATGCGGCCCGTGCCGGGCGCTCGTCTGACCCTGATCAGCCGAGATATCGAGACACCCTACTCCGGTATGTTGCCCGGTTTGATCGCGGGACACTACACAGCTGACGAAGCGCACATTGATTTATTACCTCTAACGAGATTTGCCAATGCACGATTCTTTCAGGCCGATGTGACCGGTATAGATCCAAGTGCACAAACCGTTTTGCTCAAGGGAAGACCGCCGGTTAGCTTTGATCTGCTCTCCATCAACACCGGATCTACACCATCAACCCACCAAGTAACCGGCGCTAAAGACAATGTTGTTCCAGTAAAACCCATTAATCGGTTCCTTCCTCACTGGAAGCTCCTACAGAAACGGATCGAGGCTCATGAAGGCCGTATTAATATTGGTATTGTCGGTGGTGGCGTGGGGGGAGTTGAGCTAAGTCTAGCTATCCATCACGCCATCTCGCGCTCATTGAATATGCTCAATAATATCCGTCTTGAGTTGGTCACTGCAGACGAAGAAATCCTGTCCGAACAACCATCGGGTGTGGCACAGCGCTTTAGACGACTACTCGCCGAACGTGAAATAGCAGTCCACACAGCCGCCGAAATAACCAGGGTAGAACCCGGTACGCTGTTCGATAGCGGTGGTCGCGAGTTTGTATACGACGAGATTCTTTGGGCAACCCAGGCAAGTGCTCCCGCATGGCTGTCCGACACTGGACTCAAACTCGATGACGATGGCTTTATGCTCGTAAACGAGCACCTTCAGTCTCTCTCCCAAACTAATATCTTTGGTGTTGGAGACATCGCAACCATGATAAATACCCCACGGCCGAAGGCAGGAGTTTTTGCTGTACGTCAGGGACCGCCGTTGATACGAAATCTGCGTAGCAGTCTACTGGACCGCAGACTGTCTAGTTACCACCCACAAAAATCCATTTTGAAGCTCATCAGCACAGGGAATCAATGTGCTGTCGCATCCCGTGGAATATGGTCTGCAGAGGGACGTTGGGTTTGGCGTTGGAAAGACTGGATCGATTCCCGTTTTATTCGTAAATACCAGCAGCTTCCAGAAATAGCTATGGGAAAAATGAGTTCTGTAGTATCTCCCGAGCTTCTGGATTCAGCGCCGGAGAAGCTCCCGAAAGACTCCATCCGCTGTGGCGGCTGTGGTGCCAAAGTCGGCGCCGACGTGCTGACCGCAGCACTTAAAGATCTTCCAATAACCCCCAGAAACAGCGTTATTGTCGGTTTGGATCAACCTGACGATGCAGCTCTAATTTCAGTGCCACCAGGCAAACTTTCAGTTCTCTCCGTAGATGCCTTTCGTCCGATGATCCCTGACCCTTATCTCTTTGGACAGATTACTGCCAACCACTGCCTGGGAGATCTTTATGCAATGGGTGCGGAGCCTCAGACAGCTATGACTCTTGCAACACTACCCGTGTGGCCAGAAAAAAAACTTATTGACGAACTCAGACAGATGCTGCTTGGAGCACTCCAGGTGTTTAATTCCGAAGGTGCTGTATTAGTGGGCGGGCACACTAGTGAAGGTATAGAACTAAGCCTTGGTTTTTCCGTTACGGGGCTAATAGAACCAGATCAAACCCTTCGGAAAACAACACCACGAGAAGGTGATGTCCTACTCATCACAAAAGCGATGGGCACGGGGACCCTACTTGCTGCAGATATGCGTGCTAAGGCCAAGGGCCACTGGATAGAAAAAGCTGTCATATCTATGCTGCTCTCGAACCGAGCTGCTGGAAACCTTTTAGGATCCCATGGTGCTAGTGCATGCACAGATGTTACGGGCTTCGGGCTCGTCGGCCATCTACTAGAAATGCTCCGGGGTTCTTCGCTAGGCGCAGTAATCAATATGAGCGCCCTACCTGCACTCGACGGCACTCTTCAAACGTTAAGCGCTGAACTCGTCTCTACACTCCAACCCAAAAACGAACGGTTTTCACAACAAATCGAGAATACAGACGAAGTGCGTCAGAACCCGATGTTCCAGTTGCTATTCGATCCTCAGACCTCAGGCGGGTTGCTTGCAAGTATTTCAGCAGATAAAGCGAAAAGATGCCTCAAAGACCTTATTGCGCAGGGCTATAAGTCGAGCGCGATTATTGGAAGAGTTGTTGCAACTCAATCAGTACAAAAAATTTGTATAAAAATCTAATTCTCGTCGAATATATCAAGAGGCAAAATGGCGGTCACGCCAACATTAGGAACATCCACCAACTGCCCAATCCTCAAGTCAACAGCAACACTAGCGACAATATACGCTTGCTCTGGTGTAAGACCGTACGTCCTCACCATGAAATCAATAATCTCCAATAACGCATTTCGCGCCGCGAGAGAAATATCTTTGGAGAGATTTTCGAGACCGGCTGTTTTTGGCGACTCCAAATAAGCCATGTCTGGCGGAATCTCTCCAGCGGCCTTCAGTGGCAATCCCGTTGTCGCATAAAACCGCCGAGACGGAATATCCATGAGTCGGGCCGGGCCTTCATAGTGAGGGCCTTGCTCAAACACCGGTCCGTCCTTGATGAGTTCAGTTGTGAGCGTGACGTCAGCGTCCATCTCAATAGCCGTGCCGGCTACCTCACCGTCACCCTGAGCGAAATGCAAATCACCTACTCCCAGGCCACAACCTTCGATATAACAAGGAAGATAGATCGTGACCCCGACACCCAAATAGCGGATATCCATATTCCCGCCATGCTCCCTCGGAGGTCCGGTACGAAGGCATTCATTTCTGCGTCTCCCTTGCGATCCACAAATATCGCCCGGTGACGCATGGGTAGGTTCCGGCAATGCAGACGCCCCTCCCTGGTTTGCAAGGCTCTCTTCCCGGGCTAGTGCCGCAGCAAGTTGCTCTGGTCCCGGCAATACGGTCACGATGCCGGGAAAACTTCCATTCGGAATACGTACACCCGGCAAATCGTCTGATACAGCCTCCTTTCGATTAAGGTTCCACAGCACACTGAATGGCCCGGGAATACGATCTCCGACAAATGCGTTACCTGTGATTCTGGTTGTTCCGAAAGACCCCGGGTCGATATCAAGAATAGTCACCGCGAGAACATCTCCAGGCTCCGCTCCTTCAATAAACACAGGGCCTGTAAGCGGATGTACTGTCCCCAGGATAGGGTCAGAGAAGCGGTCGTCAACGTAGCTGCTTTGTGGGTCTAATTGCGCATCTATTGCATTACGGGTCCTTAATAAGATCGTTTGACCCGGTTGCGCCCGAGCCGCCATAGGAATATCAGGGTGAAGACGATTAAAACAATCCGGATCCTCTCCACA
>JAZAGZ010000047.1:0-21338 GCA_036231525.1 Pseudomonadota bacterium | reverse complement strand
GGCTAGACCTCGGATTTTCTAGATTTCAGCCGTCCGAGATCATGAAGATTGCGGTTCCGATGATGATCGCTTGGTTTATGCATGAGCGCGCACTTCCACCCACCTTGAAACAGTTGCTCATCTTGCTGTTGATTATTTGCGCTCCAACTTTGTTGATTGCACTACAGCCTGATCTTGGTACTGCCCTTCTAGTCATGGCTTCCGGTGCACTGACCGTGCTTCTCGCGGGCCTGAGCTTGAGGCTGATTCTAGTCTTGGGAGCTATTTCACTGGGTTCGATTCCTGTGCTTTGGAACTATATGTTGGATTATCAGCGTGTCCGCGTATTAACATTTCTAGATCCCGAATCTGACCCGTTGGGAGCCGGTTACAACATTATCCAATCGAAAATTGCGCTCGGCTCAGGCGGACTTTTCGGTAAGGGTTGGTTAAATGGTACACAGGCTCATCTGGAGTTTTTACCAGAACGTTCTACCGATTTCATATTTGCTGGATTGGGAGAGGAATTCGGTTTGCTTGGGCTTTTACTTTTGCTGGTACTTTACTTCGTTTTAATCGGCAGAGGCTTATATATTGCTGTTCAGGCTCAAGATACATTCACACGGTTATTGGCTGGTGGGCTCAGCCTTACTTTTTTTGTTTATGTCTTTGTGAATACCGGGATGGTTTGCGGATTACTGCCCATTGTCGGCGTGCCTTTGCCTCTGGTCAGCGTTGGCGGTACTTCGATGGTAACTCTGATGGCTGGTTTCGGTATCCTTGCTGCGATTCACGGTAATCGAAAACTCCTTGCACCATGAAAACTTCTATTCGGAGATTTTTAACGATTGTCGTTCTAAGTATGTCCTCTGCAATTGCCCAGGTTGCGGAGGTAGACATGGATATGGTTCAACATGCGAAAGGAGTTTTTTTAGAAAGGGTGATTGCTGAGCACGAATTCAGGAGGAGCGAAATTGCCAGAATTCTGGATAACGCGCAGATAGATGAACAGATTCTAGAAACAATATCCCGTCCAGCAGAGCGTGTATTACCCTGGTATGAGTATCGCAAAATTTTCTTGAACGATGCCCGTATTCGTGGTGGCGTTGAGTTCTGGAAGGAGCATGTTCTCGAGGTTACAAGTGCAAGTGAAGCCTATAGCGTAGCCCCTGAACTTTTGGTAGCCATCCTCGGTATCGAGACCTATTATGGTCAGCGGATGGGCGGTTATCGTGTAATTGATTCTCTGGCGACTCTTGCCTTTGCATACCCACCGCGGTCAGCATTTTTCACATCGGAGTTGGAAGCTTTCTTTCTGTTAGCCAGAGAGGAGGGTATAGATCCGGAAGAGGTTCTGGGTTCCTATGCAGGTGCTATGGGTGCGGGGCAGTTTATTTCCTCCAGTTACCGAGCTTATGCTGTGGATGGTGATGCTGACGGCCAGAGAAATCTTTGGGGTAATTGGCAGGATATTCTTGCCAGTGTTGCAAATTATTTTAGTTCTCATGGTTGGCAGCGGGACCAGCCAGTAGTAGATCGAGTAAGTCTTTCCCGGACCTGGTCCGGCACGGAACCCCCTAACAGTATGAATCTGGATGAGACTATAGCTTCACTGAGTAATGCCGGGTACGCTTTGTCCACTGAGTTGTCCGGTGAAACACCAGCTACCCCACTTTCTCTAGAGGGTGAAGATGGGCAGGAGTACTGGGTCGGGTATCATAACTTTTACGTTATTACCCGGTATAACCGCAGCATAATGTATGCTCTCGCCGCGTATCAGCTTAGTCAAACTATTCTTGCCGAATACGAGCAATCATGACTTGATATATCTTTCGGGAGTGGGAAGTGAGACCTCTCGCAATAAGACATTTTTAGTCACTGAGCATCAAGTACAATTAAAGTTTAGGAAGCTAGACTGATCAGGAGACTGTGATGATCCGAGCCTGGATTCTTCTTAGCCTGTTTGCTTCGCTGAGTGTTTTTGCTCAGGGTGTTCCTATTCCGGCACCACCGCAGCTAGGCGTGAAGAGTTTTATTTTGATGGACTTTTCCACTGCGCACATCATCGCCGAATCTTCGGCTGATGAGGTGCTTGAGCCTGCCAGTCTTACAAAGATGATGACTGCTTACACAGCCTTTAAAGCTCTGAATCAGGGGCAGATCAATTTGGATGATGAGGTGTATGTAAGTGAGAAAGCCTGGAGAACGGACGGTTCACGGATGTTCATAGAGGTTGACACGTACGTATCAGTTGAAGATTTATTACAAGGCATGATTATTCAGTCAGGTAACGATGCAAGCGTTGCTTTAGCTGAGCATGTTGCAGGATCCGAAGAAGCTTTCGTCGGTTTGATGAACCAATATGCTGAAATATTAGGAATGACCTCGAGCTCGTTTCGCAACAGCACAGGCCTACCAGAAGTAGATCACTACATGACTGCACGGGATTCCGCGATTCTCGCACGGGCGATTATTGCAGAGTTCCCGAACTACTATGCGTGGTATTCTCAACGCGATTTCACGTATAACGAGATAAGACAGGACAATCGAAATTCTTTGTTATGGCGTGATCCATCGGTCGATGGTCTAAAGACCGGTTATACGGAAGCCGCGGGATACTGTCTGGTTACATCGGCTGAACGATCGGATATGCGCTTGATATCTGTGGTAATGGGTGCGGATAGTCCAGCAGCGAGAACCGGTGCAAGCCAGTCCCTTTTGAACTATGGGTTTCGTTTTTACGAGACCTATAAACTTTACTCTGGTGGGGAAGAAATTACCGCCGAGCGGGCGTGGAAGGGGGAACCGCAAACAGTGGCACTGGGACTTGCAGATGATCTCTATCTGACAATACCGAGGGGCAGCTACGACTCCCTTTCGATGGCCGTGGATCTGGACATAGAACTTATTGCTCCTCTCGAGGCGAATGCGTCGGTTGGGTCCGTTAGAGTGCTGCTCGAAGATGAGAGTGTATCTGAGGTGCCGCTGGTAGTGCTGCACGATGTCTCAGAGGCGAGCCTGTGGACGCAACTTAAAGACGAAATTATGCTGTGGTTGCAATGATTCATCATCTAGGATGAGCGAAGACTCGTTACTAACTTTCCCTTGTAATCTTCCCGTAAAAGTAATCGGTCGAAACTCGGAAGACTTCCGCAGTGTAGCCGAAGATATTGTTCGAGCGCACTACGGTGATCTCAAACAGAGACAGATTGCTGAGCAGCTCAGCAAGAATGGAAGCTTTCTGAGTTTAACATTCACTATACACGTGGAGACTCGCGATCGAGCAGATGCTTTGTATAGAGATCTCACAGCTAGTGAAGATATTTTGATGGTGTTGTGAGCGGCTTAATTTCTAGAGATCTTGGATACAAAAAGCTTCCAGAAGTTTGGGAGGATATGAAGCGCTTTACGGATGGCCGTACCGATGAAACGCCGGACGAGGTTTGGTTTGTAGAGCATCCACCAATATTCACATTAGGTCTGAACGCGAATCCTTCCCATGTTTTGGAGGCTGGGGACATCCCCGTGCTCAAAGTCGATCGAGGTGGACAGGTGACCTACCATGGCCCCGGACAATTGGTAGCTTACTTAATGTTGGATCTTGCACGATCGAAGATAAGCGTCCGAGGTGTCGTGGAGGTTCTTGAAGCCGCAGTCATTGACACGGCTGCCGTATACGGTGTCGAGGCGTACGGAAAACGCGATGCACCGGGTGTCTATGTGGGTGAGCGCAAACTTGCTGCTGTCGGGCTCCGGATTCGTCGTCACTGCTCTTATCATGGGACCGCCGTCAATGTGGATATGAGACTAGAGCCATTCCATCGAATTAATCCCTGCGGTTTCGAGGGCTTAGAAGTCACTCAGCTCAGCGAATTATGCGAGGTGAAAGATATAGCACGGGTTCGCGGTGATCTTGAAGTGAAGTTGAAGGAAAGACTAGCCGGAGCAGCTATGTCCGTTTGAGTAAAGGAAGAAGCCTCGTTCCTATTGATGTAGGTATCTATCGAATCAAGGGTTTGGTTTCTGACACATAGATTCTTAGGGTAAGTTTGCCTATTAGTGTCTGGCTCGGAGTTCTTTCATCGCGTAACCTTTAGTGCGTGAAATGAGGGAGGGTACCTAGTGGATGGGTTCGAAAGCATAACTAATGTCGATGGTGTGATTACACCCACGTCAGACGCGAGGGTCCCTGTCATGGATCGTGGATTCTTGTACGGAGATTCGATCTACGAGGTATTTAGGACCTACGAGGGTGTTCCGCTATTTTACGATGAACACTGGGCTCGATTTAAAAACTCGGCAGAGTTGATCCATATGGAGCTTGAGTTCACGAAAGATAAGATGAGAGATGAAATTTGTCGAACAATTCGTGCCACAAATGCTTCGAAATGTGATCGAGATGTGTATGTTCGCTACACTGTGACTCGAGGCGAAGGGCCTGTAGATTTGTTTCCCGGCCCGGAGCTTGTAACTCGCTATGTAATAATCGTCAAAGGATTGAATGACTGGAACCCTGAGTTTTATCGAGTTGGCCTCTGCTTGGCTATTCCAGAGACACGGCGCAACCCGGTGAGTGCGCTAGACCCTAATATCAAAGGTGGGAATTATCTAAATAATGTTTTGGGCGTAATCCAAGCTAGGGAGTTAGGCGCAGACGACTGCGTGATGTTGAATGATTCGGGATTGGTTACTGAAGCCTCGAACAGTAACGTTTTCTTTGTGATTGATGGTGCGCTGGTTACGCCGGGCGAGTCAGCTGGACATTTACGTGGCTTGACTAAAGCAGCAATCAAAACAGCTTGTATAGCACGTGATCTGGGTGTTGTTTCCCGAGATATCTCGCTGGATGATCTGGTCAATACAAGTGAGTGTTTTATTACTAGTGCGACCCGAGAGGTCATGCCTGTGCTGAGTTTGCGACTACCTGATGGTCAAATGCTCTCATATCCCGAGGGGGGTGGTGCCGTGACGAGAAAGGTCATGGAGTACTACAAAGATTTCGTCAAAACCTATCTCGTAGGTAACGCTCACTTGAACATGTTTTGAGATAGAGACCGTTTCGATAATCTCTTTATGTAATGGCGCGCCCGGAGAGATTCGAACTCCCGACTTCCGGTTTCGTAGACCGGCGTTCTATCCAGCTGAACTACGGGCGCATCCTGAATAATCAAACAATTGGGTTCTGCGTTGGTTTTACCGTCTGATGATTTATGTCTAATATTCTAGCGCAACAGCAAGGTTTTTAGGGGCTTCATCTGCGCCTAAGTGTATGGGAAGTTGAACGAGGGAGACATTCATTCGCGCTAGATTAGGTTTTCGTCATAAGAAGATATATTCTTAAATTGATCTGAACTGTCGGCCGGAAGTAGTCCATAAGAACGGAAGGCGGCTTTGGCTAATTATTTAAAGATCACGGGGATTAACACGATGTGTGAAGCGTACGATCGAGCGCCTCTCCTGGTATTGATGGGGTTGCTGACATTTATGGCAGCTGTCTTGCCCAACTTATCTTTCGCAGCTGATCCGCCGGATTTCTCTGGTGCCTGGGACTCCGAAACCTGGTCAACGGTAGGTTGGCCTACTGAGCCGCCTTATACCCCCGCCGGACGCTTTGCCCAGCAAGCTTACGAGGCGGACCCTCAGGACGACCCCACTCAGAATTGCATCCCGCCAGTTTTGGTACATCAAATATCAGCGCCTTTCCCTCACGAGATTATTCAACAGGAGCACCGTGTCACATTCTTGTACGAGAATTTTCACCAAGTCAGACGAGTGTGGCTGGATGGGCGCGATCATCCTGAGGACGCGTATCCAACACTGATGGGTCACTCTATCGGTTGGTGGGAGGGTGATACGCTAGTGGTGGATACACGTAGCGTCGAGGCGGGTTATATGCGTCCACAGGGTCTACCACATACTGAGAGCCTACATCTCATTGAACGCTATACACTCTTGGATGACGGGGAACGCAAGCAACTAGTAATAACCATTGATGATCCAGAGTATTATCGAGAGCCTTGGTCGGTAACCAAGACCTATATACGGTTTAACGAAGATATTTTGGACTACGACTGTGTGCCAAGGCTCCATTTACCTGGTAAGTGAGAATGCATCGTCGACGCGCGGTGGAGGACAAGTTATGAGTTGCCGAATTTTTCAAGTGATACTGACGCTTTGTTTAGGTATATCTGTTCCAGCATTCGCTCATCACTCTTTTCTGGCACATTACGACGAAGATACTTCTACCCGTATTGAAGGTGTTGTTACGGAGGTTTGGTATCAGAACCCGCACGCACGAGTGTATGTGGAGGTTACTAATAACGATGGTGAGACTGAGATTTGGGAAACAGAGACCTACCCACGGAATATTTTGATCCGTCGCGGATGGAGACATGATGATCTAAGTGTGGGCGACGATGTGGTAATCACGGGGCGTCAGGCTCGAAATGGTGGAAATAGACTACAAATCATCACTATCATTAGGCCTTCCGATGGGTGGGAGGGTGTTGGCTTCAGTGTTGATTCCATCGATTAGTATTTTTCAATCTCTTTGGTTTCTTAGTGCACTGCTTCTCACATCGCTTGAGTGCATTTAAATTTAGTAACGACCTGGCCTCTCATGTCTCTTTAACATATTTGGAGGCTCTTGCTTCCATATAACACTTGATCCTGCCTAGCAGGGCGCATGTGGTCTACTGATCAAAATTTAATACCGACCCGTACATCGCAAGGAGTATTCACAATGTATTCGTTTACACAATATCGAAGTTTCATTGTCCATCTTATGATTGGGACGATGATGCTAATGATTACGGGTTGCGAGATGGCCGGGTTTTTGTTGCCATCCTCTACGGACACAACCACCACTGGGGGTCAGGCCTACGAGTACATCCATCTACCAGGCACAGAGCCCGCAGCAGGCGCGAACATGCCTTTCGCTTCTGCTATTAGAGTCCGCTCCGGAAGTATCCTGTTTTTAGCGGGCACCACCGGGGCACCAGTTCCCCACAGCCACCCTCATGACCCTACGGAGTTTGACCATTTGGATTTCAGCCCTGAAGCGCAGGCTGAGAGGGTCATGGAGCGAATAAAAATCACGGTCGAGGCGGCCGGTGGTCAAATGACAGATGTCATTCAGGTTACTCGTTTTGTTGTTGACGTTGCTGAGAATCAGGATGCGATAAACACCGTGATGAATCGTTACTGGGGTGATAATCATCGACCTGCAAGTACAACGGTGGAAATTGTCCGGTTGGCATCTGATCCGCGTTTTATTTTGGAAGTGGAAGCTGTGGCGGTGATACCGGATAGTAGCTGACAAAGAGTAGAATTCTCCTCCCAACGCGGCAGTTAATTTTTCGGTTGATTTGATAGCTAACGATTACCCATCAGACTAAGGGGTTAGAAAATGAAGGTGTGTGTAGCGGGTCAAGGTGCTTTTGGGCAGAAGCATCTAGCGGGACTGGCTCGAATTGAGGGAGTAGAGGTTGTTTCCCTGGCAGGAGGGTCTCCGGACACCACAGAGGCCGTAGCAAAACGGTTCGGTATTCCGCACTGGACTACGGATTTGGCAGAGAGTTTGGATCAGAGTGGTGTCGAGGCAGCGATTCTAGCCTCACCAACACAAATGCATACCAATCAGGCCGAACAGTGCATGCGAGCCGGCAAGCACGTGGAGGTAGAGATTCCTATGGCTGACAACCTGGCGGACTCAGAGCACCTGGTACGGGTGCAGGAGGAGACTGGGTTAATTGCCATGGTAGGGCATACACGTCGTTTTAATCCAAGCCACCAGTGGATGCGCCAGAAAATAAAATCGGGAGAACTCGCAATTCAACAGATGGATGTGCAGACGTATTTTTTCAGGCGAACTAATATGAATGCTGCAGGTCAACCGCGAAGTTGGACCGATCACCTGTTGTGGCATCATGCCTGTCATACGGTTGATCTGTTCCAATATCAGACAGGTGAGGTGGCGTCGGAGTGCTACGCGTTACAGGGTCCCAACCATCCGGAACTCGGAATCGCGATGGATATGAGCATCGGGATAAAAGTTCCATCAGGTGCGATCTGTACACTCTCTCTTTCCTTTAACAACGATGGGCCTTTGGGTACGTTTTTCCGTTACATCTGCGATAACGGAACCTATATCGCCCGATATGATGATCTTTTTGACGGTGAAGAGAACCCCATTGATGTATCGGGTGTGGACGTGTCCATGGACGGTATCGAACTTCAGGATCGGGAGTTTTTGTCCGCTATTGCCGATGACCGTGAGCCGAACGCAAGTGTTGCGCAGTGTCTGCCTACCATGCAGACGCTGGACCGCTTGGAGAAGAGTCTGAATAGCTAGCTGATGAGGTATGTTGTGACGGATACAAGTGGATTTGACGATATACCTGGGACCTATCTATTTAATAAGGATCGGTGCTACGAGGGTTATCACCTGAATATGTTTTGTATGTCACTAATGAAGGCCGACAACAGAGAGGCTTTTCGTTCTGATGAAGCGGCTTACCTAGATCAGTTCCCATTGTTGACGTTGGAACAACGACGGTGTGTTCTGGAGCGAGATTGGTTAGGTATGATTCACGTGGGCGGTAATATTTATTACACCTCAAAGCTTGGCGCAACAGATGGACTTTCATTCCAGTATTTGGCGGGCGCCATGTCAGGTATGACGCAGGAGGAGTATCGGGAAATGATGATTGCAGGTGGTCGTCCAATTGATGGTAACCGTAGCAAGTCGGAGAAGGGGTAATGGGACGCATCGTGGCAGGTGTAGGAACCTCTCATGTCCCGGCAATTGGTGTTGCTATCGATTTGGGTAAGACTAAGGAGCCCTATTGGAAACCATTATTTGACGGATATGAACCTGCTCGTGAGTGGTTATCCAGAGTTGAACCGGACGTTGTTATCCTCGTGTACAACGATCATGGGACAGCATTTTCTTTGGAGGTTATCCCAACGTTTGCGCTTGGCGTCGCTCGCGAGTTTCCACCAGCCGATGAGGGTTGGGGTCCGCGGCCTGTGCCAGTTGTTAAGGGGCATCCGGAGTTAGCATGGCATATGGCTGAGTTGCTGATACTTGATGAATTCGACATAACAATTGTCAATGAGATGTCTGTTGACCACGGCTTGACTGTACCGCTTTCCATCACTTGTGGTGAGCCCAAGGAGTGGCCGTTTCCGGTTATTCCATTGGCGGTTAATGTGGTCCAGTATCCGCCGCCCACGGGCAGACGATGTTTTGATCTGGGACGTTCCATCCGAAAAGCTGTGGATGCCTACGACGAGGACTTGAAAGTGGTGATATTCGGTACTGGGGGTATGTCCCATCAACTCCATGGTGAGCGAGCCGGCGTCATAAACAAGGATTTTGATCAGCGTTTTCTTAACGATCTTACGCAAAACCCTCAACGCTTAGTGGAGTTGCCCCACATTGAGTATGTCCGGGAGGCTGGTGCAGAGGGTATCGAGATGGTTATGTGGCTTATCATGCGCGGCGCTTTAGGTGACAACATCACCGAGGTTTACCAGAACTACCACGTTCCTGCCTCTAACACCGCTACTGGCTTAATTATTCTTGAAAATAACTCTTAAGTAAAAGATTCTAATTTTGGTGTTGAATATTCTTAAAATTAGGTTAATTACTAATCCATGTAATACTCGACTTCGCTGCAATCCGTACACCTAACGTCCATCACGGGTACGCCGCTGACGATATCTGCAACCCAATCACGGTACCTGCGTCCGTCAACTTGGTAGCTATAGAATCGGTCATGGATTTCAGGTAATCCACGATTTCTGTTACCTGTAGGAGCAATCGCATCAAAATAACCTAAGCCAATAACATGTCGATTGCCGCCAGCAATGTAGGTTCGATAGTTTGGCACGTGTTCTTTTACGTAGTGATGTCCTGCTTCGACAATTTGAAGGATCGGGTCTTCCACGCCAAGAAATTCAATCATTTCTGAGAATGTTTGGTCATGAGCTGTGATCATTTGTGTGAATGTAATATCCGGGTGGCGTCTTGCAGCAGCAACCGTAATATCTTCGAAGGACAGACTCTCCATATCAATGTCCGCAAAGCCCGGATGATTCTCTAGAATTGCTGCGGTATCCCAGGCCCTAACCAACGGAGCCATTCTAGTCCCTATGTGCAAGGCTCCATTGCCATCTCCGATATGCCGTACCATTGCGTCCGGATAGTGATCAGCGATCAGTGAAACGAAGAGTGGTGTACCGTAACTTCCCGATGTGTATCCACCGACTACTATGGTTTCAAGATTAGGAAGATTCTCATAGACCCAGTCAAGGACTGTGGTGGCATTTTGATAACCATTAAAACGCAGGGTTTGACTCGGCGGGGTTCCTTCTCCAATCCATGCCTCATTCGAACGGATAGCGTTCCCGATGTGCATGTCACCAGTGCAATATCCGACATGTACCTTTGTGAATTCAAGGAATGGGTTTTCTAGATTATCATCCGAGAAAACACCACCCGACCCTAGTGGGTTATCTTCTGCTCTAACTGTTTTTGGGTTGTCGTCCATCCGTCCCTGGGGTTCATCGCTACAGGTTTGTCCAGACCAGCAGGCGCCTCCGCCTGGGAAAGTGATGAGTGCCTGACGAGTAGACTCTGGTTTTACGAAAAAACCATATTCTGTGTCGTAGAGACAGGTTGTGTTGCCACCCGGGTGAATGGTATTCCATGAATCCGACAGTGCACTGAGTGGGGGCATGCCCTGATGCTCTGTTTGTATCGACTGTGCACTTTGCATTGACTGCGGTTCCCATTCATCGCAACCCAATAAAAGCAGGATAAGGCAAAGGTACAGAGTGATTTTTTTCATATTCATGTCCCAATCATAATTAGAAAGGTAATCCTACGTAGTTTTCTGCGAATGCGGCTTGGGCAATATCCGATTCCATCAGGTAATCAAGTTCTGCTACCTGAATACTCCGGTTGAAAGAACTCTGGTCCGGGAATCTATGAAGTATGGAGGTCAGCCACCATGAGAAACGCTCCGCTTGCCAGACCCGTTTTAAACACTTATGAGAGTAGCTTTCCAGCAAACCCATATCCTTGTCCATATAGAACGCAACTAGGGCGTTGGACAGATAGTGAACATCCGATGCAGCTAGATTAAGGCCTTTGGCTCCTGTAGGTGGCACGATGTGCGCCGCATCACCTGCTAAAAACAATCTTCCGTATTGTATAGGTTCTGCCACGAAGCTTCGTAGGGGCGCAATGCTTTTTTCTATCGATGGCCCAATTTCTAATGACTCGGCAGCATCCTGGGGTAGTCGGGTGCGTAGGGCGTCCCAAAAGCGATCATCAGTCCACTTTTCCAAATCTTCGTCAGACGCACACTGTATATAATAACGACTACGCGTCATGGATCGCATGCTGCAGAGCGCGAATCCATGCCAATTATTAATATAGATGACTTCATCGGAAACAGGTCTTGTTTCTGAAAGAACGCCCAGCCATCCAAAGGGGTAAACTTGTTCGTGGGTCTTGAGCACAGTTTCTGGAATAGAGCGTCGACTTATACCGTGAAACCCGTCACAGCCAGCAATAAAGTCGCAAACCACTTCACATTTTTTGTCGTTTTTCTCATAGTGCAGCTTGGGTGTCTTGCTATCTAGATCCTCGATGCTGACATTTTTTGCTTCATAGACGATCTGTGCGTTCATAGCTTTTCGGGCGTCCATCAAATCTTTCGTAAGCTCCGTTTGACCGTAAAACATCAAAGTTTTTCCGGTGTACTTTTTAAGATCGATGCGATGCCGGTGATCCCCAATAGCAATATCCAAGCCCTCGTGGATCAGCCCTTCTCGGTCCATTCGCTCGCCGGCTTGGGCTTGTCTAAGCATGGCAACAGTGCCTTCTTCAAGCACACCGGCTCGGACACGGCTAAGTACGTACGCCTGGCTACGCCGTTCCAATACCACGCTTTCGATGCCCTGCAGGTCGAGGAGCTGTGAGAGAAGCAGCCCCGCCGGTCCTGAACCTATTATTCCGACTTGGGTTCTCATGGATGAATAGTCTTGGTGCTACTCTTGTCAGGAGTTGTATGGGAAAGAGTATAGATGATCAATGCGTTTCCCCGTTCCTCTAATATCCTAGATTACTTGGTATACAGGGTGATTCGAGTTGTGAGTATGTCGGTTATTGGGGTTATTTAAGGTTTACAAGACTCTTGAGAACTAGGATCATCACATTTCCGAGGGGGCTAAAAATTCAAATAATGAGGCACAACGGGCGTCAATCAAGGGTTTTCAAGGCCATGCTGCTGTTGCTGGTAGTTTTGCTCGTGGGGTGCGTTGCATCACGATTGCCTCAGCGAGAGTCTCCGCCTATGCAGAGTCGCGCGTTACCTGCGGTAGATAGTGGATTCTTAGACGAATATGGCGATCGGTTGGACGCTATGATCGCGGAAGGTGAGTCTGCTTATTGGCTCCTTGATCGCGGGGATCTTGCATTTAACGCGCGTCTAGCTCTAACAGATCTGGCAGTCTCAACGCTCGACATCCAGTACTTCATTTGGGAGTCAGACGAGGCTGGGAGCTTGTTAGCGCAACGTGTAATCCGCGCAGCTGATCGTGGTGTTAGGGTACGACTGCTGCTTGATGACATTCTACTAACCAATCGTGATGGGGAAATAGCCGGACTCGATCATCATCCCAATATTGAGGTTCGTGTTTTTAACCCATGGCGATGGCGTAATGCGTCGACTTTCACTAAGGCCTTTGAGTTTCTTGTTCGCGTCGATCAACTGAATCATCGAATGCACAATAAGGCCTATGTGGCAGACAATCGGTTCGCAATTGTCGGGGGGAGAAATATTGGTAACCGATATTTTGGTCTTAATCAAGAATTTGTACAGCACGATTTAGATATCATGATGTCTGGTCCGTTGGTTACAGATGTGTCGACGAGTTTTGACGATTACTGGAACAGTGAGAGTGTCTATACCGGTGATTATTTTACTAACGGGCATGACCCTCAAGAGTTGTACGATAATTTTGCCCTCCACATCAATGAGGTGGTCGAAGAGCAATCTGAGCTACTTCAGTCTTTCTTGGTTGGTGGTGATGTGCGGTTACCAATATTTCGTTCTCCCACGATCTCGAGGTGGCAAGCACAGTTTGAGATCTTTTTAGAAAACGTAGAATCTGGCACCGGGGAGCTTTATTACGACTCGCCCCAGATTTATAACACTAGACCTATCCAACTTCGCCAAAGTCTAGATAAATTGATGTTTAGCGCACAGCAAGAAGTGCTGATCAGTTCTCCGTATTTTTTACCCGATCAGGCATTTTGCGATGAAGTTCGTTGGTTAACGAGCCAAGGCGTAAGGGTTGCAGTTGTTACGAATTCATTGGCCTCTAACAATAACCCTGTCGCACATACTGGGTATAAGTGGTGGAGACGCCCATTGATCGAAGCGGGAGCCGAGCTCTATGAGCTGCGTATGGATGCGGAGTTGGCAGATCACTATAGAACGGCTCCTATAGTTCCTAACAGGCTAGGGCTTCATAGTAAGGCTATTGTCGTTGATCGACGTCACGTTTATATCGGATCCGCAAACCTAGATCGCCGTTCACTTGGAGTTAACACGGAATTGGGAATCATTGCCGAGGGTGAAGGGATTGCAAATCGCTTGTCCAATCTTATCTCTCGAGATATGCGCCCAGAAAATTCTTGGAAGCTGACATTGAACGAGAACGATGCCTTAGTCTGGACCAATAGTGAGGGAGCCGCCCGATTTCAACCTGCCAAAGGGTTGGTACAGCGCGGCACGGAAGCAATTCTAGATTTCTTGCCGCTGAAGCGGCTTCTTTAGATCTTGCATACGGTAGAAATTTACAGAGCGGCGCATCGGTCTGAAGTTTCAGTCTGGAATTACTCTCCCCGGGTTTAAGATACCCTTTGGATCAAGCGCCTTCTTAAGTCTTCGCATCAACTCGATTTCCTCTGCAGTCCGAGAGTGGTGCAAATAATCGCGCTTCAAAACACCGATGCCATGTTCAGCAGAGATAGATCCTCGGTGTGTTCCAGTTAATCCATATCCTATATCGAGTATTTTTTTTATATCTTTTTGACGTCGGGTTGTAACAAATAAATGCAGGTTATTGTCTCCAACGTGGCCAAACACTAAGTTCAGCGCATCCGGCAGATTGCTTGAAAGGGCGGCATCAAATTCTTCCAGAAATCCCGACATTTCAGCAATATCCATACTTACATCCAAGCTAGCGTAGGGTATAAGAGCCTTAGTGATCTCACTCACGCCGTCTCTGATTGCCCAAAAGGTTTCCCGATCCTTTTCGGACTGGGCGATTACAGCATCTTCAATAAAATTTTCTGCTAAAGCAGATCCGAGAACTTCTTCGAATTGCTGACTGTCGATATTTTGCTCGGAGCCTTCCGTTTCTATGAGGACGTATAGAGGAAAAGTCTTCTCGAACGGTGAACGCAGGGTTTCAATGTGACCTATGACACGATCAAAGTATGGAGACCACATGACCTCGTAGGCGCTGATAGAGCTTCCTAACTTTATTTGTGTCTCGCGGAGTAGCTTTACAGATTGTGAGAAGGACTCTACGGCGCAAAGAGCCGTACATCTGCTGGACAGTCGAGGGAAAAGTCGTAGAACAGCTCGTGTGATGACGCCGAGCGTCCCCTCTGTACCGATAAAGAGCTGCTTTAAATCATAGCCCGCGTTATTTTTTAGCATTTTGTTCATTGAGCTGATAACGGTACCGTCTGCGAGTACAGCCTCCAGACCTAGAACGAGGTTTCGTGTCATGCCAAAGCGAATTACCTGATTACCACCGGCGTTGGTTGCGATAGCACCACCAATGTGACAAGAGCCGCGAGCTCCAAAGTCCAATGGGAGTAGAAAGCCTGCATTTTCTGCTGCTTCCTGAATGGCTTGCAGAGGCGCACCGGCCATAGAGGTGACAGTCATGGAATCAGTGTCTACCTCCTCAATTTCAGAGAGTCTTTCCAAAGACATCGCAATTTCGCCTGGTCGAGGGGTTGCGCCTCCTGCGAGGCCAGTTAGCCCGCCCTGAACAACCACTGGTTGGACAAGTTCAGAACAGGTCTTGAGGACCAAGGCAACTTCTTCGGTAGATTTTGGGCGCACCACAGCAAGTGGTGCTTGGCCATTTTCACCGGTGAAGTCTACGCTGTATCGTTCACTGATCTCGCTGCCTGTGAGAATGGAGTCGCCGGTTAGTTGTTGGCGAAGGACCGCGATCGAGTCCGCACTAATGCTCACTGTGTATCAACCTTGTTTTTCGAGTGTTTTCAGTATCGATGTGCATTGTGAGCACAAAAAGCTGCGATTTCCAACCTCGAAATGTTCGAATCGAGCGTTCCGTACGCAATTCTTTCCATCGCTGTCAAAACGAAAACCGTGAGAGAATACCCAAACGCATGGTAGTTCCAATAGCGTAAAAGGAATGTGTAATGAGAGTGCCGTCAGAGTTTTGTCGTGAAATTTACTATGGCGCCACACCGAGAGCTCTTCGTGCCCGTTACATTCTCCTTGTCATGGATCTTTCGGTAATTAGTTATTTCGTTATCACTACCTTTATTCCATCATCTTATGAGTGGATTGTATTAGTGGACATGTTTATTGGAAGTATCCTGATGATCGATTTTTTAGGCAGGTTGATTGCCGATACGGATAGAGGCGGGTTTCTCGTTAAACCGATGACCATCATCGATATGGTCGTAATAGTGTCTCTATTCATTCCTATGCTACTTGGAAATCTTGCATTTCTTCGAATCGTCCGCACGTTGAGATTGCTGCGATCCTACGTTGTTATACAAAAGCTTCGACAACAATCTAGATTTTTTTCTAGAAATGAAGATGTTATTTCCAGTGCCATGAATTTAGCTGTATTTATATTTGTGGTGGCAGCAGTAGTCTTTGTTTTTCAAGCACCAGTGAACAGTGCAATTAACAATTATATCGATGCGCTTTATTTCACCATAGCGACGCTGACTACAACAGGATTTGGTGACATCATTCTTGTTGGTGAAGCAGGAAGATTGCTTGCGGTCGTAATCATGATCGTAGGGGTTGCGCTATTTATTCGATTGGTGCAGACGATCTTTAGGCCTAATAAAGTTGAGTATGAGTGTCTAGATTGTGGCTTGACGCGCCATGATAGAGATGCCGTACACTGTAAGCATTGTGGCAGGCAACTGCATATTCGAACCGAAGGTGTGATGGACTGAATCGAGACCAAAGAGGAACTTGGATGATTGATTTATATACGTGGGTGACTCCGAATGGAAGAAAAATTTCCATAGCCCTAGAAGAACTTGGGTTACCTTACAACTCAATCGAGATCGACATAGGAAAAGGAAGGCAGTTCGAACCGGATTTTTTAAAAATTAGCCCGAACGGGAAAATCCCGGCGATTATTGATCATGACGAGAGCATCAGTCTGATGGAGTCTGGGGCCATCCTAATCTATCTAGCTGAGAAGACTGGGCAACTTATGCCTCATTCAGGGCCTGCCAAATGGAAAACAATAGAATGGCTGATGATGCAAATGGGTGGCGTAGGACCCATGCTTGGGCAGACTCATCACTTTGTCTTTTACAATGAGGGGAAAGCGCCGTACGCGGAAGAACGCTATTTAAAGGAAAACGCTCGTATTTATGGCGTGCTTGATAAGCAGCTTGAAGATGAAGAGTATCTTGCAGGCAATTACTCCATAGCTGATATCGCGACCTGGCCTTGGATTTCACGTTATCCACGCCAACGAATGAACCTACCCGAGTACCCTAATCTGCTTCGTTGGTATCTCAGTATCGCAGGTAGGCCCGCTGTTCAACGGGGTTACAATGTGCCCAAGAAGGTTGAGGATATCCCTATTCCAGACTAAGAGTTAAATGAGCCATGGACATCGTTCAGTTCTTTTACGTAGAAGTTATCCCGATTGGGCTTTGGCTGATTATGTTCGGCTTGGGGATGTCACTAACACTCGGGGACATCAAGCATGTTTTCGTGGATGTGAAGGCTGCAACCATTGGCTTAGCGGGACAGCTGATTCTTTTGCCTGCTCTGGGGTTTCTGCTCGTAGAGATCTTGTCTCCGGCCCCCGCGATTGCGGTTGGACTTATTATTCTAACGGCCTGTCCGGGCGGAGTTACGTCAAACGCATACGTTTTTGCTAGCCGAGGAGATCTGGCTTTGTCCGTCTCACTCACCGGTATCAGTAGCTTTATTACGGTGTTTACGATCCCAATTTGGACTTTTTTAGCACTAGATCTTTACTACACCCAGGGATCAAGCCCAGAGATCCCAGTTCTCGATATGGTCTATCAGTTAGCAAGCCTAACTATTATCCCTATTGCGGGTGGCATGATAGTTAGGTTTTTGAAGCCTGAGTTCGCTAAAAGACTCGTAGAAACACTTAGAACAGTTACATTGATATTTTTAATTACGTTGGTCGTTTCCGGAACCATCACCTCATTTTCTGTCCTGATTGATAACTTTATTGATGCTGCCCTCATAGCGTTGTTGCTTAACGTGTTTGCGATGGCCATGGGCTTTACTCTCGGGAGATTTTTTAAGCTTGATCTTGCGAAGCGCGTATCGATTACTTACGAGGTGGGGGTGCAGAATATCACTCTCGCTTTTTTAGTAACTTTATCGCTTCTACAAGAACCATCGTTAGCGGTATCAACTTTGGTGTACGCACTTTTTATGAAGATAACAGCACTGACATTTTTAACGTTCGCTCGCAAATGGATAAAGCAAGATGCGGCGCGAGTTAAAGGAATGAATATGATATGACATCACTACTTTGGCACAAGGCGGTTTTTTTTGGGGCTGTTTTACTTGCTATTGGAGTAGTAAGCGCTAGTGCACAGGATTTGGATACAGAGCATTTTGAAGCTGTGGACAAAGATATCCGCCGGCCTGATTTTACATTGGCAACAATTGACGGTGATTTCCGTTCTATTGAGGAGTGGGATGGTCAGGTTTTGCTTATCGATTTCTGGGCAAGCTGGTGTATTCCTTGTCGAAAGGAAATGCCCATGTTCAACGCATTACGGGCAACTTACAGGGATCAAGGTTTTGAGGTGGTGGGGTTGGCTGCGGATGAAGTAGAGAAGGTGCGGGAATTTCTTGATGAAGTGCAAGTTGATTTTCCCATCGTTTACGGCGATGTGTTTGACGTAATGGATCTTAGTGCTGAATATGGCAACTCTTTTGGGGGGCTGCCTTTCAGCGCTTTTATAGACCGGGATGGACATATTCGCTATACGCAGAAGCCTGGCGAATTAACCCTTGAGGCTGCTGAGAAGATTCTTAAGCGTCTACTCTGACATGAACGATATCCCTGGGAGAGGGCTTGGTGAGTCACGCCAATCAGAGTTTCTAGTTGGTCTGAATGCAGTTGTTCTTGCAGTCACTGGCAGGCAACCTCGGGTACTTACTGTCAGTCCTCAGGCATCAGAGGTTGGCAAGTTAGCCGCTAGTCATAGCTCTCCGGTAACAGTGCATTCCTTGCCATCCGGTTCTTTTGATGGTGAGAATGATCGAACGCTCGAGTTATGCCTACGCAGGTCCGTCGTTGAGCAAACTAATAACGAGCTTGGCTATGTTGAGCAGCTCTATACCTTTGCTGATCAAGGGCGCGATCACCGTGCAAAATCGAGAAGTGGCCGAGTTCTTTCTGTGGGATATCTTGCTTTGGCTCAGGAAAGCAGTCTGACTGCAGCCAAGTATTCAAGCTGGGAGAATTGTTTCGACTATCTTCCTTGGGAGGATTGGCGGAATGGGCGCCCGGATATCATGGATGAGATTGCATCGGAGCTTCACCAGTGGGCTAAAGGCCGTAAAGATCTTCTTGAGAGAGTTGAAATTTGTTTCGGTTCGGGCGATGCGGGATGGGACGCGTACAAAGTGCTTGAGCGTTATGAACTCCTGTATGAAGCCAAGATGGTCTCCGAATTTTGGCTAGATCGTGGGCAATCGGTTGAGCACTTAATGTGCCAAAGACTTGGTCATCCAATGGCGTTTGATCATCGGCGAATATTAGCAACCGGTTTAGGTCGAGTGCGCGGTAAACTCAGGTATCGTCCATTAATTTTTGAGATGATTCCAGAGACCTTCACGTTGCTTCATTTGCAGCAAGTCGCGGAGGCGCTTACCGGATTACGCTTAAAAAAACAGAATTTCAGGCGACAGGTTGAACAGAGTGGTCTCGTCGAAGGGACAGGAAAGCTTGAACAGAAGACGGGTGGCCGGCCTGCCGAATTATTTCGATTTCGGAGAGCGGTGTTGCGAGAACGACGGGCACCGGGTATGACGACATTACGTTGGTCGCGAGACGCTTAATTAATAATAAAGATGTCTGTAACTTTCCTTGATTATTTTTAGGTGGATATCCTTGGTTAGTTTGATTGGGGTAGAATCAATTACATCATTTTTGGATTCCTGTGAAGTTTATGACATTCATTCTAAATGGCGTAGTTTTTTTTATTTTGATGGGACTTGTTCCGGTGAGTTCTGTACAGGCTCATCATTCTCATAGTAACTACGCAACGACTGAATACACGCACTTGGAGGGCAAGGTAACAGAGTTCCACTGGATCAATCCTCACACGTGGATTTATATTGAGGTTCTTGATGATCAAGGGGAACCAGCGACTTGGGCGCTAGAGGGTGCAAGCCCGCCTGAACTTAGAAGAGATGGTTGGAAGCAGGATGATGTAGAAGTCGGGGACACCATTTTGGTGAGATGCCATCAGTTGAAGGATCGCTCAAATGGTTGTCTTCTCGGTTTCCTTACACCGGAAGGCGGTGTAGAAAAAGAGTGGGATTAGTCTCTTGCTTCAGATAGTGATGAAAACTATAAAAAGTATTAGCTTTCTTGCGATATTTTTAATTGCCTTTTTTTCTGGTATTTCCCATGCACAAGGATGGCTGGAGTACATTAATCGGGAAGATCTGTTCATTGTTAATTTCCCGGGTCAACCTGAGGTGCGGGAGACTACTCATCATTCAGCTTTTGAAGCCGTATTTCCTGCTCGTGTCTATACCGTAGAAAGGGATTCGGGTATCTATTCTTTAACGGTGGTTGACTATAGGGAGTCTAGGAGAATTCACTCGGAGCGAACTGACAGAACTGAGGCGAATAGCAGTGATAGCGTATGGGTGACAGATATACGAGCTTCAGTTGCTCATGCAGCCCAAGGTTTTCGTTCAATGGGTGGCGAAGTTACCTACGATGCGTGGTCCGACATTGAAAAGATTGAAGGGCATCAGTTACAGATAACGAATCTTGATCAGTCTCGCAGTTTTGTCGGGATTTATCTGCATGCGGGTCGGCTTTACATACTGGAAGCCACCGTGCCTCCAGGTGTGCCACCGCCCGGACTTTTTCAGCAATCGTTGGGGATCCTTGATGAGGAAGGAAGACGAATTCGTTACCTGATCGATGCTGACGGGAATAAAACTCGTATGCAGATTAATCACGAGTGGATAGGGGGAGAACCTGAGGACACCGGCGACCAGTTAATTGAGTGATCACGATCGATAGCTGCCTTTTCTTACTCTGTGGTATACTTTTGTCACGCTTATACTCATTATGATTATAAGTACTACCAATATGACGCAATTTCCTGCTTACACCCCACAAGTTGATGCGGACACACGCGCGATTTACGAGCGAGTCCAGCACGTAATTCCAGAAGCGGAGTGGCCTGTTCATGCTCCCTATGTTGCCATGATTAATGAGCTTAAGGCTGAGCGAAATGCGATCCTGCTTGCTCACAACTACCAGACTCCAGAGATTTATCATGGAGTGGCGGACTACACGGGTGACTCTTTAGGGCTTGCTGAGAAGGCGAGAGAGACCGACGCCGAGATTATCATTTTCTGTGGCGTACATTTCATGGCAGAAACAGCGAAAATTCTGAATCCGGAGAAACAGGTACTGATCCCAGATCTTCGGGCGGGGTGTTCTCTAGCCGCCTCTATTACCGGTGAGGATGTGCGTCTTCTGAAGGAGCGTTATCCGGGAGTCCCGATAGTCACCTATGTGAACACAAGTGCTGAGGTTAAGGCGGAATCGGACGTTTGCTGCACATCTTCAAACGTCATCAATATAGTTAATGCATTGGGAACCGATCGAGTAATTATCCTGCCAGATAATTATTTAGGAAAGTATGTTGCCCAAAAGACTGATGTTGAGGTCATTCTATGGGAGGGGACCTGCGAGGTTCATGAGCGGTTTACGGCTGCTGAGCTTCGTGATTTCCGAAAAGCAACACCAGACATACAAATTATTGCGCATCCTGAGTGTCCGCC
>JAZAGZ010000046.1:0-11288 GCA_036231525.1 Pseudomonadota bacterium | reverse complement strand
GGGCAACTTCAGTTCTTTGAGCATGATCTATGTAAGGATGCGGATCTAGAATCCTGTATTGAACGGACGGGTTATGAAGGCGCCAATGTTTTGTTTAACAATGCAGGAATTTTTGATATGGCACCACTGCTTGAGTCCACCTTAGAACAATATGATCGGATATTTGCTCTGAATGTTCGGGCGATGTTTCGCCTGATGCAGGGTATGGCAGGTCATTTGGTTGCTTCAGGAATATCGGGTTCCATAATTAATCTATCAAGTGGCGCCGGGCGGCACGGCCACGCGCTGACCTCTCATTATTGTGCTTCTAAAGCTGCGGTAATCAGCTATACACAATCAGCGGCATTAGCTTTTGCAAAAAATGATATAAAAGTTAACGCAATTGCGCCCGGTGAGATTGATACCCCGATGTGGCAGTTGGTTGAGCGCCTATTTGCTAAGTATGAGAATCAGGTCATAGGCGAGAAAAGACGACTTGTTAGTGAGACTGTCCCGATGGGACGTATGGGGGTGCCATCGGATATCGCCGGAGTAGCAGTGTTTCTCGCATCTGATCTTTCACGGTACGTTACGGGACAGACCATAAACGTTGATGGGGGGGATGTCCTAAGTTAGAAAGTCCAGCTACCTCTAGGGGTATTAATCCGTCACTACGTGCGCTTTTCTAAGCGGTTGAACTCTCAATTTATTCGATTAACGATCCTATCGATGAGTGAATGTTCCAACGCTACCAGTATCGCTTTCCCGTCACAACAAAGTTTGTCTGGAACTAGAGTCACATCAATCAATTGTTTACGCGTGTGTTGACGTAATTTGGTATTGACTTTCGTGCTAAGTTTCGTTGATATCTCCAAACCCAAAGTAAGCTCTTTCCACTTCCTCGTCACTGAGCTCACTGCTTTTGCCTTGCAATTCGATCTGGCCGCGCCGGAGTACGTAAACTCGATCTGCGTTCTCAAGCGCTCGATGAGTACTTTGCTCCACGACCAGTAATGTGATTCCCTGATCGCGTAAGGTATGTAAAATGCTATATACAGTATCGACGACAATCGGGCCCAGACCCAGAGATGGCTCATCTAGCATGATAATCTCCGGCCGAGTCATCAGAGCCCGTGCAATCACAAGCTGCTGTTGTTCGCCACCTGAAAGTTTCCCTCCGGGCGTTTTTAGCCGTTTCTCGAGAAATGGAAAATGATTGAGCATGTTGTGAAAGTCACTTTCAATTTGATCGCGATCTTTTCGCATACCGGTGCCAAGTCGGATGTTCTCTTCCACAGTTAATTGGGTGAATACATGTCGACCCTCCGGTACTAGGGAAATGCCCTTCCTGGCTATATTCTCCGGTGATTGTCCTGCAATTGACTCGCCAGCAAGGAGGATGGAACCCTGTGTGGAGCTCTGAGCGCCAGCAATTGTCAGAAGCGTTGTTGATTTTCCAGCGCCGTTGGGGCCGACCACGCAAATAATCTCACCCTTGTTTACTTCAAGCGAGACACCGCGGACAGCTGGAATATTTCCGTATCGAACGTGCAGGTCTTTGATTTCAAGCACTGGTCTGTTCCGACTTCGATCCTAAATACGCGCGGATAACCTCTGGATTGGCCTGGATCTCCGAGGGCGACCCCTCGGCGATGGTCTTGCCGCTGTCAATGACATGAATTCGTTGGCAGACCCCCATAATCACCCGCATATTGTGCTCGATGAGTAATACTCCACATCCGAATTCATTGGGAATTTGAGAAATTAACCCCATCAGTTCATCGCATTCCGCATCGCTGAGACCCGCCGCTGGTTCATCGAGTAAAACAAAACGTGGTGTTGTTGCAAGTGCTCGTCCAATACCGACCCGACGCTCTTCACCATAGGGCAGCGTATCTGCCTTATCTGTGGCTTTGTGTTCAAAATCCATCCATTTAAGAATATTCGTGGCGCGAGTCGAGGCCTCGTACCGGTCCAGTCCAGTGCCTATCGCAGCAGCTTCGAGATTTTCGGCCACCGATAGATCCCTGAACAGCCGCACAGATTGGAAAGTGCGGGCTAAACCTCGACGCCCTAGTTTTCCCGGTGCTAAGTTTGTAACATCATCACCCCCGAGCATTACTCGTCCCCCGCTCGGCCGCTGAAAGCCCGTCAGGACGTTAATTAGCGTGGTCTTGCCGGCACCATTCGGACCGATCAGGCCGAATATCTCCTTGTTCTTCATCGAAATTGAGACATTGGCGATAGCGACAAGGCCTTCAAAATCTACGGAAATATCGAAAGCTTCTAGAGTGTCGTCGATTCCCCCCCCTGTATATGACGCTCGCTCAGCGCGTGTGGCCACAGGTATTTTTGTGGGGCTTGATTTTTTTGGTGTACCAAATGGCCAAGGGATCTCGTGGCCGCCACTGATGCCAGCGGGTCGAAACACCAAGATCAATATCATAATGCCGGCGATCGTCAGTTCCTGGGCACCGATAGGGACCGACAGGACTCCTATCGCAGTGTCTATGCCACCCTCTAGCTGGTTCAGGATTTCGATCAGAGTCGTAATCACGACCACGCCGGCAAGGGCACCCGATAGGCTTCTCTGGCCGCCGACGATCAGCATTGCGAGTAGGGTGAAAGTGATCGTGAGCCAGTAATTCTTAACTGCGATCGTGCCAAGAAAGTGGGCCTCGAGGACGCCACCGACACCCATGAAGAAAGCGCTCAAGACGAACGCAATTAGGCGTTGTCGAGGAATGTTGATACCAGCCGAACGAGCAGCGAATTCGTCCTCTCGGGTTGCCCGCAGTGCCAGACCATATCGCGACTGCTGGTAGAGAAAAGCCGCAAACAGGGCAACCACCGTCCACGCCAACGCTACCCACATATCGACATAGAGTGGAATCCCCGGCATTGTTGCCGCGCCCATGGTCCACTCGCTCCAGTTAGTGTAAAAAGTTCTAAACATCCCCAGAACAGCGAGTGTCGCAATGGCGGCGGCGAGACCGGATAGACGCATGATTGGGATACCAACCAACAATGCGATCAGTGCTGCAAAACTGGCAGCCGCGACCGCAGAGGGCAGCATTGGGAACTGGTTGTTGGCGAAAATCTCCGGTAGTTGTAGAGCAAAACTTTTCTTAAAGGGGTTCATCGTCAGCCAAGCGACAGCGTAAGCTCCTACCATCATGAAGGTCGCGTGACCAAATGCGAGTACGCCCGAATTGCCGATAAAGATATAAAGGCCGATCACCAAGACCGCACGAATCAGCCCATCAGTTACTGTTCTCGCCAGAACACCGTCCCCGGTTGCCCACACGACCACGACGATAATGAAAAGCAGAATCGACAGTGAGACAGGCGTCCAGTATTGTCGCGCGAGTGCAACTGGTCGCCTGATTGGCTCTTTCATACCTTCTCTTCGACTGATTTCACCCGAACCAGCCCAGAGGGCCGCAGCAACAAAATTAAAAGAATCAGACCGTAGACAAGAACATCTCGTTGAGGGCGCAGCCCAACTGGCAGAATGACCTGGAAAAAAACACTGGCAATGCCAACCACGAATCCACCGAGTGCAGCGCCGACCAGACTGCCCATGCCACCTACTACGGTCGCAACGAAGGCGAATAACACCAGCGGTACACCCATCTGAAACGACAGAGCGCCCTGTTGGGTGGTGTAAAGGAGTGAGACTGCCGCGGCAAGCACGCCGCTAATTGCAAACGCCACTGCGATGACTCGGTTAGCCCGCACCCCCAGTAGGCGTGCCATGCGAAAGTCTTCTGAAGCTGCTCGCATGTGGATACCGATCGAGGTCCGATGCAGAAAGAGGACTAGGACAACAAGCAGAACGATTGTCACCCCGATAGTGATGATTTGCAGCCGTGGGATCCGAACGCCCCACATTACCAGCGGCTCAATCAGGTTTGGCCAGAGGTTTACCCCTTTGAGCCGACCACCATAGATCATGAGAACCAGGTGCTCCAAGAAGAAGCTCAACGCAAACGAGGTGATTAGGAGAACCGACGGGTCCGCGTTACGGAGCGGGCGGAAGGCTAGACGTTCCGCCGCCAGAGCAAATAGGATAATGATGAGACAGATGGCAGCGACTAATAGGGGCGCTGGCCAAGCACCAATAAACAGGACTGCGACGGCTGAGCTGGAGGGAACGATCAGCGCGTAACCTCCGATCATAATGAAGTCGCCATGCGCGAAATTGATCAGCCTCATGATTCCGAAGATGAGACCAATCCCAAGTGTCGTCAGCGCAAACAGACTACCAAGTGCAAGCGCGTCGATAGCGTGCTGAATGAGTACCGTCACGACTTCTCCTCAGGGCGCGCGTCGATGGTAAGACGCCGCTCGTAGGCCCGTGTAACTGCAACCCGTTATGTTGCGTTGGGGCCTTGACCCTCCTGGGGGTGAGGGGGTCCAGATTCGCCATCTATAGCGAACCTGAACCCCGAATTGACCAAACTAGTTGTCGTACAGATCTTCCGTGAAGTCCGGAAAGATGAGTTCTAGTTTAGGCAACGGCACGCCTTCGACATATGTGCCCTTACCCGCATAACTTCCCTGGCCGTTCTGAATTTGGATGATAGTCAGTACATGCGTGAGATCGATATGCGTATCGGCCGTATAGGTCGTTGGGCCCCAAAGCAGAGGTTCCTTATCGAACTTGTTCATCTCAGCAAGTACGGCGTCCGAATCTAGTGAGCCCGCCCGCTCGGCAGCGACCTTGAGGGCCTCGACTAAACTGTAACCATTCAGAGGAAACGATGTGTCCGGGTCCCCAAACTTGGCTCGGTATTTGTCGAAAAACGCATTCACTTCCGGACGGGGGTCATCGCCCCAGATGGAGCCGAAACCCGCAGCGTAATGATTGCTTAAGCCAGGAATGGCTGCGGCCCAGTAATCGCCGTCCATTGAATCTCCGCCGCCGATTGCAACATCTATACCGGCACCTCGAATCTGCCGGATAGCGCTAACGGCACCTGCACCGTAGGAGCAGATATAGAGAAACTCAGGCTCACCCCGTGAGGCGGCGAGTTCTTTGTACCGAGTGACCTGCGATGCAATGGAAGCATCTTCTTGCATGTAGGAATCTACCCCTATTACCGTTCCGCCGAGGTCCTTCCAGAATTCGAGGAAGCCGTGACAGATACTCTTGTCGTACTCAATTGATGCGTCCAGCAGCAAGTATGCTTTGCGCCAGCCCTTATTCCAGGCAAAACTCGCCATACCTGCACCTTCACCCTGACCATAGGTATTCAGCGTAAAAGTATACGGACCAATTCCCTGCACCCCCATCTTGGCATCCGATGCGCAAGAAGAAATTGAAATCATATTGTGGGAGTCAGCCACCGTAGCTGCCGGTGCACCCATATCGTAGTCGCAAGAAACACCCATGAATTGTGCCCCTTTCGCAACAACGTCGGCTCCCGCTTTGGCGCCCTGCACGTTATCAGTTTTTGTGTCGGACACGACCATCCGGATTTGTTTACCAAGGATACCGCCTTGGGCATTGAACTCTTCAACTGCTAGTTCCGAACCCCTTAAAGGTGGCACATCGTAATCGCTCATCCACCCGCTAAGCGCCACCGCAAAACCGATGACCACTTCATGATCATCTGCTTTCGTAGGCAGTGATGCCCCCATGGCGAACATAAGTGCTGTAACAGAGAATAAGCTTGTCAATTTGCGTAGCATAATTTTCCCTCCTATATTGTATTGTGGTAATAAATAAGTCGAAACCGTTTCATTAATCGTCAATTGACCTGAAGAAGTATAGATCTTGTCAATTAAATTTGTCATCAAAAAAATGACGGTGTTGTACCTCCCTGAAGTGCAACTACGATAACTCCGCTATCATCTGGTCAGTGGTGCGTACACGACAATAGCCCTTGAAGCCTATAAGCGCCTCCATTTGACGTTGATCTGACGAAGTGGCGACGGCGTCATCAACGATCGTCATCATGAACCCCCGATCACAGCCATCTCGTATCGCAGTCTCAACACATTGATCCGTGACGACACCCACGACCATAACGTATTCAATTCCAAGGTTGCGGAGTACATATTCAAAGTTTGTGGAGTTGAATAAGCTAGAAGAAGTTTTTGGGATGACAATTTCATTGTCGAGTGGTTTGATCTCGTCGAGAACTTCCGCGTCCCGTGAGCCTTTTGCCGCAAATATTCCAGAAACTTTGTAGTCCAAACTCCGGTCTCGACCATCCAGTGTCAAGCACTCGACCACAGTATAAATAACCTCGACACTGGAACTCCGACAAGCTTCGATCAACTTTTGTAAATTCGGAATAACCGTTTGGCCTAATCGGTCCCAGAAGTATTTGTCTTGAGGTTCTGCTGGGGCTTTTTCAGCGTTGTATTCACTTTTCTGGAGGTCAACTACAAGCAGTGCTGTTTTATCGGGCTCAACAACGCGTTCCCGGAATGCAAGATCGCCTTCGAGAGGTATAGCGTTAATTTCACTTCGTAGCATGGATAGATTCTCCTAGTCAGGTATAACGCGGTTCGTGGACATCGGTGGCCAGCTCACCAAAGTCGGCGACACTTGGATGTTTTATTGCTTCCGAAAGAATGTTACCCAACCTTTCAGCCCAGATGGTCGCGCCTTCTTCAGAGCCAATAAGATCTTGACGGATTTCGAAGACTACGTAGGGCATTCCGCGTCTCTCCGCATGCACAAGTGCACCGTAATCTTCATTGAGGGCACACGGGTATGGGTCGGACTTCTCACCGACGACGAGCGTTGTGTCGAGGCGTAACTCCTCGAGCACCAGTCTCGAGAGCCGATCATCCAATCGCCAAAGAACGCCGATGTCCCACGGCCTTTGGACACCGCGAAAAACCGGTGTAAACGAGTGAACAAAAATCATCACCGGGACACATCGCTTGAGGTGTGCGATGACCAGTTTGTGAATTGCATCTTGATACGGCCAGAAAAATGCCTCTGCCCGTTCAGCTTGTTCCTGTGTACTCATGCCCATGTTTCCTGGCACATCAGTGTCCTCGCTTCTGGTCACAAATGCCTCCGGTACCGTGAGCGGTCGATTGCAATCGACTACCAGCCGGGAATAACCTGCAACCGCTAGCGGTGCATCGAGAATCTCGGTTAGCCGCCGTGCGACTAATTCTGCCCCAATATCCCACGCAATATGTCGCTCTAGGTCCTGCGGGCCCAGTCCCAATGTACCCAAACGACGTGGAATTCGAAGGCTCGCATGATCGCAGGTCAATATCGCGCGACTTCGCCCATTCGGGTTGACGATTTCGTATGGTGGGGGTTCGTCACTCGCGATCCATTGTTGTTCTGACGTCTCCATTGCTGCTCCTTTTTTTGCCCCTCAGGGGAGCGATACTTTATAACGTTTTCTACTTCTTACTGTAAATATCATTGGATACGCCATTATTTATCCGTTAGAGCGCCTCGAGATATATTTGCCTTTCCCACGGATGGACATGAAGTTTGTAGGCATCGTATTCACTTCGTTTTATCTTAAGGAATTCTGTGGAAATGATGGATCCCAAGCCTTCGCACACGACTGCGTCGTCCTCGAGAGCTGTCATAGCATCAGAAAGCGAGCGGGGCAGTAAATCAAAGCCCCGAGCCTTAGCTTCCTCATTCGATAGGTGGCCTACATCGTCATTGGCGGGTGGCGGAATTTGAGTTTGATTGATGATGCCATCAAGGCCCGCCGCGAGAACAGCAGTCAGATGAATGAAAGGGTTGGCAGCGTTGTCTCCAGACCGGAACTCGATGTGCCGACGGGTCCCCATACCAGGAACCCGAACCAGTGCCGCCCGATTGCCAACTCCCCAACAAATATGGGCAGGCGCCCAGGAGCCAGGCTGCAAGCGCTTATAAGAGTTGGCAATGGGACAGCCGACACCAGTCAAGGCCCGTGCATGGGTAAGGAGTCCAGCTACAAAATGTTCCCCCGTAGTCGAAAGGGGAATGTCGTCTCGTGCGCCAGGAGTCAGGTCCTGCGTCCCATCTTCGTTCCAAAGGCTGATATGAAGATGTAGGCCGTTGCCTGGTAAATGTTCATAGGGTTTCGGCATAAAGCTTGCGATGTAGCCTGCATCCCGCGCACATGCGCGCAGCACCTCCTTGAAGGTCAGATAATCATCGATGGCTTTGAGTGGGCTGTCGTAAAGTGTGGTGCCTTCGTACTGGCCCGGACCGTATTCCTTTCCCAATTGCTCTATGGTGACGCCCATGTCCCGCAAGTTCCTAATTAGCTTGTCCCAGAGTGGGTAATGACGGTCTAGACCAGCCAATACAAACATGCCATCTTTGTCAGCCGGTCGGTATTCGTTTTCCCCGATCTGTTCGAATAACATGAACTCAGGCTCGAGTCCCACTTTAATACTAAGTCCTGCTGCAGCATAGTCGTTCAGTAACTTTAAAAGACGCGTGCGTGGACAACCATCCCAGACTGCACCATCATCCTTTCTCATCGTTGTGTACACCCGTGCAGTTGCCGTGTGGTATGGGATGAGTGAGTAGGTTTCTGGGACCGGAAGTGCGAAGAAATCTCCTGAATCCGCGAGAAATGTGGCCCCTTCGGACTGGTGATCGCCCAGTCGGAAACTAAGGTTTGCAACGGCAAATACGACTCCCCGTTCAACTGCTGACGCAAACCCTTCAATTGGTACAGTCTTCGCGGCAGAGCGGCCACTGTAATCATGGTAAATCACCCAAAGATTTTCGACCCCATCCCTCTCTAGGCGTTTCAACAAATCATCGGTGTCCATATCTCCTCCTACGTTTTCACCGAACTATGACCAGCCGGCGAAGGGTGCAACAATCTCATCGCTTACTCGGCCCGCTTGCACGTCAGTCAAGGCAGTATCGAGAATTGCAATACCTTCGTCGACCTCCATCTGGGTCATTACCAGAGGCGGAGTGATCTCGAGTACGTTCGAGAACATGCCCACGTAGAAAACCAGCAGCCCCAGTTCGAATGCACGGTATACCACTTTGGCAGTTTCCACTGGTGCCGGATCCTTGGTGTCACGATTCTTTACAAGTTCGACGCCCTGGAACATACCGAGCCCGCGAACATCGCCGATAAGCGGGTGCTTATCTGCCAATTCGTCGAGCCGGTCACGGAGATAACCACCTACTTTCCGGGAATTCTCAACCAGATTATCCTGCTCGATTGCCTCGATGGCAGCGAGTCCAGCGACACAACCCAGTGCGTTTCCACTGGCGGTAAAAAGGGCGAAACCATGGTCTAGTATCTCCCGACGCGCAACGACCGCGCTTAGCGGTAGGCCGCCGCCCAGTGGTTTGCCCAAAACCACAACATCCGGTGTGATATCACTGTGATCAAAAGCAAACATTTTGCCGGTGCGACCCATGCCCACTTTGACCTCGTCGAGGACGAGGTATATGTTGTTGCGCCGGCATACTTCTTCTAGCATCGGCAGGAATTCAGGTGGTGGAACGATGTCACCGCCATCGCTTTGCACTGCTTCAACGATTATACCGGCGACGTCTTCGGGCGGGCAGATCGTCTTGAATATGTAATCTTGAAGAAAGTTGATCGCCATTCTTGCGGAGTCTCCAACGTTGTCACCGAAGGGACACCGGTAGGTTTGCGGGTATGGCACCTTGACTACGTTTGCGCCACCGATTTCCGAAGTCATGGAGATGTGGGCGGACATCCCGATAGACGTACCCGTGGTTCCGTGGTATCCGCCAATAAATGTCACCAGACGTCGCTTGTGGGTTGCCATTGGAAGCAGCCGTCCGACTGTTTCATTGGCATCTGACCCGGACAGTCCGAACCACACCTTCTTGTCAAAATCACCGGGCGTAAGGCTAATCAGTTTTTGCGCGAGTTCCACAGCCGGTTCGTGCAGGCCAGACGTCAGTCCAGTAAACAGGCTGCGGTGCAGCTGTTTTATCACGGCGTTTCTGACATGGCTGTGGTTGTAGCCCACATTGGCGAGGGCCCACCCAGCGCTAAAGTCTAAGTAAGATTTACCATCGACGTCGTACAGCCGAGCACCCTCGCCCCGTTCGACGACAATTGGGAAGAAGCGAATCTTAGCCGCATCCGAGATCAGATCGTTGTCAAGTTCGTAGACTTGTTGGCTGTTCATCTGAGTCATAGTTGATGTCCTCTTCAAGGCCCTTACTTTGTTTCGAACTATTACCGTGATATCTGCGTCGACAAAGTACGAAGATCGCGTCCCTGATATGTATGTCTTTTTTCCGCTCGGCTTCGTGCCGAGACGCTACTCGCCAGATCGTGCCCGGTCGATGATGGCACCGAAGTTTACGCTGGAGGGCAATGCGCCATAAGCACCGCTCCAGCGAGTGCCCAGTCGTGAAGCACAAAAGGCATCCGATACTGCAGCAGGCGCATGCCGTACCAACAGCGCCCCCTGCCAGGTGATTGCCATCATTTCAGTAATGCTTCTGGCACGTAATTCTAGATCACCTGTGTCATTAAGCTCGTTCATCAGTGCATTCGCAGCAGCGTCCAGTGCAGAATTTACCCCCCTTGCATGTTCGAGTTCTGTCAACAATGCGGGGATCGCTGCTTTTTCGCGTTGCATGGTACGCAGTACGTCCAGGCACATGATGTTGCCCGATCCTTCCCAGATGCTGTTAACCGGTGCTTCCCGGTAGAGGCGCGGCATGATCGATTCCTCTATGTAGCCCGGACCGCCATGGCATTCCAGTGCCTCGAATGTATGGGCCGGGGCACGCTTGCAGTTCCAGTATTTGCCTATTGCCGCACCGATACGCGCCAGTGCAGCAGCGCTTTCCTCTGTTTCGGCGTCATCCATTGCGCGCGCAATACGCAGCGCCAGTACCAGCGCAGCTTCAGCTTCAAGGGCAAGGTCAGCCAGCACGTTGCGCATCAAGGGTTGTTGAATCAGTGGTTTTCCGAACGCACTTCGATGGGTTGTGTGGTGCAGCGCTTGGACAAGACCCTGGCGCATTAACGCCGCAGAACTCACGCAGCAGTACATTCGGTTGCCGTGCACCATGTCGATAATCGTGCGGATGCCTCGACCTTCCTCGCCCATCATAATGCTCCAGGTATCCTGGAGCTCCATTTCGGTGGAGGCGTTGGAGCGATTGCCAAGCTTATCCTTGATTCGTTGAATAAAGAGTGCGTTGCGTTCCCCGTCAGGTGTCCAGCGCGGCACCAGAAAACAGGACAGGCCGACATCGGTATAGGCCAGCGTGAGGAAGGCATCGCACATTGGAGCCGAGCAAAAATACTTGTGTCCCGTGAGTCTGTATTCGGCACCGATTCCCGTGGTGCTTCCTG
>JAZAGZ010000045.1:0-14697 GCA_036231525.1 Pseudomonadota bacterium | reverse complement strand
CCTAATTTGCCTTGCAGGTCTCGCTCTTGCTGCATGCCAACCCGGCCAAGATATATCCCCTGGGGAAGACCCGGCCCAGGTTGCAGTAACGCCGACAGAAATGCCACTCCCGATACCGACGATTACTGATGCTGAAACTACCACCCAAGCATCTCTCTTAAGTGAGCCGAACTGGGCAATACTATTCTCTGGCCACGATCTGAGCAGTTTTCGAGCCCTGCAATACGATCCGATCATTAGCGGCGAAGACACCAACCATCCCACTAACTTTGTGAGTGGAGAACCCAATGAAGTCGGTGACGCTGAATGGATCATTCGCGGTGATATTGTGGAGGCGGAGGACGATCTCCAGGCATTCCTGGTGACCAAGGGTCACTACACAGATTTCCTGTTGCAACTTCAGTTCTGGAATGGTCCCGGCTCCAACAGTGGGATATTCATTCGTAATGACAATGCTGACGAAATCAACGCGGACAACGGATATGAAGTCAATATCTACGACACAAACCCAAATCCAGACAACCGTACTGGCTCAATCATAGGTCACGCACCGCCTATGACGGCTGTTTCGACTGAAGGACAGTGGAATACATACGAAATTACTGCCCAAGGTGATCAAATCCTCGTGCGATTAAATGGCACGGTTACGGTAGATTATGAAAGTGACGAACATCCGAGTGGTCCAATTGCATTTCAAAGCAACGGTGGACTCATTCGGTTCCGTGACATCAGGATAAGGCCACTTTGATGAACAGTAGGCTCTAGCTGCGGACACAAACCATTTCAGTGCCACCACTCAGAACAGGTGAGAAATGGTTAGGTAGTTTTCACGACGTGTCGACAGTGGCCAGCCACTCTAATCCGGTCCCCACCATTTATTAGTATGTTGTTTAATGCCATTTGTATGCGGGGTTTTCCCGTTTTTTTCCCTTGTCTTGTCATTTCAACTCCAGTTATTGCACAAGATTTTTCTGGGATTGATTCCTTCATCAATAACGCTGTCCAACCATTTACCACTTTCGTCTCTGAAATCATTTTTTTTACAATACCCATATTCGGTGCGGACCTTCCCTTAGTTGTACTTTGGTTAATACTCGGCGCTGTTTTTTTTACTGGTTATTTTGGATTCATCAACATCCGAGGTTTTAGGCATTCCCTCAGATTGATACGAGGCGACTACACAGACCTCTCTCATCCAGGCGAAGTCTCTCATTTTCAGGCACTTTCTACAGCGGTCTCCGGTACTGTCGGTATTGGTAACATCGGTGGGGTGGCCGTAGCCATATCAATCGGCGGACCGGGCGCCACATTCTGGATGATATTAGCTGGGCTTCTAGGCATGTCCACAAAATTTGTGGAATGTGCACTGGGAACAATCTATCGAAAGAATAATCCTGATGGTAGCGTTTCCGGTGGTCCAATGTACTACCTTGAGAAGGGACTGAAAGAGAAGGGGTTTCAAAAACTCGGCAACTTTATGGCTAAATTTTACGCGGCAGGCATTGTTATTAGCTGTCTGGGAATTGGAAATATGTTCCAATCAAATCAAGCGTATGTACAGTTCGTCAATGTTACGGGCGGCCTGAACGGTAGTTGGTTTAATAATAAGGGTTGGCTCTTCGGATTAATTATTGCCGCGGTTGTCGGCTTCGTCATTATCGGTGGCATAAAAACCATCGCGAGAGTCACTGAGAAGCTTGTGCCATTTATGGCTCTTTTTTACGTTTTTTCAGCACTTACAATCATCGGCATGAATTACGAAGCGCTACCATTTGCATTGCACGCAATCATCAATGGGGCATTTGCGCCTGAAGCATTAGGGGGCAGCGCATTAGGCGTCATGATCATCGGTTTCCAGCGAGCGGTATTTTCCAATGAGGCAGGTATAGGTTCCGCAGCAATAGCTCACTCGGCCGTAAAAACAAACGAACCTATTACGGAGGGCTATGTTGCGCTATTGGAACCATTTATCGACACAGTGGTGATATGTACGGTGACCTCGCTAGTTATCACAACGACACTTTATTACGACCCGGGTTTCGTACAAAACCTTGGTGGAATCGAAATGACGTCTGCAGCGTTTGAACGTAATATCAGTTGGTCACCCTACGCAATAGCCATTTCTGCCATTTTGTTTGCGTTCTCCACAATGATTGCCTGGTCATACTACGGATTAAAAGGCTGGACCTATCTCGTAGGCGAATCTCGCGCTGCAGATTTTGGGTTCAAAGCTGTCTTCTGTGTGTTTGTCGTAGTCGGCTGCTCAATTCAACTGAGAGCTATCCTGGATTTCTCTGACGCATTAGTCTTCTTCATATGCGTACCCAATATCCTTGGCCTCTACATACTGGCCCCGACACTGAAGCACAAGCTCAATGATTACAATGACAGGCTGGCCAGCGGCCATATTAGAAATTACCGGAAAGATCTACCCGACTAGTTGCCTTTATGTGTATCCAATCAAAAGCAGCTGACGGGTTATTCAGAACCTTTGCCGCCCCATCTCTCCTGGTGTGCTTCTTCGGCGGCGTGACGAACCTTGGCATGGCGTTTGCTCAATAATAAGTTGTCTGGAGAACACACCCTCGCCCTGATTAGTCCGAGGTCCTGCGCGGCATCAAATAGGCTCGGATACCAGCGCTTCCAACTCGGTAACAAACACTCAACCTGATCTCGAAGATTCATCTCTAAATTTAACGCGGTCAGGCGCGCTCAATAATAGGGCGACGGATGAACTTTTTTCACCGCTAGACTCTAATGCAATCTTAGCTGTCATCGTAAGTGGCACTGAGAGCAACATGCCGATCGGTCCGAAAATCCAACCCCAGAAAACTAACGACAAGAAAACTACTAGTGTGGAAAGACCCAACCCACGGCCCATTACTCGTGGCTCAATGACACCTCCGATTGTTATGTTAACCACGAAGTATCCAAGAGCTATCATCAGCGCTTGCAATGTCCCGAACTGAATCAGCGCGATGAGAATCGCTGGAATTGAAGCAATTAGAGATCCAATATTAGGAATATAGTTCAGAAGAAATGCGAGAAGCCCCCAGAGAACTGAGAAATCAAGCCCAAAGGCTGCTGTAAGCAACCATACAGCTAGACCGGTAGCCAAGCTTGTCAATGTTTTTATGCCGAGGTATTGCTGAACGCTACTTGTAAATCGCTTAAAGTATTCTGGATCTCCATGCGATGCTTTTAAAATCAACTGCATCTTACTGGGAAACGTTGATGCTTCCAGAAGAATAAAAATCACTGCGAACATGATAAGAAAAAAATTGGCGAGAAGAGCCTGCAGACCATTAAGAATATTCGCAACAAAGTTCATGGCTGCGCCAGGCTGAATCATCTCAACTAACCCACCAACACTGACCTCTTGACCAAGGAGAGCGGCAATATCAGCGACTCTTTCGTTAAGTCTTTCCTGATAAAATGGGAGTCTCTCATTAAATGCTCCGACAGATCCCCCAACAAACGTCCCAACCAGAACCATGATTCCGATGATAAGAACAATAACAATCGTTACGGCTAAGCCAGTCGGAATACGCAAACGCTCTAGATATCGTGTAATCGGTACGCACAAAACAGCAAGAAACCCGGCCACAAGAAACGGTACCAAGATCACTCGCGCAGCCTGCATTCCGTAAATTACCGCAATAATTGCGATAATCGATACTGCAACGGTAATACCGGAGCGGGACTGTTGTGATTGAGATTCTATGAGTATTCTCCCGGCAAAACCCGACATCTAACTGTACGCTGAAGTAGGCTCCGACCCAACCCCCTTGCGAGATTGAGGCACCAACCGATCGTTCCTCACCCCTAAACTGACGCAACCCCCTTACCATCTTTATCATCGGTGAAAATAAAGCATGGAGCAGAAAGAATGTCGTTTTTCTCAAGATATTCCAAAATTATGTCCACTTCTTCCTCTATGGACAACATATCTGTTCGAAGGTGTAACTGAGGTTTAACCGGTACCTCATAGGGAGCATCGATACCGGTAAAGTTCTTAATCTCACCCGAACGAGCCTTCCTGTAAAGTCCTCTTGGATCACGTCTCTCCGCTTCGTCAAGCGGACAATCTACAAATACTTCAATGAAATTTAAGTGCTCGGCCTCATGCAACTGTCTAACTCTGTCACGATCAAGCTTATAAGGACTAATAAAGCTTGAAAGCACGATTATGCCAGCGTCCCCGAATACTCTAGCGAGCTCACCAATACGGCGTATATTTTCCTTACGATCTTCTGCAGAAAAACCAAGATTCTTGTTTATGCCCAACCGAACGTTATCGCCATCAAGCCGATAAGAGAGCTTATCTCTCTCAAACAAAGCCTTTTCAAGCGCTACGGCTATCGTGCTCTTACCGCTACCCGACAAACCGGTGAACCAGATCGTTGCGCCTTTTTGTCGAAGAATATTGTACCGATCTTCCCGAGATACTAACCCCTCATGCCAGGTTACATTAGTTGCTTTTTGTTCTGACATATCACTGTTTCTATTACTTTTTTCAGTTCACTCAGGGCATCTTGAGAACTAGAGCATTTGCTCTGCCAATAAGCGAATCCCCACTGTATTTATCGCTCCGAAGTACTCTGCTTCATACGAACGACCCTTCAAGGCCTTCTTCACCATACCTTCTAGATTGGGACGTTTTTCAGCCGGGCTTACCCCCTTTCCAATTCCACCACCAAATTCAATGATCGCATCGATACCGGCATCCATAGCCTCATCCATGCACGCCATCCATCGAACGGGATTAAACAACTGAAAGAATAGCCGAGACCGTATAGCGTCGGAGTCAGGCTCATGCATCTGACCAGTGTAGTTAGATAGAACACCGACCTCTAACGGACCAAAAGAAATATCCTCGAGAACCTCTCTAAAACGCCGTGCTGCATTGACCATCAGATAGGTATGAAATGCGCCTTCAGTCTTTAGCCTCACTGCTCTCTTGCGCTGCTGATTTGTAGTGAGATCTTCGGTTAACCGATCCAAATCAGCATCCTGACCCGCAATAACCGTCTGCTCTGGGAGATTACATCCCCCAATACCGCAATAGTATTTTTCAGCAAGTGTTCTGGCAGCTGTCAGATCAAGTGTAGTCGCCAACATACTACCCTCGCCAAACTCGCTCATAAGTTCCGCTCTGCGAGTTACCAATGTCAAAGCATCCTCAAAGCTTAGAGCGCCAGCGGTTACCAGTGCTGCATATTCACCTAAGCTATGACCTGCGGTTAGCGAGGGTTGAACCTTACTCTCCGAATCCAGACTACGAAAAACTTCAAGGCACGCGATTTGGTGAGTCAATAACGCAGGCTGGGTAAAACGGGTCAAGTCTAACCGTGCTTGTGGATCTCTGAAACAGAGTTCCAACATGTCATAGCCTACAACCTCGCTTGCCTGATGAAAGCATTCTTTAGCGCACTCGAACTCTTCTACCAAGTCAGAGCCCATCCCACGATATTGAGAACCCTGCCCAGGGAATACGAAAATAATTCGCTCAAACTGAGACATCCGTTTCCTTCCGGGATCAACTAACAGTAATACTACGAGAAAGACGGGCCAAGATACGCCGCCATAGCATCCCACTCAACTTGCCTGCTCCATCAAAAAATTCTGCGCAAGAAATATCTAGTAGCTAGCACCGACAATAAGTATCTCATCTCAAGAAGTGAATAACCGTCTCTAAATCAACTACTCCGCCTCACCCTCATAATACCTGCCTTTTCATCTAGTGGGATCATGATCAGCAAACCCACCACAAACATAGCTAGTGCTACAGAGATTCCCCAGCGTTGAGATCCTGTCCACTGAGTCAAACCGCCCAGCAAAAATGGGCCAACGAAGGCCGTAAACTTACCTGAAAAAGCAAAAAATCCAAAAAACTCATTTTTTAACTTCGGTGGAACAAAGCGAGCCATCAGCGAACGGCTTGCTGATTGATTTGGGCCGATGAAGATACCGATCACTATGCCTGCAATCCACAACCATAGTTTTGTCGTAGCAAGCATAGCCAGTGTTGTGGCTATGGATAGTCCAATGAGTGAAATCATGATGGTTTGTTTGCCGCCGATTACATCATCGAGGCGACCCATAAAAAACGCGCCAAACCCGGCAGCAATATTCAGCACAATGCCAAAAATTAGCACTTCCTGAAGAGTAAATCCGAAAGATTCAGCTGCATAGATCCCTCCAAACGCGAAAATTGTCACAAGACCATTGTTATATACAAAACGTGCGACCAGAAATCGGGCTATTTCCTTAAACCGCCTAACCTCTGCATATGTCCTGCGTAGCTGAAGGATCGTATCACTAATTATTTTTCCACTACCCGACACCATAGATTTATCTTCAGAAACCCAAAATAAAAATGGCAATGTAAAAATAAAATACCATCCAGCAACAATCAGATTTGTTGCGCGAATGTTTTCATCGTTTTCTGTAGAAAAACCAAACCAGGGCGTCTCTGGCTGGATCAAAGTTACTAGCGCCAATACGAGTGCAAGAAGACCACCAATATACCCGACTCCCCACCCGTAGCCGGAAATACTCCCAACATGCTCCGGGGCCGCAAGATCCGGTAGAAATGCATTGTAAAACACAGAACTAAATTCGTACGCAATATTTGCGACGATAATAAGAGCTAAAGCTGCTGTTATTTGTCCGGGTAGGATCTGATAGAGTCCTGCAGTTGCTACTACGCAAACCAATGTAAAAAGCAATACAAAGATTTTTCGATAACCACCCCTATCTGCTAGGGCACCAAGTATCGGTGAACAAATGGCTACAACCAGAGCTGTAACGGTAATCGCACGCGACCACAATACGGTCCCCGTGATAGGATCTGGGGCAATAACCTGCGTAAAGTAGGTCGCATAAACAAAGGTGATAACAAGAGTCGTGAAAGGGGAACTAGCAAAATCGTAGAGTATCCAGGACCAGATCGCACGGGGACCATGGACCGGTTTGACGCCGATTCTCATATCAGTGGTTTATCGCCGAACCTATCTAACCATCTAGGAATTACATCAATATTATAAACGTGTTCTGGCACTTCTCCTCTTAACGCCGCCAGAGTTGCATCCGTTGCCCAAGGAATCGCTGGTAAGAGCGTCCCTGGTGTATTAGCACTCACCATGTGAGGGCAAAGAATTACCTTATCTCCCAGGCCAAGGATTCTGGAATTCGTCGGAGGTGGTTCTTCTGAGAGCACATCCACCGCTGCCGCGGCTAATTGTTCGCCCTCCAATGCATCACAGAGTGCTCCGATGTCAACAACGGCACCACGACTGGTATTGATGAGTATTGCCGTGGACTTCATAAGCCTAAGTTCCACACTGCCGATGAGATTGTGCGTTTCCTCGGTTAGTGTTACATGCAGGGTCACAACATCTGATTCCTCTAACAGAGATGCCAGTGTTGCGCGTCGAACACCGTAGCGTTCAAATTTCTCATCTTCTACATACGGATCACAGGCGAGCACTCGAAGGTTCCAAGGAGCTAACAACTCAGCAACACGCGAACCGCAACGACCAAAACCTACTATACCAACTGTCAGTCCTGGGTAACCATCCTGACGCTTCCCCAGGTAGGTGCCCATAAGTGCGGAATCTCTCCAACCCCCCTGTTTAACATGACGGTCTCGTTCACGGACTCGTTTGAGAAGAGCTAGCATAAAGGCAATAGTCCCTTCGGCAACCCCCCCCCAGTTCGCTTCAGTCGGACTGTGGGTCACGAGGACTCCCTGCTTACTTGCGGCATTCAGGTCTACGTCTTCCACTCCAATGGTGTACTTCGAGATAATCCGTAGCTCCGGTAGTTGCTTGAGAAAGGCTCCCTCGATCGGCATGCGTTTAATCGTAGCGCCCAACAGCGCGTGCGCTCCACGCGAGAGTTGAAGCAATGCATCTCGATCGATACCGGTACGCCATGAGGTTTTACCCAAGATAACCTCGCACCCTGCTTCCTCAATTCGCCGATGAGATTCTCCGGAAGAATCAATAGGTATATAGATACAAACCTTCGGTTTCCTCATCAGGAAAACAACCACCTCATTACGATTAGCGATGAGGCCATAACTCTGATGAGCCTCACGCTCACTACTACTCCCCGCCGACCTCCACGTACACACCACGGAGAAATCGCTCGGGGTCACCCCATTGGGCTTCGTACTCTGAGGCAGTCCCAGCCGCGAGCACATCCTCAAGACTAGCGCCTTCACGAACCAGCTGCTCAACTCGCTCGGCGACGACGAGAGTCATATCCCTAAACTCAACAACATCATCCCGCGACGCGAGAACTCCGTGACCCGGAATAATCAGGGTATCCGGACCGGACATACCAATAGCTATTGCGAGTGCTTCCAGGGTGCCTTGCAATGTTCCACCTCTCGATACATCAATGTATGGGAAATTATTAGTCCTAAATACATCTCCAAGGTGTAAAACATCTGCCCCGCGGAAATGGATGAAGCTGTCGCCATCTGTATGAGCTGGTGGCACCGTGAATACATGAACCTCTTCGCCATTCAAATGAACGGTCGTGGTATCGCTGTAGGTGAGTATAGGTAGGGCATCATCGGGGTTCATTTCCTCAACCATGCGCACACGTACACGGTCATTCGCTAAAATAGCGATGCCCATCTTGCCAAGATTTTCATTGCCCCCAGTATGATCAGGATGTACATGAGTATTGATGAGAAATCTGATTTCGCCATCATCAAGATCAGCAATTGTTGCGAGAATACGCTCTGTGAGGGGAGCAAACTGATCGTCGATCATTACGATACCGTCCTCACCAACAGATAAGCCAATGTTGCCACCAGCACCCTCTAGGTAGTACACACCACCCGCGACAGGATGGATCGTTAGAGCTACAGCATCCCAATCCCGTTCCTGCTGAGCAACTGCGTTACCACACGCCAAGAGTGTGACGAGTAGACCAGTCAGAATAGAATTTCTCATGGGATTCTCCCTTATTCCTTATTTTTGCCACGAAGACGTTTTGCCCCGCCATGATAACCCCCAAAACAGGTTCACGCCCGCCAAATGAAGAGGCTCAGATACCTCAGAAGTAATTGGAACTTGATGGATGATTGAGGAACCCCTGATAATCGCTATTCCAACGCTCCCGCAGCATAAAGTTGGCCATAATACTCAAGTAATGCTGTAGCCTCATCAACCAGTGCTTGGCCGTCAATACCAGCATTCGCAACCACTGATATCCAACGCTCAGCGACCTGTCGTTGGCTCTTCTGCCTCAGCAACTCAACCTCTTCCCGAGGCAGATAAATGAAATCTCCAGATGCCTCAGCCGCACGCTCACCAGCATGCTCCATCTCCACCCACGTTTCACCCATCCACTTCGCAACGTTGCGACCAGAATTCGCATCTATGACGGCCTTAAGATTCAGCGGTAGCCGATCATAGGTCTGTAGATTCATTATGACCATTAGGACCTGCGCATTCAGTCGAGGCCAAGTGTCATCATCTAAGAGGATGTGGTAATCAACCATATCGTGAATTTTGAGCGCAAAGGAAGCTTCATAAGGAATAAGTGCAGCATCCACTATCCCTTTCGAAAGCATCTCTGGGATTTTCTGCACCGTTGTACCGATAGGCGTCCCACCCCAGGATTCAACCATCCACGCTGAAATACGCGCTGGGATTCTGTATTTAAGTCCCGCAAGTTCGGCCGTGGTGCGAATAGGCACCTTGGAATGTATCAACTGCCCCGCATGAACAAAGGCAGAAATAAGTTTATAGCCCTCGAACTCCTCTGGATGATTCTCGAGGAAGTCCTGAATAGCAAAATTCATTACAACTGGGTGAGCGGCAAGAAAAGGCAACTCAAAAACCTCAATTCTTGGAAATCGTCCCGGTGTATACCCTGGGAGAGTCCACACGATGTCAACGATGCCGTCGTATGCTTGATCAGTCAGCGCCGGAGCCTGTCCTCCCAAATGCAGTAGCGGGTAAATATCAATCTCAAGTTGCCCGTCTGATTCCCGTTCAACTTTCTCCACCCAAGGTGCCAACATCATCGAGTGGCCCGGAGCTACGGGAGGAAGCATATGGTGTGCTTTTAGACGAATACTCTGTGCCTGAAGAGCCGTGGCCACCAGAATAAGAAATACCGAAAATAATAGCTTTGACATCACGTCATCATAACGCGCAGTTGCAAATTGTGGACAAGAAAAAAGGGAAGCTCAGACATGCCTCCCTGAAAAGTGCATGTCACTCTCCGGATTCTTTATCTTGTGTTGCATATATACAACAATCTGGAGAGCCAGCCCTCTCAAACTCGCGAGTGCTAACCACTAGGGCTTAATTGATGACCAAAATCCATTAAGCCATCGCACCCAATAACTGGATTCCACCCTCATAAATCATCATCACCGCAACATAGATTATGACCGCTAAACCCATGTAACCGATCCAGTGGTGTTTAGCCAGTAACCTTGCAATGAATACCGCAGCCAGTCCCATAAAAGCGATGGACAGGGCCAAGCCAACTACTAGCACCCATACATACTCCCTGGCAATGCCTGCTACAGCGAGAACATTATCCAAAGACATAGAAACGTCGGCAACGATGATCTGGGTAATAGCTTGCCGGGTCGATTTTTGTTGTGACTCCTTACGAACCGGTGTCTCGCCATGAGCAATCTCGTTAGCGTGCTCTTCAGCTTGGTTCTCCTGTGCCCGTTCCCGAAGCTCGTTCCACAGTCTCCAACTTACCCATAAAAGCAAGACCCCCCCTACAAGCATAAGACCAGTAATCTGAAGCAAGTAGACGGTAAGAAAAGCAAAAATAATGCGCAGTATGGTCGCCGCAGCGATACCAAAGATCATAATCCGCATGCGCTGATGCGCCGGCAGAGCAGCTACCGCCATAGCTATAACGATCGCATTGTCCCCGGCCAGCACCAAGTCCACAATAAAAACCTGAACGAGGGCGGACAACTCCGCGAAAGAGATCAATTCCATTGGCATCCTTAAAATTTAGGGTTTATCTGCTAATTGATATAGTTTGCACTCATACGCCTCGAGTTTCACGCTGGCTCCTTTCCATAGGATTCACTATCCTCTCAACTCATCCCGGAGGAAAAACAACATGAAGCATCCGTTCCGCATATTTCTGACCCTATGGTTTCTGATACTAATCATAGACATGCCCACCTCTGCTCAAGAAACAGAGGAGGAAGAGGATTCCATCAAAACCATCGCCGAAATCACTGGAAACAGTGATCAATTTGAGGGTCTCTTTACGCTCTATAGAGATCGCGAAACCGGTGAAACTCATATGGAGATCTCCCGGGAACAGCTGGACCAAGAATTTATTTACGTCGCCGTCAGTACTGATGGTGTAGTCCAAGGAGGACATTTTCGAGGACGCTACCGAGATAACCGAATACTGTCTCTGGCACGTCACTTCGACAAAATAGAAATTCGCTCGGAAAACACCTCGTTTTATTTTAATCCTGAGAACCCTTTGAGTCGTGCCGCCCACGCCAATATAAGTCCAGGCCTGCTCGTATCAGAATCCATAGTTGCCGAAGACGATGAAACTGGAACTGTCCTAATCAATGTCGATGAAATTTTTGCAAGCGAAGCTCTGCTTCAGGTTAAGGCAACACCTGATCCAGATGAAACGCCCGAAGATGCTTTTCGGCTTGGCAATCTAAGCGAAGACAAAAGCAAAATTACTGAAATTCGCAACTACCCTCTAAACAGTGATGTGCATGTAGAGTATGTGTACGAGAATCCCGCACCAGTTGTCCAGGGAGACGAGGAGATCACAGATAGTCGTTACGTAAGTATCTATATGCAGCATTCATTTATTGCGATCCCAGAAAGCGACTACGAACCGCGGTTTACCGATCACAGGATGGGTTTCTTTGCACAACAAATAACTGACCTCACAGATGACAGCGTTACACCTTATCGGGACCTCGTCGAACGCTGGCACCTTGTGAAAAAAGACCCCGCCGCGGAAATGTCAGAGCCTATAGAACCGATTGTCTGGTGGATAGAGAATACAACCCCCATAAAGTTTCGAGATTCAATTGTAGAAGGCGTACTTGCCTGGAACCAATCATTTGAAAAAATCGGGTTCAAGAACGCCATCGTCGTAAGAGTACAACCCAACGACGCAGAGTGGGACGCGGGCGATATCAGATATAATGTTCTTCGTTGGACGTCCTCTCCCAACCCACCCTTTTCAGGCTACGGCCCCTCATTCACGAATCCTCGCACCGGGCAAATCATTGGTGCCGATATCATGCTTGAATTTTCAGGCGTCACAAGACGAGTGCAGTATCAGCGCATCCTTGATGACCTTGATAACTCTCTAGTACCCGAAAGTTTCGAACCTGGCTATTGCAATATTGGTTATGGGTTGCACCTAAGTCAGGTATTCGGCCGATTTGCTGTTAATACGCTGCAGCTAGGCTCCGCACAAGAAGAACGGTTAATCCATGAATTTCTTGTCGACCTGACACTGCACGAAGTAGGGCATACCCTTGGTTTCGCGCACAACTTCGCGGCTTCAAACATGCTCACGCTGGATGAGATCTACGATCAGGCGGTTGTTGATGAGCGTTCGCTACATGCCTCAGTAATGGACTATACCGACATACACATTGCTACAGATGGACGCGAACAAACTGCCTACTTTGGTACAAAACCAGGACCGTATGATGATTGGATCGTGGAGTATAGCTACTCCACGCGCGCAGATAATATACAGGCAGAAGCCGAGCGGTTGGCTTCTATTGCGGCTCGTTCGACTGAGGCTCAATTGCTATTTGGGACAGACGACCATGTCATGCGTGCGCCGGGCTTCGCGATGGATCCGCGGGTTCATTGGTACGACATGACCAGCAACCCTATCGGGTACGCTGAAGAACGGTTGAACCTAATTGAGGAACTACTTGATACAGCAATAGATAAGAATGTAAGAATTGGCGAGTCGTATCATGAACTGCGAGACGCTTACGTGGTCATGCTATCTCAGTTTTCGCGTTCCATAAGCGTATTGGCGCATCAGATCGGCGGCGTCTATATCAATCGATCCGTAGTGGATCAGATTGGAGCGCAGACACCTTTTGTGCCTGTCAATCTTGAAACCCAAGAACACGCCATGGATGCTCTCGCGACCCATCTATTCGCGCCGGTTGCTCTATACGCTTCCCAGGATCTCTACGCTCACCTGCAACAACAACGCAGACTGTGGAATTTTTATGGGGAAACGGAGGATCCTAAAGTTCACGAATGGTTACTCGCCATACAGCGAGGGGTGCTTTCACATCTGCTCCACCCCAAAGTTATGACTCGAATTACGGACTCGCGCCTATACGGCAATGAGTACGAACTAACTAACATGATGGAAGATTTAACAACCGCTATATTTTCAGAAGATGTCCGCGGTGATGTGAACACATTTCGGCAGAATCTACAGATAGAGTATGTGTCCCGACTCACAGATATTGTTACCGGCGATGATCATGACTATCCATCACAGTCCATGTCGCTCTATCAGTTACGCAACATCGAACGTATGCTAAGAGGCAAGCGCAGCGGAAACGTCGAGACGCGCGCACATACAGGCAACGTACTTTACATCATCCGGCAAGCACTTGAAGACAACGACTAGTCATATTGAGGATGTTAGCACCGACATGCCTCAGGCAAGAACGAGCTTCTGAAACGATTAATGCGCGCCCTACTGTTATAGTGTAAGCATGAAAGTAAAAGTATGCGCCGCACGTCATAGCCTAACCGCATATGTCGTCATGTCTATGTTCCCGGGTCTTACATACGCACAAGTCGGTGGAGTATCAACATCAGACCTTGAAACAATTGTTGTAGAGGCGACACGAATCAGTAATCCGCTGGATAGAATCCCCGCTTCTATTAGTGTCGTTCAGCAGGATGAGATTCAACTCGGTAGACAGCAACTTGGACTTGATGAGGCTTTAAATCGAGTTCCAGGCCTTTTTATGCAAAACCGCTATAACTTCGCACGGGATCTCAGAATCTCTATTCGCGGCTTTGGTGCCCGATCCTCTTTTGGTATTCGTGGAATTAAGATCCTGGTGGACGGTATTCCAGAAACACTACCTGATGGTACTGGTCAGGTCGACAGCATCGACCTTGGGGCTACCCGCCAGATAGAAGTAATCCGGGGACCGAGTTCTTCTCTCTATGGCAATGCGTCCGGTGGCGTAATCAGTATCACTTCCGAGGATGGGCCAGAAATACCCTTTTTCAGTGCACGTCTTGCAGCAGGGGAGCATGGCTTTCAAAAACTTCAGCTAAAGTCGGGTGGAGAAACCGACCTTATGAACTATTTCATCAGCTTGTCTGATACGAAAATCGATGGTTACCGGGCTCACAGCCAAGCAGAAAATACACAGTTCAGCGGCCGATTTAATTTCAACCTCGGCGAAAATCGAAACCTCTTGGCCGTCTTCAATAGTACAGACCAGCCCATCTCCAACGATCCGGGTGGGATCAATGCCGCACAAGTTACCGAAGATCGCAGTTCAGCCCGAGATCGAAACATTGCATACGATACCGGAGAGACTCTCAATCAGAAACGCGTTGGTTTTGTTTTCTCAACGCCTGCTGGCACAAATGGAGAACTTACAGCACGAACCTATTTTGTCTCGCGTGACTTTCAAAA
>JAZAGZ010000044.1:0-9192 GCA_036231525.1 Pseudomonadota bacterium | reverse complement strand
AGCTAAAGGTATCCAAGGTGTAATCGTTGAAGGCCCAGCACGCGATATAGACGAGTACCAGAAGATTGGTTTTCCAGTTTTTTCTCGATCAACGACACCGCGAACTGCCAGAGGGCGAATTCACGAGTCTGGGATAAATGTTGAAATAAAGGTTGGAGATATCAATGTTTCAGCAGGTGATCTGGTGATAGCAGACGGTACAGGTGTAGTTTTCGTACCAATAGGAATTGCCGAAGTCGTGATTGAAAAAGCAGAAAAAATAGTTGCTCTTGAAAAGTCTATGTGCGAAAGAGTTCTGACTGGTCAGCCGATCACCAAAGTCATGGGTAAGGACTACGAAACTCTGTTGGAAACTCAGAATTAGTTGTCCAAGTTTTCAGTGGTCTATTATTTAGGGTATGAACTCTCTTGCTGATTCTAAATCACAATTAAATGAGACCATCTCAACGTCAGGTGAATAGATTAATTCCCGGGTATGGATCAGTGGTTCTAGCATGTACTCCGGATCTTCAAGCACGAACTCAACCATGATCTGAGTACCGTCTTCATTCAGTTGATACCGCTCGACGAGATGTTTCTGAACACCCGATGGAACACCTATTTGATAAGGCGATCGGTGATTGGAAAAGAGTTGAGTATCCACTACTAATACATCTTCCTCCCACCAACCAATTGAATGCCCTGTAAAAGTGCGCTCGCCGTTTTCAGGATGCTCTCTACCATCCATATAGACCGTACGTAACTCGTCAAAATACTCAGTTCGGAGGACGATGGTTTGCTCGTCTTCGTTGATTTGGATTTCAAGCGGGTAGAGGTTGGTGTAGATGATCAGAGCCGGTGCTGGTGGTCCTATACAACTCGACGTGGGGTTTTCATGAGACAGTGGGTTGTACTGGGCTTGAGCACTCCTTCCAGCCTCTGTCAGCTTGAGGTTAGCGTGGAAAAAACCATCAAAGCCGCCCGGATAGTTAGCGAGTTTTGAAGTGTCCGCCCTCCATCGTCCTGCCAGGCTGTTAGTGGCTGCTGCAACTTCTGGCTCTGCGAGAAGAGGCTCTCCTGATTCTCTATTGAACGATGTTGGTAACGTGATCCCATTTTCTTTTTCAATGGTTCGCAATATTCCGTAGGCACGACCATCTTGTGCTGGATTGGCTTGAACGCTAACGCGGTCACCTCTGGATAGCGAATCTCGGTTCCAGCCAACACGTGTCATGGTGAGTGTTGAGGATGTTTGCACCCTCCATTCGAGAGGTTCACCGCGTTCATCAGTAGTATTGAGGGTGATATATACGTGTGGATTCCTCCAACTGAACTCAATAACAGTACCCTGAACTGTAACTACTGAATTCACATCAATACCCACTTCACTATGATGTGCCAACACAGATGAAGTTAGAGTGATCGTCGCTATAGAAGTTAATATGTATCTCACATCTATCCTCTCTTAAGTAGCTTGCGGACCCGTTATGGTTCTTCTGGAAGCGCTTCAAACGCTGGCGGTGGTACCCGACGGTTCGAAGCTGATTGATAAGCTGAAGCAACCCTTATGATCATATCTTCCTGGCCGGGCTCTGCCCTAAATACTAATGAGTAGGGTAGTCCTGGTTCTGGCAGTGTTGTAGGGGTATTACTATTTGTCGGAATGTACCGTTGTCTATCCTCACTGAGTGTGAAAACCGGATCGTACACTGTTTGTACATAGCCAGCTGGTATCAAGACCTCTGTCAAACCAGCATAGGGACCCATGCGAATCTCGTTACGCGCTGCTTGACCTTCTGGTTGGGGTTGTGGAGCGTGACCAATCTTGCCGGGAGCAAGCGGATAGTGGAGTCGCACAACCACATCGAGATTGTTCTCCATCATTACCTTCATTTCCACTCGGCGTAGCAGTTCTCGTAATTTGATACGCTCATCGATCCCTTGCCGCTCTCCGAATGTGCGGCGTATGTCTCCTATTTCTTCCCAGTTCTTGAACCATGCTCGTTGGGCATCAGCCCAGAATTTTGATCTTTCGTTGAGCGTAGCCCAATCGGCTAATGTCTCGGTGTAGCCGCGTTCTGCCCAGTCCGCCGCGCGTCGGGTTAGGTACTGTGCAATATGAAATTGCATGGCGTTTGATTTACCGAGCGTCAGGATTGAGCGTATGTTGAGCCCCGGGGGTGGGGGCTCAGTGCCTTCGGCTAGACCGACCATATACTCGATTGGGCTCATTGTGCCCGCACCGAAAGTGATACCTGGTGCGAATTCCGTTGGAGTGATTCTTGCTGCAAATTCCGGGAACTGAGGCCGGGTGTTAGAGGTTCCCAGTGGGGCTGGCAGAATATAGTCTGTCTCAGAATCATCTAGCCAGAATAGGATTTCTGGGAAGATTACTGGCAGGAGTTGAGCTAGTGCGTCCGTATAGGACGGTTCCATATTTTCAATGTTCGGGTCATCTGGCCATATGGGATCAACAGATTCCACTAACGTGGCGCCAAGGTGTTCACCGAGTATTTCTTCAATTTCTCTGACTGCGGCATCAACGATGGGTTCATCTGCTCTAACACCGGGAAACTTCAGCATAGACTCCCGAATCACACCGATACGTACTCCGCGCAACGAGTCTTCGGCTGCCGATTCCACCACGTGCTCAGCGTATGTTCCTTCTAGGATGCTGGATCGGGGAACGGTCGTCCACATGTCCCGCGGATCGTAGTAACCGGTCTCCGGATCCTTCATGGCATCCAGAACCTTGGCGGAGTCACCTATCCAGCGGCAGTGAATCCCGGAGCGGTCATAGTAGATATCAGAGCCAATAGCGCCTCCGAGGAAGGAAATCATAGCTTTGTGCGGTAGTAATAGTGCGACCGCATTGTGATTCGCGGGGCCTCGACATGACATGCTAGTTTCTTCACAGAGACTGCACATTGCAAGATTGCTGCTTACCGATGCGGCAGACCCTGAACTTGAACCTAAAGAGGCTGCGCGCGTTGTGTCGTAGACATTACTTGGGTTACCCGACCACGAGCTGCGCTGATAACCTAGTGTGGAGGGCAATACCATGGTTGCCTCGTTGCGCCCGCCGGGATCGCAGCCACTGCCACCGCAGCCACGTCCGTTGTATTCGCTGTTGATTGCTTTCGCATAAATGATTGCGCCCTTCTCTCTGAGTTGCTCTACCAGTATGTGATCAGTGGCTGGGAAATCGATGTCATAGTGCGCATCCGCGGCCGCCGTAGTACGCATATCCTTCGTGTCAAACGGATCTTTGAAGCTAAAGGGTATGCAATACATCGGTAAATTTTCGAGATCGGGTTCGCTGCCGTATTGCGCATCTAACCCCATCGCTTGTTCTAGCGCGTCAGGGTATTGGCGGAAGTCTTCGCAAACGGCGTGTGAGCCTGCTGGTAGTGGTCCTGCAGAGGGATGCAGATCTGCATCACCTTTGCAGGTCACCGAGCGTTCACCTCGGAGATTAAATGTGCCTAGGGAGTTCATCTGACCTGCATTTGGGATGCCTAACGTCATACCGTATTGCTGGTAGACGTCGGGGTCTGATGCTGTTGGCTCCATTCTCCCGAACTCTATAGGCGTGCCTTCGTATTCATCAAAGTTTGGCAAGACATCGCTAATCGCTACCGTCTCGGTTGGAAATTCAACAGGTGCACCCGCACGCATGGTTCCGGGTACAGAAGAAACTGGTTCGCCCTCCCGTGTCACGAGTTGGTTACTAACACCATTGTAGGCTTGGGCTCGGTTGATATACATCTGCACCAGTCCCACGCACGTAAGCTGTTCTTCTTGAATGGCACGATGTACGTCTGAAATTCTCGCCTCCTCAAGATGGAACTGAAAGTTATCTTCGGACGTATTTTGGGCACACGCATTGCCGCCGAATACGAGAAAAATGACTGTTACTACCAATCGATTAACCTTGGCGATTAACATGAGTGTCCTCCAGAAATTTTGGAACAACGATCTCGCGAACGTTCTAGCCTGATCTTCTTTGCTTTTATCCTGGCCAATAAGCCCTGAGGGAATTCTACTCTACGTCTCGTTTTCATTCTTGGTTTCTCATTTAGACTCTTTCTAAATCAAAAGTAATGCTCAGTGTGCTTCGAGATCGGTAGAATGAGCTTTGGCGAATCAATAAGAGCCCGTTGTTATGATCCGCACCAGCATTTTTTTCTTGATGCTACTAATGTCCGGAGTTGCGGGCGCCCACCATTCCGTGAGTGCATTTTATGATAGCGATACTGCCAGTGAGTTGGCGGGAACTATCACCAGCGTTGATTGGATCAATCCTCATGTGCGTTTTACGCTGGAAACACTTGCTGCTAATAATGAACGCGAGATTTGGGTCTTGGAGTCAGGTTCTGTGAATATGCTGGAACGTCATGGAGTTGGGCGTGAAAATCTTGCGGTGGGAAACTTTGTGACAGTGGTTGGACACCTGTCCCGGCACGGTCTTAAGGAGATGATAGCCGGTTATATCAGCGTGCCGAGTGGTGAGAACATCGTATTGTGGTCAGGGCTCTTCGGTGGATTGGAAGCCATAGAATCCGATTCCGGGGTGCAGACACAAACACCTATGGTCTCTGGGCCGCAGGGGATCTTCCGCATCTGGACCCACGGCCAAACCTATAGCCGTGATGCAACAGATACCTCTGCAGGCATGCTCCTTCCCTATACTTCTACAGCTTTAGCTGCTCGCGAGCGATATAACCCTCTAACAGATGATACTGCTTTGCGATGCATACCCCAGGGTATGCCCGGCATTATGGACAACCCGTTTCCGATGGAAATTGCTGAACAGGGCGGAGATATCGTTATTCGGATGGAGGAGTGGGATGTTGTACGCACTGTTCACATGTCAGATGGCCCGGCTCCAGATAATCGGCTTGCTTCACCTTTGGGGTACTCCTTGGGTCGGTGGGAGGAGGACACGTTGGTTGTTACAACTAACCGGGTTAATTGGCCTTTTTTTGACGATGTTGGTACGCCGCAGAGTCAGGATATTCAGATTGTCGAACAGTTTTTACTGAGTGCTGAGGAGCATCGGCTGCACTACACAATAACGGTGGCGGATGCCGCCACATTTACTGAACCTGTTAGCCTCAGCGGCTACTGGGTTTGGGTGCCAGATGAAGAAATCAAACCATACAATTGCACACTTTGAAAATAGCTGATGGGGGTATTAATACCATGAAATTTTTCCTTTCTTTTTTTCTTATGTTGGGGGCATTTTCTCTTGCCGCGCAGGAACATCAGATGCCGCGTCAACTATCACACGAACTCGTTGAAGGCTTCTTTCAGGTTCCTGATGATATATGGTTGTCCGAGGCGGTTGGCGTAGACATTAATGCGGCAGGCAATATTTTTATTCTGAATCGGGGGAATATTCCGCTGTTAGAGTTCACTCCTGACGGTGAGTACGTACGTTCATATGGCGAGGGTTCGACGATTTTTCATGCAGCCCACAGCATACGTTTTGATCGCTACGACAATATGTGGGTCGTCGATTCAGCTAATAATATAATCGTACGCGTCAGTCCCAACGGTATCATCGAACAGACGCTTGGTCGGCGCCTGGAACCATGGGTTACACTTACTCACGGACCTGCGTACCGTGCAATCCCCTCAACAGGTAACTTCTATCATCCGACCGATGTTGCCGTTGCATCCGATGGTAGTAGCTTTGTGACGGATGGCTATGGAAACAGCCGCGTTGCACACTATAGCAAGCAGGGGCTTTTGATTAAGTACTGGGGTGATCGTGGTGCGGGACCGGGCCAGTTTAATACACCTCACAGTATTGTCATTGATAATAACGACAACATCTATGTTGGGGATCGTAACAATAGCCGTATACAGGTTTTTGATCTCGAGGGTAATTTGAAAACGCAATGGAATCTACGCGAGGTGCCCGGGGGGGCAACAGGACGATCATCGCAGCCATGGTCTTTATGCATTACACCAGGGCCGGATCAGGTGATCTTTGTCGGTAGTGTCGGGCGTGTCATAAAACTGAGTTTGGACGGGGAGGCTCTTGGTACGTTTGGTCAACTAGGCCGGGCTCCTGGTTGGTTTGACTCGATCCATGCGCTTGCATGTCCGGATGAGAACACCTTGTATCTTGCCCAAGAGTTTAGTTTTCGTTTTGATAAAGTTATCGTGGAAGATTGAGAGGAGTGACTCCTTACAGGAGTTGAGGATGAGGCCTGAGGTTAGGTTTCGCTCGCACTGAACTTTTTGCGGCGGAGGTTGACCTCAAGTCGCTCCATCAGAGTCATAGCGACTTCCCTTTCCACGTCATCAAAACCACGGAAAGCGTGTTCGTTAACTTCTGTGGTACCAGTAATTGCCGCATCGCGATTTGCTTTTGCGCGGGCAGTTAGAAAAAAATTTACAATTCTCTTGTCGTGTTTATTACGGCGGCGTTTAACTAGCCCGTCGCGTTCCATCCGGCCAAGTGTTCGAGTCACTGTCGTCAGATCGATAGGACAGCGGTCGGCAATCCCTTTTAGAGATAGTCCATTTTCTTCCCACAGAGCGCGCAATATTGCGAATTGCCCGACGGACATCCCTAGTTGGCGAAGATGTTCGTTCATGTGGTTGCGAAATAGGCGCGCAAGAACATGGGCCTGATACCCAACACTATCTGCCGCACGTAGCTTGCCAGCCCCTGGCGGACTCTTTCTAATCATCCGGTCGCTGCTCTCGCCAGAGACCGAGTTTTTCTTGTACCCCACGATCTGAAAAACTGAATAGTATGGCATCGTTACTTTCAACGAAATGTCGATGTTTGGCCCAAGTCGGTATAACAAAAGCGTCCTTTGGGCCCCATGCCAGTTTTACATCATCGACTATTGTGTGCCCATATCCCTCAACAACTGAGTAAATACAAGCATCGGTTTGTCGGTAGGGTTCGGAGGAGAATCCCTCTGGCATGAGTTGGAGAAAGGCGGAAATGGTTGGCATGACATCTTCGTTGTTTGCTGGGCTTGTGTAACGCATTTTAAAACCGTAGCAAGAGTCGCATCTCTGAGATTCTCGCATTGCGTCAAGCGAGGTTCGTGTACTTTCGTATGTATAGTTGAGCGTTGAGTCTGAGTTTTTTGTTGATGGGTGCTGGAATTCTGGGTAGGTTTCAAAGAACCATAACCCGAGTTGATTGACCAATGGCCAGTCTAGGCCATCAAGCCAGATCATTGGTATATCCGTCTCGTTACCGTGGTCGTGCCAAGCCCAGGAAGGTGTAACGACAAAGTCACCGGGATTCATAATGGTCTTTTCACCGTTGACCGCGGTATAAGCTCCTTCTCCTTCCAGGATAAATCGAAACGCAGCCGGGCTGTGTCGGTGGGATGGCGCGATTTCTCCTGGCATCAAAAGTTGATAACCGGCATACATTGTCTGGGTCGTGGCTAGTCGGCGCTCCAGGCCTGGGTTCTCTAGGGCTAACACACGACGCTCAGCTTCCTCTGCGGTGAGCATATCTGCGGATGCTAATACCAGACTTCTCGCGTCTCTGTATTGCCACAGATAGGGTAGAACTTTTGAGCGAGGGGAGGGTGTAGCCGTGAACTCGTGGATTTCCTCCCATAACGGCCAGAGATGAGCACTCTCCAGTTGCTGGTAATAATCAGGGTATTCCTTCCAAAGGTCGGTTTTCTCGGCCTGATGGGTTCTATTGGAGGAGTTTCTTTTTTCAACCATACTGGCTCCCAGTCACTTAAAACCTAGGAAATGTTGACCTGCATTTTTCCAATACTCTGAATCTCGCAATCCAGAATGTCGGTCGGCTTAACTGGGCCGACGCCTGCTGGTGTGCCGGTATAAATCACGTCCCCGGGCAGGAGAGTATAGAAATCAGAACATTTCGAAATAAGTGTTCTGACGTCGTAGATTAATTCTCGAGTATTAGAATCCTGACGAATCTCGCCATTGAGTCGCAGTGTTAGGTCAAGATTATCGGGATCAATAATCTCGTCTTTCGTAACCAGCCAAGGACCCAATACAGAGTACGTGTCGATGGACTTTCTCATGCTGCGGTCTTCTTTGCCGCGCACTGTCATATCCAAACCAATTGCATAGCCGGCAACACATCCCAGAGCTTTGTCAGGTGAAATTCTGCGCGCCTCTTGACCGATAATGATCGCGAGCTCTATCTCATGATCAGTACGTCGATCCGGAAAACTTCTAATAACCCCTTCACCGGGACCGATGAGAGACGAATTAGCTTTCAGAAAACACAGTGTTTCACTGATTGGTTTAACGTTTTTCCGATCGAACGTAATACCCTTGTCCGCTTCTGCTTCATCAATATGTAGTTGGTAATTGACTGGTGCGCCAATTAATTTTGTGGGGTTGGCTACAGGGCTATTGAGCGTGATGTCAGAGAGGTTATAGCGAGTGGCGTTATTGACCACCTCCAGAACTCGATCTTGAACCTTATCCAGATGGAGGATCAAAAGATCTCCCTGTGTCGGTAACGGCCACCGCGTTTCGGGCAGCACATCAAGGGCTGCTGTTACGTCTGAGACGGTGCCTTCGTTGACGAGCCCGAGGTGGGTTTCATTGAATCGACATAGTTTCACTTCAAAACACGTGCCTCCGTACCATGCATACCATAAAACTTGCTATAGCAATTATAGCCAGAGTAGATTATAGCTGCTACGGAATGAGGGATGATCTGAAGATGACAATACAAAGCAGATCGCGTAGGTGGATTGTGCCTGTGTACTTGGGGTTGTTAGCACTCGTCATTCCTTGGTATTGGCCGGCCGGCGATGTACGCCACGTTTACGGGTTACCGTTTTGGGTCATCGCGACGCTAATTGCACTGCTACTTACCGCGGCATTTACCGCATGGGTTTTCTTAAGTTGGCCAGAAGATGACGGCGACGGATGACTAATCTCTTGCCCTTCGGGTTTGGTGCATGGGTCTTTATTGCACTCTACGTTGCCTCGCTCCTGTTTCTTGGTTGGGCAGGCTTAGCTGCTCGAAAAGAAGACACACTTCAGGACTTTTATCTGGGTGGCCGCGGATTCGGTTTCGCCATACTAGTGCTGACGCTATACGCGACTCAATACAGCGGAAATAGTCTCTTCGGCGTCGCTGGCGCTACGTATCGATTTGGCTTTGGCTGGCTGATCGCCGTTCATTACATGTTAGCGATTATCGTTTTTTATCTGGCATTTGCACCGAAG
>JAZAGZ010000043.1:0-7675 GCA_036231525.1 Pseudomonadota bacterium | reverse complement strand
AGGAGCGATGACACCCCGAATATCACCCTGACCAAACTGTGTTTTGTCCTTGGAACTCTGTACGGCGTGACCATATGCAATCCAGTCCACTATTGCCGCACCTAGCCCCGGCAACATACCAATGTACGTACCAAGAAATGCGCATCTCAGAGCTAGCCAACGATGATGAAACGCATCCTTTACGCCCTGAAGTAAACCAGTGGTTGGGTCCTCACTGCGAGCCACACGTGAGATTGAGGTATTTTGAACAGCCAGTTCCATGAGCTCTGGAATACCAAATAGCCCAAGCACGATAGGAATAATCGGCACACCATCTAAAAGGTAGTTCACTCCAAAATAGAACCTGGGTACCCCAGTAGCATCAGCGTAACCCACAGTAGTCAACAACAAACCTAAAAGAGCCACTGTGAGGCCCTTCAAAAGCGAACGCCCGGAAAGCACGCCAACCATGGTGAGGCCAAGCACGGCAAGCATAAAAAACTCGGGCACACCAAAAGCAAAGATGACTGGCAAGATAATAGGCAAAGAAACCGCTAATAGAACTGCGCCCAGCACTCCACCGAAAGCTGAGACCGTGTACGTTGCACCAAACGCGCGCGCTGCCTGTCCCTTTTTTGCTAAAGGGTAACCATCCAGAATCGTAGCTTGCGAGGCAACGGTACCCGGAATCCCTAGCATAATCGACGCAATGCTGTCGCTTGTGGAGGTCACTGCATACATACCAAGAAGCAGTGCAAAAGCCGGTACCGGATCCATAGCGAATGTGAACGGCAACATCAGGGCCAGTCCAACTGCGCCACCGAGTCCTGGTACCGCCCCGATCCACATCCCAAGAAACACGCCAAGCATTAGATAGCCGGGTGCAGGCCAGATTAAGGCTAACTCAAGTCCACTCAGCATTCCTTCAAACATGCTGATTCTGATTTCTAACCACGCCGTCCTTTCATGCCAGCAAGGTTTGCACTCTTAACTCGCACTCTCGCACGAGAAAAAAAGCAAACTGTGATATTAGTATGGCTAATTTATGAGCGCTTGCACCAACGAACAAGTTACCGCACTTCATCGATATAGGCTTCCAGAAAAGCTGCAACGTCTTCAGGCACGTCATACAAGCTTCGGAGTATTTCTGTCCCTTCCTCAGCGCCAATCAAGGGCAAACTAAATCCGTACATTGTTTGCTCTTCCGCTTTATATTCCGGATCTTCAGTCACTTTTACAAAGCTTTCGCGGAGAATGCTCACCCACTCCTCCGCAGTCTCAGGCGGCAACAGCGCCGCATACACGATATTGTTTACCCGAGGCAGTATCCACTTATACATCTCGTATATTCGACCTGAAGGGGGAAAACCGTGCACTTTCTCGTAGAATTCCATATAGCTCGGAATATCAGATACGACTTCTAGTGGGGCTACATTACCGGCAGTATCCGCAGAAGGATTATGCCAAAGAGGTATCGCGAGCCCTTCGTTCACTAACGTGGGTTCAATGGAAAAGCGATACAATCCCAGAGAGGCTACCTGTATATCCACCTCACCACGACGCACCGCATTAAAAACATCGGCTCCACCCGGAAAGCCCGTGACGTACTGATACTCAGCACCAAGTGCATCCAATGCGAGTCGCCCCAGAAGATCGAAACGAACCACAGGATTCTGCCCGCCAAATCGTAACCCCTCAGCGCTCAGAATCTCTTCGGGGCTCGCTACCTTGTCGGTGCGAACATAGGCCATATTTGGACTCAGCAACCCTCCCACAAAGGGCATCGTAGAAAAATTAGCACGAAGCCCAGGTTCCTTGAGAATAGCCGCCGCCCCGTTAGTCGGAGAGAAAAGCACATGCAGACCGTTACTTGCCGCAACTTCTGCGCCGTAGTTCCACACGCGCGTACCCCCCCCACCAGGCAGGTTACGGACGATAATGGTTGGCTCACCTGGAATGTGGCGCGACCAGAACTGAGCGAACACACGCGCTGCAAGATCAGCCCCGCTACCCGGTGTTCGACCGACATAGATCGTAAGCGTCTTACCCTGGTAGTAAGGTTGCTCTTGGGCATAGGAGGGCGTTACCCCGACTATAATTGCGATTACTGTGATGATCGCAATCGCGGGAACAAGTAGAAAAAATACCGATTTTTTCTCGATTCTTCTTTGTCCCAGCATCATCCGTCATTCCTTATAGGCGCACCTTAATATACCCGGTTTGCAGCTGGCTCGCCCCGCTCTAGCACACGCACCACATTCTCCCACGCTGTATTGAATAGGTATGCCCAAGATTGTCGGGTCACACCAGCAATGTGAGGAGTAAATAAGATGCGCTGTGCTCCTTCACCCTTCAGAGATAGTAGAGGATTTGAATCCGACGGCGGCTCCTCAGAGTACACATCCACAGCGGCGCCACCAATCTCACCCTGAACTAAACTTGCGGCTAAAGCTGTCTCATCAACGACACCACCCCGCGCAGCATTGATCAAAACGGCGTCCGGCTTCATTCGCATGAGTTCCTTAGCACCGATTAACCCTTGAGTCTCGGGGAGCAAGGGGACATGCAAGGTCACAATATCTGCAACATCCAGAAGCTCTGATAACGAGCTAGAACGTGCGCCGAGTTTCTCCGAAACCGCTGGATCAAAATAGATAGTGGAACACCCCATGCGCTTAAACGCTTCGGTGACTGCTAGCCCTATGTTGCCAAGACCCACGATACCCACGGTGAGGCCCGCAATGCCCTGCAAGCCATCAGCGATCATCCGAGTCCGAACAGATTGGTAATTTCCCTCACGGATTTCTCGGTCAGCCCACGCGATGCGTCGATGAAGTACCAACGCGCAAGCCACTACATACTCTGCAAGCGCGCTGTTCGAACCACCGGCAACGTTTGCAACGACAATGCCCAACTTTTTCATGACCCCCTCGTCAAGGCGATCAACACCTGCGCCTGTCACCTGCACCAGCCGTAACACGCTATCCTGAAATAATGCGCCCTTAAGCTTCGGGCCAACTGCAGGTATAACAAGGGCATGTGCCTGTTTCACTAGAACAGGCATATTCATATCATCGGGCGAGATATAGGCAATGGATAACTGCTCCGGAGGAGTGACACCGACTTTCAGAAAGTCAGCTTCTGGCCGCAGACAGACCACACTGTGGGTTTTTACTGACATTAACCGTGACTCTCAAGATCAGCAACAGGAAAAAAACATAACAGCATTAGTGGTATATCGCCGGTATTACGAGTGTAGTGAGGCTCTTTAGAAGGGATCAGAATCGCGTCCCCCGCTGCTAATGTATGCTCGCCATCAGCTGTACAAAACACGCCTTGCCCGGAAATAACATAAATGCATTCTTCACAATCCGGATGAAAATGAGGTGCGCGTTCTGGGGCATTGACTGTCTCAACTGGGATCTCAACAAGTCTTAGCGTCACGGCATCTGACCCAGAGCTACCAACGATCTCCTTAGATATCCTCCCCCGCAGCCCGAGATCCTTAGCCTCTCCAGACTTGATGATACGCGCCACTAGGCAACGCCCCCGCTCAGCTTACTTCCTGGAGGTGCCTGACTTCGGCCACACCGCCTTGCACCCCATCGAGTTGGCGAAAAATTTCCGCAGCTTCGTCTGCAATTGCATCCGCAATGTCGGTCAACATACGCTGAGCTTTATCTACAGTTGCATGCTCTGGACTCCCGTACCAACCCGTTGCTGCAATGGAACGAATGTCGGTCAAAACTGGTTGGAAAGTACGTGTGCGACGTAACTTATCCATCTTGCGGCCATGCTCCGCGTTCGAAGAATAATCAATACGATCAAGATGGACGAGTTCCGGTCGGTGAGCAAGGATTGCCAGTGCTTCGATTTCACCGCCGTGGGTAAGTCCTCCGCACTCGTGACCGTATAGGTCTGCAGCTATATAACACGCCTGCACAGTTACCACCGAAATTCCATGATCCCGGTGAAGTGCGTCAGCTGCTATAGACAATGAAGGTATGTTGCCTTCGTGCCAGTTGAGGATCAGACAACGCCGAGCACCGTGTTTAGCCGTAGATATACATGTCTCCTTTACCACATTCATATAAGTTTCCGGTGTCAGGGTAATGGTCCCTTCGAACGGCATATGCATGGGTGTAACACCAAGAGGGCCGCCGGGTAAAACTAATCCATCCAGACGTTCAGCAACCGCATGACCAATGATGTTAGAGGCAAAGATATCAGTGCCCGTCGGCAAGTGAGGTCCATGTTGTTCAACACTGCCAGCTGGGAAAATTACCAACGGGTTCTTCTTAAGCTGAGCAGCAATCTCGGGCTGAGTCAAATCAATGAAGTATCGCGTAGGGAGCTTGCTCATAGCCTTTCCTTTATCTGTACATCTTTAAGCTGCTGCCAGCCGAGCACGAGATTCTTCAAGCACACTTTCCAGTGAAACAAGTTGACCGTTTTGGTCTACTGACCGCAGGGCAGCATTCACCACAGCAAGTGCGACATTACCACTGCTGGCATTTAGTTCAGAGGGTTGACCTGTGACGCATACATCGGCAAACATCTCAAGTTCATCCAAAAACATATCTCCCGCTGGTAGTTCTAGTATCTCGCGTTTGCTATAACCATCTTTACCCCGTTGAATGTAGAGCAGTGAAGTTTCATGCAGTCGATCAGGCGTATCCCAGGTACTGAAATCTAGCTCATAGTGCATCAAGCCTTTCTGACCAAACACCCGGACACAAAAAATGCCCGGCGACGTCCAACTCGATCCTACGTACCCAAGTTTGCCATCCGCGAATTTCAATGTGGTCATGGTCTGGTCATCCACTTCCGCGCCTACTGGAGAGAGTTTCGACGCAATTGACGCCACCGATTCGATTTCACCACCGAGGAAGTGCAGCGTATCGAACTGATGTATGGCCAACTGCGACAGTGGCCCTCCTGGCGCCTTGTCACGGTACCAGCGCCAGGTATCAGGCGTAATTTCTAACGCCCGCTCATTCGAGAAATTTGCTTCTATAAAGACCACTCGACCAAGTTCATCGCTGTCCATCGCCTCACGCATCAAACGCACGCCCTTAAGCAATCGCGCACTGTGACCCACCATTACTTGCACACCATACCGCTCTTGAAGTGCTTCAATGGCGAGACCAGACTCCAAAGTATTCGCGATCGGCTTTTCCGTGTACACCTGCTTGCCAGCCTTAGCGGCCTGCTCTGCGACCGGAAGATGTTGTTCGTTAGGAACAGTAAGAATTACACCCTTAATTTCGGGATTTTCGAGTAATGTCTCTATGTTTGGAGCAGCCGTAATACCAAACTCCTCCTGGTAGCTCTGACGCTTTTCCTCAGAGCGACTGTACCCAGCCACGATGCTGAACTTTGTGGATTTCTGAGCCGCCCGTGTAAGCACTTTGGCCCAGCGACCAAGCCCTATGATGCCGACTTTGACCGATTCCGATTTCATCCTCGCATTTCCCCTTGAAATATAAGGCTTTCAGACAACAGTATTATGGTATTACAATATGGTCGCATGAGCCAAGCTCCTTTGCTAAAAATCGAAAAAGTCCCTGCATCCCTACGACAATTGGTGTTAGAGCGCTTGCGTGAAGCTATTATTTCCGGGCATCTGGCGCCCGGGGAACGGCTGACAGAACGTGCGCTGACAGAACAGATGGGCGTCTCCCGAACAGTGTTGCGAGAAGCGCTTCGTCAACTTGAAACCGAACACCTCGTAGAAGTTATCCCCAATAAGGGACCAGTCGTGCGAGCACTTAGCGCCGAGGAGGCGAAAGATCTCTATCGGATACGAGCCGTACTACATGGACTCGCTGCCCGAATCTGCGTAGAAAACGCCGATGACGCAAGCGTACGTCGACTTGAAGAGGCCCTCAAGATAGTGATCAATGCATATGAAAGTGGAGACGCTGAACAGGTTCTTGATGCTAAGACGTCCTTCTATGACGTACTCTATGAAGGAACACAGAGCGAGTCTCTCAGTGAGATGCTCGAAACGCTCCATGCACGGATCGCCCGTTGGAGGGCACTAGGTCTTGGCCATCCAAAACGTTCTGATGAACGCTCCCGGGAAAGCATGAATAATCTGAAAGCTATTGTCGATGCGGTAAAACAAAGAAACGCTGACGTGGCCGAACGCCTAACGCGCGAAGAAGACAGTCAGGCAGGACGAGAGATCATGCGACTGCTTGCCTTCGAACCAGCAAAATGAGCGAGAATATTAAGATGACAAAAGGAGAGGAAAGCCCATGAGCATTCCGCATTTACTAGTTCATAACAAACTTGACAATGTTGGCGTCGTGGTCGTTGAAGGTGTGGAAGCAGGGACAGAATTACTTGCCGTAGTCACCGAAGACAACAGCGATTTCACAATTACTACACAACATGACATTCCTATCGGACATAAGGTTGCTCTTTCAGATTTCACTGAGGGTGATACGGTAATTAAATACGGCGTAGACATTGGCCGTATCGTCCAAAATACGAATAAAGGCGAACATATCCACACACACAATCTAAAAACTAAACGATGGTAGGCGAACATGACAACTAACGAAACATTTTTTGGGTATCGACGGGAAAATAGCCGTGTCGGTGTGCGCAACTACGTAGCGATACTCCCTGTCGATGATATCTCCAACGCTGCCTGCGAAGCGATAGCTAATAATATTCAAGGTACGATTGCCCTACCCCACGCTTACGGGAGACTTCAGTTTGGCGAGGACCTTGAACTTCATTTCCGAACCATGATCGGCACAGGGGCTAATCCAAATGTTGCTGCCTGCATCGTAATCGGTATTGAACCCGGTTGGACTCAACAAATTGTGGATGGCATTGCTGACACGGGAAAGCCAGTAGCAGGTTTTTCTATAGAACAGCACGGTGATATTGAAACCATTGCCACAGCATCGCGCAAAGCCAAGGAATTTGTACACATGACCTCCGGTCTCCAACGCGAAGAATGCGATATCTCGGAGTTATGGGTCGCAGCCAAATGTGGCGAGTCTGATACGACTACTGGTCTAGCATCATGCCCAGCTGTTGGAAATATGTATGACAAATGGATCCCAAAGGGCATTTACGGTTGCTTTGGAGAAACGACCGAAATTACCGGCGCAGAACACATTTGTGCGGCACGGGCAGCAACGCCAGAAATTGGCGAAAAGTTTATGAAAACATGGCAGGCCTATCAGGACGAGGTAGTCGAGCCTTATAAAACATCGGATTTGTCAGATAGCCAGCCAACTAAGGGCAACATACTGGGCGGCCTGACTACTATCGAAGAAAAAGCTTTGGGAAACCTGGAGAAAATCGGCAAAGAAATCAGTTATATAGATGTGCTGGAACCAGCCGAAGCTCCCTTGAGTGGACCGGGACTATATTTTATGGACACCTCCTCCGCAGCAGCAGAATGCAACACAATACAAGCTGCAGCAGGCTACGTGGTGCACTGTTTTCCAACAGGCCAAGGTAATATCATCGGCAACCCCATCATGCCCGTGATCAAAATTACTGGTAATCCCCGCACCGTACGAACCATGGGCGAGCATATTGATGTAGATGTTTCCGGCGTAGTACGCCGAGAAATGACTATTCCAGAAGCTGGTGATGTCCTTATAGATGCAATCATCCAAACAGCTAACGGACGATTCACTGCAGCAGAAGCTTTGGGCCATAAAGA
>JAZAGZ010000042.1:0-8661 GCA_036231525.1 Pseudomonadota bacterium | reverse complement strand
ACATCAAGCCGCCAGAGCGCTGCTGCCGTTGCAGCGTTTTTAAGTGCAAACGGATTCGAGCAACCCTGGGTCTTAAACGAACCGGGACAAGTCGTGGTGTATGCCGCTGAACCCTCACCGGCTCCGGCAAATATTCAAACTACGACTCCCAGTGAAACTACAACTCCGGTAGCGCAGGTAGAAACAACCCCTACACCGGGGCCCCTTGTCGCACAGAATCAGGAAAAGAGGATACAAATCACCCGAGCGAATGCTGTCCCTACTATGGATGGGCGGTTGGATGAAACCATCTGGTCGCAAGCTACTGTTGTCGATGATCTTCACCAGATTACTCCCATCGAATATACGGAGCCTACTGAGTACACCCGCGTTTTTCTGCTTTATACCGATGACGCACTTTACGTAGGAGTAGAACTTCAGTACGAGAACCCAAATCAGATTACTGCAAAAGTCCTGAGACAAGGTGAAATGCTCTTTGGAGACGATATGTTTGCCGTCATCCTGGATCCTTTCCATGATCGCCGCAGTGGTTATCGATTCGAGGTAAATGCTAATGGAATTCGGTCTGATTTGATTTTTCAGAATACTAACCAACGACAACAAAATTGGGACGGCATCTGGCAGGCAGCATCTGCTCGAAACGAACAAGGCTGGACCGCCGAGATGAGAATACCCTTCAAGACACTATCGTTTAATCCTCGTAACGACAGTTGGGGCATCAACTTTATGAGATGGATGCCGCAAAAGGCTGAGTGGATCGGATGGGTCTCTCGGAATCGCAGCCAGAACCCGAGTATTGCGGGCACTGCAACCGGGTTCAACAATCTACAACAAGGCCTGGGACTAGACATCGTGCCGTCCTTCAGTCTAGGTGAACAGAGGGACTATTTGCCCTTCGCGGACCAATCCTTCAGCGAGCCCTCTCTAGACATGTTCTACAAGCTCACGCCTGGATTAAACGCTTCGCTAACGGTCAACACGGACTTTTCAGCTACCGAAGTCGATGATCGGCAGGTCGATCTATCGCGCTTTAATCTGTTCTTCCCGGAGAAGCGCGATTTCTTCCTGGCCGACTCAGATATATTCGAGTTTGGCCGAATAGGAGGGGATGTAGGGTTTGGACATAGAACATCGTTCTCCCGACCATCCATGGAAAATGGGCGTCCGTTCTTCTCTCGGCGATTGGGATTGAGCGCGTCTGGTGCTCCGGTGGATCTGGAGTACGGGGGAAAACTAAGCGGGCGTATCGGACGCTGGAATTTGGGCACGATGGCAATACGGCAGGATGCCTTCGAGGACGTAGATGCTACGGATGTGTTTGTTGGACGCATGTCGGCCAACGTCCTTTCAGAATCAAGTTTAGGGGTATTCATGACCAGTGGCGATCCCCAGTCAAATTTGGATAACAACCTAATTGGTGCTGATTTCCGTTACCTGAACAGTCGATTGCCAGGTGGTCGCGCGCTTGAAGGAGAGGCATGGTTTCAACAGTCAGATACCGAGGGGCTTGATGGTGACGACCAGGCGTTCGGACTCCGTTTGCAAATGCCCAATAGTTACGGTTTTCGTGGCGGCTTCGGCCTTAAAGAACTACAGCAAAATTTTAACCCGGCTCTGGGTTTCGTTAACCGAAAAGGCATCCGTGACCAAACCTTAGAATTTGGGTACACGCGCCTACCTCGAGATTCTCTCCTGCGCAGAGTATTTGGTGGGGTAGACGTACAACGTATCGATCTTTTGGATGGACAACTACAGACAGAAATGATCTCCGTTCGCCCGCTGGAACTTGAGACCAATACCCGTGACAGACTACATCTCCGCTACACGGCCAATACGGAACTCATTACTGATCTCTTTGAAATCTCAGAGGGGATAATCATCCCGACAGGCGAGTATTCATTTGACGAGTATGGGTTCAACATGAGCACTGGCAACCAGCGCAGAATCTCTGGGACACTGAATTATCGTACTGGAGAGTACTACGGCGGCAACAGAGACTATATTCATGCCGCACTAGCCTGGGATCCAGCTGTACATTTTAGAACTGAAATTAGCTACGATTTTAATGATGTTAAATTGCCCCAAGGAGATTTTATCGTACGACTAGTGACTCTTAAGGCAAATATCGTCTTCTCATCTACATTGTCCTGGGTTAATTTAATCCAATACGACAACGTCTCAGAGACCGCAGGAATAAACAGTCGCCTACACTGGATTCCTGAAGCGGGCAAAGAAGCTTTTCTTGTCTTGAACCACAATGTCCAAGACCTGGACCGGAATGACTCATTTCACTCTAAAAACGCTGACATGACCTTCAAGGTTGGCTACACATTTAGATTCTAATCACCCGTAACGTACGGCATCTGCCCGCGCCCAGGTAGAATCAATCCCCATATGCGCCATAATAAGTACTAAGAACAATGAACTGATGGTTTTGGGGAAAGTTATGCGAACCGTTATTACATTATGGCTCCTTGCATTCGCGGCAATCGCTTCCGCTCATCATTCGCGATCACACTATTCACAGGAGATTCAGGAAGTTGAGGGTGAACTCGTTTCAGTTCACTGGGTCAATCCTCACGTGGGCTTCACCGTGAAAGTTATCGATGAGGATGGTCTGGAACAACTCTGGCGGGTTGAAGGTGTATCCAACCTTCTTGGAATGCAGAGAGGAGGAATAACTCCCGACACTTTTACCATCGGTGACCACGTCAAAGCTGTTGGCAGTCCCTCCGTGCGACGTGCCAGAGACCTACTGACAACCAGCCTTCTACTATCTAATGGAACAGAAGTACTGCTTTCTCGAAACGCAGAGCCTTACTGGACTGAGGAAGCTATCAGCGCCCCGAGGGCTTCAAATAGTGAGTTGGTAGACGCCTCCAGCGAAAATCGTGGCATATTCCGTGTCTGGAGTGCCGTAGCCAACGGGGTCGGACAAAAAACCCGCTTCCCTTTTACAGAGACAGCGATTAATGCACGCAATCAGTGGGATCCAATCGATAATTTCGCAGAGCGGTGCGAGCCAGAAGGCATGCCAAGGATCATGCGAAACCCGCACCCGTTCGAGTTCGTAAACAATAACACTGAGATCGCTCTGCTCTCAGAGCTATATGATCTGGTACGGACAATTCACATGGATCGTTCTGCTCCGCCTGCAAATGCATCTGCGTCACCGTTAGGATTCTCTACAGGGCACTGGGAAGAAAATAGCTTGATTGTGTTAACGACGCGCATTAACTGGCCCTACTTTGACAACATTGGAACACCTCAAAGTGAAGCCGTAGAAATGCTCGAGACATTTACTCTTAGTACTGATCAAAGTCGACTTGACTATCGGTTAGTAATTACGGATCCAACTACATTTGCAGAACCCGCAGTCTATGAACGTTATTGGCTGGCTTTCGGAGAAGACATAGAACGATTCGATTGCCAAGTCTACTGAGAACCACACTACAAAGAACGAGAATAAACCACCCCTCCCTAGACCTTATAGGAATCTGGTCAACCAAAGGGAAAGGTGGTGGCCAGGGGGTGAATTGAACACCCGACACGCGGATTTTCAGTCCGCTGCTCTACCAACTGAGCTACCTGGCCCCGAAAGGTGAGTGGTATTAGACCGGGCAGCTTCGTACAGAGTCAAGAGTGTTAACCTTTGTAGGTCCTGGCTGCTTTGACACTTTTATCCCTGATCGCTACCCTCAAATGAGATCTACCCACTAGCCACAAAACCCCATCGAGAAGAGCTAAAGGCTAGATAGGGAACAACAAACCATTATGAGTAAAGAAAAAATCTACCCGGTACCAGAAGAACTTGCTGCCCGCGCATGGACTAATGAAGCAGAATATCGAACGCTCTATCGATCATCGATAGATGACCCCGTGGCTTTTTGGGGCGAGCAGGCCAAGAGACTGGACTGGATTAAGCCCTTCACAGAAGTAAAAGACGTTTCCTACGATGCCGCAGATTTGCGCATCCGGTGGTTTGGCGATGGGGAACTTAATGTGTCTGCAAATTGCCTCGATCGACATTTGGAAACACGAGGAGATCAGACAGCAATCATTTGGGAGGGTGATGACCCCGGTGAAGACACCCGGATCAGTTATCGTGAGTTGTACGAGCAGGTTTGTCGTCTCGGCAATGCATTACGATCCCTGGGCGTAAAGAAGGGTGACCGAGTCACCATCTACATGCCAATGATCCCAGAAGCCGCTGTTGCCATGCTTGCCTGTGCACGCATCGGTGCAATTCACTCTGTAGTATTTGGCGGGTTCTCGCCCGAGGCTCTCAGAGGACGCATTGAAGACTGTGACTCCAACGTTGTTATCACCTCCGACGAGGGACTGCGCGGTGGCAAGACCATTCCTCTCAAAGCCAATGTGGATGCCGCCATAGAAAGTCTTGCCAGTAATAGTGTGGAAACCGTAGTCGTAGTCCAGCGAACCGGTGGAAAAATCGCATGGTACGAGGGCCGCGATCACTGGTACCACGAAATTACAACCGCCGCTGAGCCGGAATGCCCGGTGGAAGTCATGAGTGCAGAAGATCCTCTATTTATTCTTTACACATCTGGATCAACAGGCAAACCAAAGGGCGTACTTCATACCTCTGGCGGCTACCTTGTGTTCGCCTCTATGACTCACCAATACGTGTTTGACTATCACGATGGAGATATTTACTGGTGCACGGCGGATGTTGGTTGGGTGACCGGCCACACCTACATCGTCTATGGACCTTTGGCAAATGGTGCGACGACTCTTATGTTTGAGGGTATCCCCAACTATCCGGATACAAGCCGCTTCTGGCAGGTTGTGGACAAGCACCAAGTCAATATTTTCTACACTGCGCCCACCGCTATTCGCGCCCTCATGAGGGACGGTGAGGAACCAGTCAAACGCTGCTCACGAGAGACCATGCGATTGCTTGGAACCGTGGGTGAGCCCATAAACCCGGAAGCCTGGGAGTGGTACTACCGGGTAGTTGGTGAGGGTACCTGCCCCATCGTTGATACCTGGTGGCAAACCGAAACGGGCGGTATTCTGCTAACTCCTCTTCCAGGAGCTACGGCACTAAAGCCCGGATCTGCCACCCTGCCCTTTTTCGGCATTCAACCCGCGATCGTGGACCACGAGGGGACAGTGCAAGAGGGTGAAGCGGCGGGCAATCTAGTTATGCTCGGTAGCTGGCCCGGTCAGATGCGAACAGTCTACGGTGACCATAAACGCTTTATAGAGACATACTTCAGTCAGTTTCCAGGGAAATATTTCACTGGAGACGGAGCACGACGCGACTCGGATGGGTATTACTGGATTACGGGACGCGTGGATGACGTAATCAACGTTTCCGGACATCGCATGGGCACTGCTGAGGTGGAGAGCGCGCTGGTTGCTCACTCAAAAGTCGCAGAAGCTGCGGTGGTAGGGTTCCCTCATGAAATCAAAGGCCAAGGTATTTATGCATACGTAACACTAAATGCAGATGAAACGCCGGACGATGCTTTGCGCAAAGAACTCGTCACTTGGGTAAGACAAGAAATCGGACCGATCGCCAGCCCCGACTACATTCAGTGGGCGCCTGGACTACCTAAAACACGATCCGGAAAAATCATGCGGCGAATTCTCCGTAAAGTTGCTGAGAATGCACACGATGAACTCGGGGATATCTCAACATTGGCCGAACCCGCTGTAGTGAACGAGTTAGTTGAAAACCGCATGAACCGAGAATCTGAATAAAAGGGATATTTTATTTTTCTTCAGCAAAGTCTGGTGGTTTCTCTGAACCCTCACCAAAGAAAAACTTTTCCATTTCCTGCTCTAGAAATTGTCGAGCTTTCGGTTCAATCGGTGTGAGGCGGTATTCGTTAATTAGCATAGTTTGGTGTCCGAGCCAGCGCTGCCACGCAAGCTTGGAAACGTTATCGTAAATTCTTTGCCCTAGATCACCAGGATAAGGCACCTGGTCGAGTCCCTCAGACTCAGTTCCCAGAATTACGCAGTTCACAGTTCGAGTCATAGCAAAGATTCCTCTGCACTTTTAAGTGACTTCAGTAAGACAGCAACGGGTGATGCAACACCAACCTCCATCTTTCGCGCTGGGTTGTACCAAAACCATTGATCCCGATCCTTAGACGGTCTTGGCGAAGTAGCAAGCCGGACTAACAGAGGCTTGATACTGAGGTCAAAGTGGGTAAAGGGATGATCCAATGTTTTCATAACCGTCTGGCTATCCACCTCGACACCAAGATACTGATCACACCATCCGCACGGGTCCTCACCACTCACCAGCTCGGGGAAACTGTAGAGACCACCCCAAATCCCTTTGGCGGGACGCTTCGTCAACAGTACTCGTTGTTTGGGGTCTCTCACAAGTAACATGCAAACTTGACGCTGTGGCCGCTCCCTTCGAGGCCGGGCACTCGGAATGGATTCCTGCAAACCAAGATCCTTTGCCCTGCAACCTTGCCTCACCGGGCACCGTTGACAGCGAGGTTTTTTGCGTGTGCACACTATCGCACCAAAATCCATGATCGCTTGCGTGTAATCAGCGATTCTGTCTTGTGGCGTATGCTGATCAGCAAGCGCCCATAATTTCTTCTGAACCGCAGATTTTCCTGGCCATCCTTTTACGGCGTGATAGCGGGACAAGACCCGCTTCACGTTACCATCCAGTATTGGAGCGCGTTTACCAAAAGCGAGTGAACTTATTGCTCCAGACGTAGAGCGCCCGATACCAGGTAACTCCATTAACTCCTCAATGGATGTTGGAAAAACCCCCTTATGCACATCCATGACAGAGTTAGCAGCACGGTGTAGATTGCGCGCCCTCGCGTAATACCCGAGACCTGCCCAAAGAGCCAGAACATCATCAAGCTTAGCCCCCGCGAGCATCTCAACAGACGGGAAGTGCCCAATAAATCGATTGAAGTAGGGAATGACTGTAGCCACCTGGGTTTGCTGGAGCATTATCTCGGAAACCCAAACACGATACGCCGTCCGATCGCTCTGCCATGGAAGATCGCGACGCCCAAACTCTCCAAACCAGGCGATGAGCTGCGCTGCAAATGTGTCCACTAGTGCTCAAGGCCTAAGGCGCTGTTCTCCAGTGCCAACCGCTCAATCCTATTCACACCACGTCGCCCACCACTCTCCAGGCGCCGCTTGAGGATCCAGGGTCCAACAACTGGCGGGACCCAAAAATCGGGCTCCACCTCCAAACGATAGGTTATATGGGTTCCGCCATCTCTCGATTCGAGATCCCACTGAGAGACTGCGTAGCGAAAATCGCTTTGTTCCGGCAGCGCGACGGCGCGAATAAAATCAGGTTCCCTGATTTCTACCACCTCTACACGATGCATGCTCTTGCAGAAAAACAGCACACAACCCTCCATGGTCGTATACACCACAGGCGTTCCATCAGGAGTTGGATCCATGAATCCGTATTCTGTGTAGGTGCGAGATATCCGTCCAAATTGATCGTAGTCAGTCAAAATGTCGAATACCGCCTCTCTGGGTGCGCTCAATTGACTCTGCACAACCAGCTCGTAACGACCATCCTGATAGGTAACATCAACGTTTTGTAGAACGGCTGCTGAAACCACAGCAAAAACCGAGAATGTAAGTAGAACAAACCCAAATCGATACATAACATTTACCGGTTGGTCATCTCTCAAGTTTGACCAACTTCTTGGTTAATAGCCTTTAAACTCCCGACATAGTATGCGGCAACTTATGCGCCGCAACTATAATAGTTTCGCTAAAATACAACTAAAGCGGGCGTCGTATAATGGCATTACCCTAGCTTCCCAAGCTAGAGACGAGGGTTCGATTCCCTTCGCCCGCTCCACCAATCCCCTGTATTGCATGCTGAGTCTGCCGATTACCACCTCAGTAAATCACTCTTCAGCCGCTCCGCTTATGATGCCACTGTGCCAAAATAAGATCTTGGTACATAAGTTAACAGTCACTGTCCCTAAAATTGCGCAAATGACCAACCCACATCATCGTAAAGTGCGCAGTTTTGTTCGGCGCCCCGGACGAATAACAAATGCACAACACAAAGCTTTGCGGGACTTGTTGCCACTCTTTAGTATCCCATTTCAGAACCATCTAATTAATCCTGAAAAGATCTTTAGTAGAGAAGCTCCGCGGGTACTGGACATCGGTTTTGGCGACGGGGAAGCATTACTGACACTGTCTATCAATAACCCGTCTGTCGACTACCTTGGTGTCGAGGTTCACGAACCAGGTATCGGGCACCTACTACTGCTACTTGAGCGTGCGAAAACAAGTAACGTTTGGATTATCCGACATGATGCATCCGAGGTCCTTGACCACATGCTCCCAGATCAACTGTTCAGTGCGGTGAATTTATTTTTCCCGGATCCATGGCCAAAAAAACGTCATCACAAACGCCGCTTGGTGCAAGTCAAATTCATTCTTGACGTTGCACGAGTCCTAAAATCAGGTGGTTTATTTCATGTAGCGACAGATTGGAACGATTACGCAGAGCACATCAGGTGTGTACTTAAGGAAAGTAACCAGTTTACTTCTTCAACCGAGCAAGACGAAGTTGATTTTTTGTCTAAAAGACCACCAACAAAGTTTGAGCGACGTGGCAGACAACTCGGTCACGACGTGACTGATCTTTATTTTCGTAAGGTTTAA
>JAZAGZ010000041.1:0-5095 GCA_036231525.1 Pseudomonadota bacterium | reverse complement strand
GGTCTATGGCGACAATTACCCCACTCATACTCCCTTGTGGGAGCCACGACATGTTGAAAGTGATTCGCTCACTGGGGGGCTCGGAGCACGCGGCAATCAATAAGCACCCGACAACAGCTCCAACAAATCCACACGTGCGTAATGAGCTTATTTTATTAGCAAGTTGCACCTTTACACCTCCGGTTCAATCTCTCAAAGAACGTATATATTTCACTGTATAATTTTACTCAGGTCATTCCTGCTGACACATTTCTCGAATCTTCCAGCCCTATTCTGGCATAGACCGAGCATCGCTCACAGTGAGTGTTGCTCACCGCTAACTGGGCAATATTCCTTCGCATGACGATTGCGAACAGGCATCAGAGGTTCTACGTTAACCGCCATTGATTTTCTGCTCTTAACTGGTTCCTTGTACAGAGTTGTTCGTTGCTGGGCGAAACGCCCGAGATTTTTAACCAAAGCATTCACCTTGTCGGGCGTCAACTCCTGACCGTGACTAGCACCTGCGGCACGAGAAATAGATTCATTCATCAGTGTGCCACCAATGTCATTAGCTCCCGCCTTTAAGCAGTCGGCGGCTCCAGTTGCTCCCAACTTCAGCCATGATGTTTGAATATTCCTTACCAGTGGATGAAGTGCCAAGCGCGCAACCGCGTGCATAAGCAGTGTTTCCCGATAAGTGGGCCCTTTCCTCGCCATTCCTCTTAGATACATAGGTGCCTCCATATGTACAAATGGAAGAGGTACAAATTCCGTTAGTCCTCCCGTACTCTTCTGTAGATCGCGTATACGTAAAAGGTGTCTTGCCCATGCGCGAGGCGTCTCCATATGCCCAAACATAATGGTCGAGGTCGTTGGTATACCGAGCCCATGAGCGATACGTATCACGTCAATCCACTCAGCCGTTGATAGCTTATCGGGACAGATAACCCGACGCACATCATCATCTAAGATCTCAGCGGCAGTCCCAGGCAGACTACCAAGCCCAGCCTCACGTAATTGCTTCAGAAAAGTCTCGATACTCAAACTGAGTGTTTTAGCCCCGTGCGCAATCTCCAGCGGAGAAAACGCGTGCACGTGCATCTCGGGCACTGCTTCTTTTACAGCCCGGCAGATCGTCAGGTAGGTATCACCAGTAAATGCTGGATGAATGCCGCCTTGCAGGCAAACTTCCGTAGCACCCCGGCTCCATGCTTCTTCAGTACGTCGACAGACCTCATCAAGCTCCAATACATAGGGTTCACCTCGCAAATCATCTGTGCTTTTACCTTTGGAGAATGCACAAAAGTGGCACTTGTATTGACAAACATTCGTGTAATTAATGTTTCTATTGACCACGAAGGTAACAGCATCGCCACAGGTTTCACGACGAAGGTCATCAGCACTCTGGCACACAAGATCAAAGTGCTCGCCACGAGCAGCAAACAAAGCTTCGATATCACTCTCAGCCAGGGATTCTCCACCCCTCGTTCTACGCAATAACCCGGCGACCCTGCCGCGAGGCATTTTATTCTGCGAACACTTCTGCAACGAAAAGGGAGTAGGCCCTATTGCGCCGGGGGACCAATCTTCACAACGCGCGAACCCTTCGCTATCAGAACTCCTCATTACCGAGGTGGAAAGCGCAGGATCAACCCAGTCTTCGCTACGGCGCACATATTCAGGGTAGATGGTGAGGCGTTGAACCAAAGTTTTACCAGCAGCAGCGGTTCTTTTTCGGAGCACAGATATCTGTGGCCAGGGGGATTCTGGGTTGACGTGGTCCGGTGTTACGGGAGATACGCCACCCCAATCGTTGATTCCAGCCTTGATCAATTCCGACAAGATCGATGGGTTTAGATTTGGTGGCACCTGAATATTCATCTCGGGGCCGAATAAGTGCCGGGAAATTGCCACCGTCCATAGAAGCTCACCACTGTCTGGCGGCTGGACATTTGCCATGATAGTACCTGGCTTCGGCACGAAATTTTGGATGATAATCTCTTGCAAATGCCCGTAGCGCTCGTGCAATTCCCTGAGTGCTAACAAGCTATCGAGTCGCTCTACTCGAGTTTCTCCGATACCGATTAAAATGCCCGAGGTGAGCGGGACTTTTGCTTTGCCGGCATTCTCGATAGAAGCAAGCCGGGTCTCTGGATTCTTATCTGGCGAACCGTAATGAGGTCCGCCCGGCTGACACAGTCGCACCGAGGAAGACTCGAGCATCAGTCCCATTGATGGGGAGACAGCGCGCAGTCGCCTATAGTCCTCCAGCCCCAGCACCCCCGGATTCAGATGTGGTAGCAAATCAGTTTCACGTAGCACCAGCTTGGCCATTTTCTCGACATACTCCAACGTCGACTTACAACCCAGATCGCTCAGGGCTTCGCGCGCAGCTTTGTAACGGAGTTCGGGTTTGTCACCCAAAGTAAATAGCGCTTCCTGACAGCCCTCCGCCTGCGCCGCACGCGCTATCTCGAGGACTTGTTCTGGTGAGAGATAGATATTCGCAACGTGCCGGGGGGTCTTCGCATAGGTGCAATAGTGACAAACATCGCGACACAGCATAGTGAGGGGAATGAATGCCTTACGCGAGTAGCTCACTACATCACCCTTAGCATGATCTCGGAGCACACCTGCAGAGGCAATCAGATCCGAAAGCGGCATTCTTTCGGTAAGCTCTAATACTTTGGATCGGCTGGGGATTAAGTAAGATTGTGTCAGCCCACTCATTTAACTCACCTGTATTACACTACACCCATCAATTCGCCGAGTTGAACCCTATACTGCCCAAACTCAGGAACTTCCGGCAATGTCTTAGGATCCCGCGGTCGCGGCAAGTCAATTCTAACCTCTTCAATTATGCGCCCCGGCCGTTCAGACATCACCAATACACGATCTGAAAGAAATACAGCTTCTGAGATACTGTGAGTAACGAGGACAACCGTTTTCCGTTCAGCCTGCCAGATTCTCAGTAACTCTACGTTTAGTCGATCTCTGGTCAGAGCGTCTAGAGCACCAAAAGGCTCGTCCATAAGCATCACACGCGGATTACGCATGAGTGCCTGTCCAATGGCGACCCTACGTCGCATACCTCCCGATAATTCGTGTGGATGACTTTTCTCAAAGTCCGTGAGACCAAGCATTTCAACCATAGTCTGAACTTGCTCGCGAAGTTCCTCCGTTGGAACGTTGCTCTCCTCAACACCGAGCCGGAGATTTCCCTCAACGGTTCGCCACGGCAGCAAATTCGCACGCTGAAAAACAATGCCGATGTCATCACTAGGGCCCCGGACAGGCTTGCCTAAAACGGTTGCAGTCCCTTCCTCATGCGGTATGAGCCCACCAATAATTCTCAGCATGGTGCTCTTGCCACAGCCACTAGGGCCAAGCACAGCGACAAACTCACGATCAAAAATCTGGCAATTGATGTTCTGCAAAGCCCTAACGCCCTCCTCTCCCCCAAAAGTCTTGCCAACCCCGTCGAGAGCAATCGTTACCTCCTCGGTGGACATCAGGAAAGAACCCTCAGCACTGCCTGGACGACTTTATCTTCCGTTGGTTCAATGTAACGCTCCAGCGTTTGGCTAAAAGGAACGGGAACATCCTCTGTTGATACGCGCACGATGGGAGCTCGCAGATCAGAAAAGGCTTTTTCGACAACTAATGCAGCAAACTCTGCGCCCACACCACAGCGACGATGACACTCATCAACGATCACCAAATAATGGGTTTTTGCGACAGACTCCAGAATCGTATCCTCATCGAGAGGAACAAGAGTTCGAGGATCAACTACCTCTGCATCTATACCTTGCTCAGCTAACGTCTCTGCTGCAGAAAGGGCCCGCTGCACCATAAAAGACGAAGCAAGCAAAGTGATATCTTTACCGCCTCGCTTGATATCTGCCTGGCCGAAAGGAATCATATAATCGTCCTCCGGAACTGGCCCAATCACATCAAAAAGTCTTGTATGGTCGACGAAAGCAGTAGGGTTATCGGACTCCGCGGCAGTCTTCAATAGTCCCTTTACATCGTACGGAGATGATGGAGCCATAATTTCCAGTCCCGGCGTATTCCACAACATCGCTTGTGGGCTGTGTGAATGTTGAGCTGCTCCACCACCGCGAATCCCATGATTAAAATGGAAAATCATCGGCACCTTGGTCTGCCCGCCAGTCATATAGTGAATGTTGGCCGCCTCATTAACGATTTGAGGAAACGCCTGAAAGATGAAACTAGCCGTCGCTATGTCGACGATTGGGCGTAAACCCGCAATCGCGGCGCCAATCGCTGCACCCACGTAGCCAAGTTCTGCAATAGGTGGATAATAGACTCTCCCCGGAAACGAATCTCGCACGTCCGCCATGAGCTCTCGATGTGAGGTTAATCCCAAAAAGTACTGACCCATAAGATGAACACGCTCATCCGCCTCAAGAAGTTCTCTCAATCCCTCTACAAGCGCCTCTGCATAAAGGATTTCTCTCATGGCACTGACCCGCTTTTAGCAAACACCAGATCTAGCGCTGTTTCGGGTTCAGGATAGGGGCTTTCAAGCGCAAAATTCTCTGCAGTACGCATTTGATCTTGGACTAATTCGTCAAGCGCAATCACCGTTTCCGGGGTCGCATGACCTTCGTCAATCATCTCCCGTACGAAGCGTAGGACGCCATCCTGTGTGGTATGCCATTCTCGAAATTCTTCAGGAATCAACGTCTCATCCCAAGCCATACTAAGGTTTGTTTCCCCTGTCACTAGTGCGGGCCATAAAGGCCGATTCCCTGGCCAACGAACCGTGCAGGCTTCGATAAACGTCGGCCCCCCCCCGGAGCGGGCTCTATCGATAGCCTCGGTCATTCCATCACGAACTGCCTTTCCATCGCATCCGTCGATCGTAATAACCGGAACCCCGAATGGGGTCACCAGATCCGTGAGACGCACGGCGGCTAATGTAGAAGAAGGGTATTCACCTGCTTTCTGGCCTAATGCCTCTAAACTATTGTTTTCACATAAAAATATTAGTGGTAATTTTTCTAGCGCAGCGATATTAATCGACTCGTGATACGAGCCCTCCTCTAATGCACCGTCACCAAAAAGACACACGCTGACACGATCCGAA
>JAZAGZ010000040.1:0-14183 GCA_036231525.1 Pseudomonadota bacterium | reverse complement strand
AGAGCATTCCACTCTCCACAATCTGGGCACTGCCCTTGCCACTTCAGGTGCTGGGCGCCACAGGAATCACAAGTATAGATACGCTTAGTCTTGGCCACTGGTGCAGCATAGCACTCGTTGTAGGATCCGTTACCGGAATGTCATTCAATCGACCAGCGTTATAAGTGGATTTTTTGTTGGATTAGGTGGACGCTTAAACCGCCAATGCCAGGAAATTCTCTACCCGTAAACACCTTCACCGTACGCCTCGGCAACAAGGGTTTCAAACTTCGTGAAGTCGCCTAAAAATGTCAGCTTAAACTTCCCGGTAGGCCCATTTCGCTGCTTGCCTATATTGATATCCGCAATGCCCTTGCGTGGGGTTTCGGAATCGTAAACCTCTTCGCGATAGATAAAAACTATGAGATCTGCATCTTGCTCTATCGCACCTGAGTCTCGCAAATCGGACATGATCGGTTTTTTATCCGTGCGCTGCTCAACACTTCGATTTAATTGTGATAAGGCGAGCACTGGAACGTTTAGCTCTCGCGCCAAAGCTTTCAGAGATCGGGAAATTTCCGAAATTTCTGTAGCTCTGTTCTCAGTATTGTCCGCAACCTTCATAAGTTGCAGATAATCTATGATGATCAGCCCCAGATCATGCTCACGCGCTAAGCGGCGGGCTCGGGCGCGAACCTCCGTAGGTGTCAAAGCAGGCGCATCGTCAATAAAAATCGGCGCAGCAGTCATCATAGCTGCCGCAGAATCGACACGCCGATGGTCCTCCTCGTTCAGCCTTTTCCCTGCTCTCAGTTTTTGTAGATTTACCCTACCAATAGAGCTGATCATCCGAAAACTAAGCTGTTCAGCTGACATTTCCATGCTGAAAATGGCGGTCGGTTTCTTGTCACCGATAGCTGCATTCTCCGCGATATTCATCGCCAGAGCCGTTTTCCCCATGGATGGCCGCCCCGCAATGACAATCAAATCACCACGCTGCAAACCGGAGGTCAGTTCGTCCATATCACTAAAACCAGTAGGAATGCCGGTGATATCACCTTCCATATGATCTAGTTCGTCGATCCGATCAACGACCACGGGCATCACTTGCTTCATGGATTTGAAGCCATGCCCAGCACGCTGCCCATGCTCGGCAATATCGAAGACCTTCTGCTCAGCAAGATCGACCAGCTCTGTTGCGGACCGCCCCTCACTATCGTGTGCACTAGCCGCAATGTCACCGCCAATTTCGATAAGCCGGCGTAACATTGCTCTTTCTCGGACAATAAGAGCGTACGCATGAACGTTGGCAGCACTGGGAGTATCCTGGAATAGTTGCCCCAGATAACCAAGACCGCCCGCGGCATCTAGCCGACCCTGTTGTCCAAGATGCTCGCTAACCGTGACAGCATCTGCAGGCTGATCGTCCTCAACCAGTTCGTTAATCGCGCGAAAGATTAATTTATGATCGGCGCGATAAAAGTCGTCGACTGAGACCACATCCGCAATCTGATCCCAAGCACGCTGATCCAACATCAGCCCACCAAGCAAGGACTGTTCTGCCTCTACCGAATGTGGTGGCAATCGCAGCAATTCTGCGCCAGAGGACGTCCTAGATGTGGCTAAAGCTTCGGCCATTTTTAGATAGTTCTAATTTTCTGTGAGCTTAGCACACCCTATCACTCGACCGACTTCTCCTCTTCACTGTCTTCTATTTGCGTGTCGGTGACGCCCTCAACCTCGTCTGCAGCTTCATCCTCAAGTAGATCGAGCGGAACTTCTGTTAACTCACCTTCGACAATTACAGTTAGAAACACGCTGAAATCAGCATGCAAATGCAGCTCCACCTGATGCTCGCCAGCAACACGGATGGGCCCATCTGGCAACCGGATCTCGCTACGCTTGACAGTCAAACCGAGAACTTCGCAGGCATCAGCAATATCGATCGTTCCCACGGAGCCAAAAAGTTTTCCCTCTGGACCTGCGTTAGCCTGAATTTTAATGACCTGGCCTTCAATCTTTGCTGCTCGATTTTGGATCTCTTCAAGCTCCCCCTCTGCTTTAGCCTCGAGTTCTGCTCGCATCGCCTCAATCTTCTCAAGATTCTCTGGCGTCGCAATTGTTGCCTTACCCTGGGGAATCAAGTAATTCCTGGCATAACCAGGCTTCACGGCCACCTTATCGCCAATGTCGCCGACGTTATCAATGTTCTCCAATAAGATGATATCCATGTATTACCACTCCCAAAAAATTTTCAATTAAGCTTTCACGCGCAATGGGGCACGTAAATCAACCCAGTTATCCACCAAACCCACCGAAGCCAAAGCAAGAACTGTCATACCTGTAAATGGCGGTAATAACAAAATATACATAGCTGCAACAATAGCCGAATTCCATTGTCGAGCCCGACCCCAAGCATGAACAATAGCTATCCCCTGAAACCAAAACCCGAATAGAACCAAGGGGAATAGATTCTGGATCACTGGCCCTTCTAAAACCAGGCTTGCCGCCATGAGTAATGTGCCTGGTATCCCCAAAAAACGGCCGAGCCGTAACTCTCTGAACTGACTACCAAACTGTGGTTGAGGATTCAAAGACGCTGCCCACCAACTGCCTAGTAGCAACGGCACCATCAACTGTAAAAATACCCCAAGTATCAGAAAACCAATGAATAATCTCTCCCAGCCCTCGGTGACGACTTGAACCTGCTCTTCAGCAGCGCCCGTAGAACGTAACCAATCGATTCCTTGCTCCACTATGGACGCGATCAACGCACCCGGATCGGGCCATAACAGACCAGACAATAATGCCCCCCCCGCGCATACTAAAACCACGCCCTGAAAGGCTAATGCCAGCGTTCCAGCCCAACGCAGCAAAACCCCTAGACCCACACCAGAAAAAAGGATTGCGGCGCCTGCAAGGCCAAAATTACTGGAATCAGCTCCCCATGCCCATGCAAGCCCCAAAACTCCCCCGATCGCAACTACAGCGCTAATCAGCCCCTGTTGGCCGCCTCGGTATAAAGTTTCCAAGGTCATTAATGCGGTTGATGTGAAAGAAATAAGGGGCACAGGAGCAAATGCGGCCGCCAGAATCACAGACCGGTAGCGTCGTGCCAATAACCACTGAACAAATCCTCTCATGATCCCAGCCCAACGGCACAAGCCTAACGATCAGTGCTGATCAGTGTATGGCAACAGAGCGAGGAAACGCGCTCGTTTGATTGCTGTAGCAAGTTGGCGCTGATAATTCGCCCGAGTGCCTGTGATACGGCTAGGAACAATCTTGCCAGTTTCCGTAATGTACTGCTTCAATGTTGCAAGATCCTTGTAATCAATTTCTTCCACACCCTCTGCCGTAAAGCGACAGAATTTTTTACGTCGAAAATAGCGCGCCATACCTAAGTCTCCTCTTTCGTCTCGGCGATAGCCGGAGACGCATCTTCTTCAGATACCAGCTCTTCGGCTGGAGCAACCTCCTCAGGAACTTCTGCTTCGTCGCTTGATTTCTCAGCGGTATTTTCTTCAGCTTCTGAAGGTGCATCTTCTTCAGATACCGGCTCTTCGGCTGGAGCAACCTCCGCAGGAACTTCTGCTTCGTCGCTTGACTCCTCAGGGATACTTTCCTCGTCTTTGAGAACAGATGCTTCACCTGAATCCTTCGTTGTATCAGACTCAGCTGCTGCCCGCTTTGCCGCGGCCTTCGCACGTTCCGCCTCAGCAGTAGCGGCCGCCTCCTCGCGTACACGCTCCTCTTCTTGAGCTTTAGCCATAGGTGAGGTTTCTGTGATCGGCTTATCTCTATTGATAACTAGATACCGCAACACCGCATCATTGAAGCGAAAAGCACCCACTAGCTCATCCAAGGCCTCCTTTTCACACTCAATGTTCAGCATCAAGTAGTGAGCCTTGTGGATCTTGTTGACGGAGTGAGCGAGCTGTCGCCGACCCCAATCTTCTTCTCGATGGACCCGTCCCTTGGCTCCCTCAATCATGGATCGATAACGCTCCATCATGGCGGGGACATTCTCGCTCTGGTCAGGATGGACCAGAAACACAACTTCATAGTGTCTCAACTCAGGCTCCTCTCGGATTAAAGCCTCCTGAATAAGCAGTGAGGCAAGGAGTAAATTTTATTAACGCGCGCAGATGCTACTGCACCAAAGGTATTGACTCAACCTTAAGCAGCCTCTCTATTCCAATTATCTGCTGCGTCTAACCGCTGCTCGAGCCTCAACCTGACGCTGGAGTTCAAACAAAAGCACGCCAGCGGCAACGGAAACATTAAGACTGCCGACCGTACCTTGCATAGGAATGGAAACAATCTCGTCACAGAGTTCGCGGGTGAGACGCCTCAAACCTCGACCCTCACTACCAATCAGAAGCACGATAGGCGTTTCCAGACGCGCATCGTAGACAGTGCGAGGCGTACCTGCATCAGCTCCCACAATCCAGACCCCGGCACTTTTTAGCCAACGCAGCGTCGCGGCAAGATTCGAGACCCGAACCAAAGGCACGGTCTCTGCAGCGCCTGTTGCGGCCTTGAGAGCGGTAGGGGTTAAACCCGCAGCGCGGCGCCGAGGAACCACCACAGCATCCACTCCCGCAGCGTCCGCCGTGCGAAGGCATGCACCCAAGTTTCTTGGATCCTGAATGCCATCTAGCATTAAGCAGCGCACAGACTTGCCACGATTGATAATTAACTCTTCAAACTCCCGGATGTCGATTTCCTGGGTGCCTCGCGTGCGCACGATGACGCCCTGGTGACTCCCGCCACCGCTAATTCGGTCGAGATCGGCTCGCTGGACGGACTCGACGGGAACTTGGAGTGAATCAAATGCTCGCAGCAGTTCAGGTATGGCTCCTGCTTTAGATCCTCTCAAAATTTTTGCATCCAATATCGCTTCGGGACGCTTATTGATCAAAGCACGCACCGCATGTACACCATAAACACGATGTGAGCTCCCCCCAGAATTCTTGCTAGCCACGGCGACGCCTCTTGCTTTTAGTATTCCCAGCTACCTCCACGGGCACGAAATCAATTTTACGCTGTTCTATATCAACATTGGTTAACTTCACCTGCAACCGATCAGTTAATCGGTAACGATTACCCGTATTTTGTCCCGAAAAGCTCGTCCCACTGTCTTCTGGATGATAGGAGTCTCGTGGTAACGAAGTGACATGAACAAGTCCATCTATATGAAAATCAGACATGCGCACGAAAAATCCGAAAGGCGTGATGCCCGAAATAACAACCTCGAACTCTTCACCGATCCGGTCTTTCAAAAATGCACACTTGAGACGTTCTTCTACATCCCACACAGTCTCGTCTGCCCGCCGCTCGGCTCGTGAACAGAGCTCTCCGAGCTGTTGCATCTCAGGCATAAGATAGCGAAACCCCTTAGCTCTTCCACAATGAATGAGCTGCTTGATAGCACGATGAACCAGGAGATCGGGATAACGGCGAATGGGAGAGGTGAAATGGGCGTAGACCGGAAGAGCTAGGCCAAAATGACCAACATTCTTGGATTGGTAGATAGCACGGCTCATAGACCTGAGTATCATGGTTTCAATAAGTTCTGCCTCTGGCCCTCTAGAAGCCTTCGCAATAATCCGGCTCAGATCCCGACTCTGTAGATTCTTTGATGCGCCAAGCTTGAACCCCAAGGTCCGAAGAAAGAGCATTAACTCTTCAAGCTTCTCTGGATCCGGGCCCTCGTGCACACGGTATAGCGTCGGAATTCGAGCCTTGCGAAGATACTTAGCAGCCTCTACGTTCGCCGCAATCATGCACTCCTCAATAATTTTGTGGCTAATCAGGCGCTCAACGGGACGTATGTTCTTTACCTGGCCACGATCATTGAGCTCAATAGCTGTCTCGGGCAAGTCGAAGTCGATAGCTCCGCGGCGCCGACGGTTCTTTTCAAAAGCCTGGTATACCTCACGAAGCGATTCCACCTGAGATTTCAGTTTCTGTTTTCGGCCCCGAAGTATCCTGCCCTCAAGAAGCTGAAAAGTCTCTTCGTAGGTGAACCGTTCTGCAGAACTCATCACGCCTTCGTAGAACTGAGAGCGTGTTACTTGACCGGTTGAAGAAACCGTCATGTCACAGCAAAGACAAAGCCGATCCACATGTGGGTTCAGCGAACAGAGGCCGTTGGATAGCGCCTCAGGCAGCATCGGGATGACTTGATCGGGGAAGTAGACCGAGGTACCGCGGGCCCGCGCTTCAGTATCGATATCAGTATCCGGTTTAACGTAATAGCTGACATCGGCAATAGCTACTATCAATCGCCACCCTTCACCCTTGGACTCACAGTAAACAGCATCGTCATAATCTTTGGCATCTGCGCCGTCGATGGTAATAAGAGGAAGCTTACGAAGATCCTTGCGTCCACGCTTTGCCCTGGCAGGCACATGAGCCGGAAGCTCATCCACATAAGCTTCTATCTCCGGTGGCCATTCATAAGGCAAGTTGTGAGAAAGAATCGCAATAGTGGTGTCCATACCCGGATCATCAAACCGCCCTACTACGTGGGCAACGCGACCGATAGCATCGGTGCGTAATGTCGGGTGCTTCACGATTTCCACGCGCACCATATCCCCAGTTTTAGCACCCCCTTTCTGTCCACGCGGGATAAGCACGTTGCTTTGAACCCCACCTTCCAACACAACCGAATCAATCCCACGTTTTCTAACTAATCGACCAACCACCTCTTGCTTGGCGCGCTGTAAAACCTCCTCAACCCGGCCTTCCCTTCCACGATGCGTCTCGCTAACGCGAACAGCAACCCGGTCTCCATCCCAGAGTGGGGCCATCTCTCGAGAAGAAATGTATATATCCTCTGCCCCCTCATCGGGAACTAAAAAACCAAAGCCGTCCCGATGCGCCTGAATCAATCCTGTCACAAGATTTAAGTGATGACTGAGGCAGTATTCCTTAGAACGGTTGCGAAGAAGCTGCCCGCTCCGAACCATAGCCCTAAGACGATTTTCAAGCGCCTTACGGTTTTGGTCACCCTTTAGGCCCAACTGTCCGGCTAGAGAAACAAGCGTCAGTGGTCGACCCGCCGACTCCATAGTCGTGGTAATGTCTTCACGAGACGGAATCGGATGTTGATAACGCCTCTGAGAATTGCGGCTCGATCGCTTAGGAGGGCGTGCCATTAACCCAGGCATCCCGAGTCAATAGGAGAATGTTGCAAGATCATGAGTGTGTATCTTAACCGCTCTAAAGCTATTGAATGAGAAATTTGCTAGCTCGTTGACAGGCTTTGGGGCAGTCAGTACATTCGTTCGTCTTCCTCTCAGTGCCCAGGTGGCGGAATTGGTAGACGCGCGGCGTTCAGGTCGCCGTGTCCTTACGGATGTGCGAGTTCGAGTCTCGCCCTGGGCACCAACCCACTGACGCCATAAATAAAAACTACTGGATGGCATTACAACATGCAAAGAAATCAAGAACAGAGCCTAACACCCATACAAAAACTAGGAGAGGCGATTGCTAACAGAGTAGAACGTTGGATGCCAAGCCCGTTTCTCTTCGCAATTCTCCTAACGTACGTTACGGCAGTTGTAGCATTGTTTTTCGAAGAATCTACTATTACCGAGATTGCTTTGTCATGGCAGGATGGTTTCTGGGATCTACTCCAGTTTGGCATGCAGATGGTGTTAATTCTCGTGACAGCCAACGTTGTTGCATATCACCCGCGGGTAAGAAAACTGATCCTTGCCCTTGTTCGCCTCCCCAAAAACGGTCGGCAGGCTGTTGTGCTAGTAGGAATTGGTGCAATGCTGACCGGTTGGATCTCCTGGGGTCTCGGGCTCATTTTTGGTGCGATCCTGGCCCGAGAAATGGGGAAGCGTGCGAGTAGAGATAATATCCCGGTTCATTATCCATTATTGGCTGTTGCCGGATACATGGGAATAGGCCTAACCTGGGGGTGGGGCTTGTCTAGTTCCGCGGGACTTCTGCAAGCAACTGAGGGAAATGCGTTGATGCAACTGGGTTTTATCGATCGCATAGTTTCCTCAACAGAGTGGGTCTTTCACCCTTACCCGTTACTGCTCACTGCGTTAGCACTGACCTACGCATCAATCATGCTCTATCTACTATGTCCACCGGACAAGAACTGCAGAGGAATAAAACACTACGTTCATACCCACGACGATATAGTGAATGATCACTCTGAACAAACGCTTACCCCAACCAAACGTACTAAAAATACAGCACCAGAAAACCCAACACTCGCGGATCGGATTGATAACAGCACTATCCTGGGCGGTATCATCGCAATAATCGGGCTTGCTCTATTTGCACGATCATTCTTAACACAAGGCCTCGGCGCCCTAGATATAAATGTTCTCAACTTTGGTTTTCTCATGCTTGGATTGCTCTTATTCATGAGTCCATCCAAATATCTCGGGGAATTCTATGATGCCGTAAAAGGAAGCGCAGGAGTCATCCTGCTGTTCCCGTTCTACTCTGGAATCATCGGGATCATGACTGGTACTGGACTTGTAGATACGATGACTGAGTCACTTCTCTCAATCGCCACACCATCAACATTTCCCGTCATCGCCTGGATCACTGGGGGGGTACTGAATATTTTTGTGCCTTCAGCAGGCGGTGAATGGGCAATCATCGGCGGCCCAATGATGCTTGCTAGTGCTGAACTCGGGATTCCTTATGGGCAAACGATCGCAGCCTATGCCGTTGGCGACGCCCATACAAATCTTTTTAATCCATTCTGGGCAGTCCCTCTACTAGCAATCACAGGACTTCAAGCTCGCGATATGTTCGGCTACTCAATCACAATGATGATTCTACTAATTCCGTTTCTCGCGACTGTACTGTACATACTGCCATATTGAAAATACAACATAGCCACTGAGAAACCGCTAATATAATCAATAAAGAATTTGACCGATACTTTAGGTTTTGAGCAACACGCGATAAGCTCTGTATTCATCTTTTTGAAAGGAACCAGTTATGCAATCTGTCGCCATCCTTGTCCTTGGGCTCGCCGGAATGGCGTTCGGTTGGTTTGTCTACTCAAAATTTATTGCGACTAAAATTTTCCAGCTTGACCCAGATTTCGTAACGCCGGCACACGAACTAAACGATGGCGTCGATTACCTCCCTACCAATAAGTTTGTTTTGTGGGGACACCACTTCACTTCGATCGCAGGCGCCGCACCAATTGTTGGGCCCGCTATCGCTGTTTACTGGGGTTGGGTGCCGGCAGTTCTATGGGTAACTATCGGAACAATATTTTTTGCCGGCATTCACGACTGGGGTGCCATCTGGGCTAGCGCGCGAAATAAAGGCAAGTCCATGGGTGCTTTATCTGAAGATGTCATCGGAAAACGTACTCGTGCATTATTCATGATTGTGATCTTCCTGCTTTTACTCATGGTTAATGCTGTATTTGGCGTGATAATTGCTGGGTTATTCGTCAGCACTACTACCGCTGTTTTCCCCGCATGGTCAGCTATCGTGGTCGCCTTGATCATTGGCCAGTTGCTCCATCGTAATTTTAACTTGACGCTGCTTACTGTATGTGGAGTCATAGCGCTTTATGCCTCCATCTATGTTGGCAGCCAACTACCAATCCCACTCCCGGAGCAAATGTTCGGTATGCCAGCAAATGGTAACTGGATTATTATTCTCTTTGTCTATGCCGCCATTGCCTCAATGCTGCCGGTGTGGGTGTTATTGCAACCACGTGATTTCATCAATGGAATGCAGCTGTTCGTCGGCTTGTTTCTTCTGTACAGCGCCGTATTGCTATCTCTACCAGAGATATCTGCCCCTGCTTTCAACAACATGGTCCCTGCCGACTCCCCATCCCTGGTGCCATTACTGTTCGTGACAATCGCCTGCGGTGCAGTATCGGGTTTTCACGGCATTGTATCGTCTGGCACCACTTCCAAACAGCTTGATAAAGAACCTGATTCGAGATTCATAGGCTATCTCGCCGCGATCGGTGAAGGTTCATTAGCGTTAATCACTATTGTTGCGGTTAGCAGCGTAGCACTTGCTGCAACACAAATGGAGTGGCATCAAATCTACGGTCAGTACGGAGAAGCAGAAGGATTCGAATCAATTGCCGCAGTTTTTGTTCAAGGTGGAGCACAGTTAATCCAAAATGGCTGGGGCTTGCCGCTTGGGATATCAACGACCTTATTAGCAACAATGGTTGTTTTATTCGCTGCGACCACAATGGATACGGGTGTTCGTTTGCAGCGCTACATCATCCAGGAGTGGGGGCAGATTTATAAAGTGCCACTGCTTAACAATAGTATTCTCGCGACCTTACTTGCTGTCGGTTCCTGTCTGTTACTAGCCTTTGGCGCTGGCGGTGCATCCGGATCCGGCGCTCTTACCATCTGGCCTCTTTTTGGATCAACTAATCAGATCCTAGCGGGACTAACGTTGCTGGTAATCAGCGTCATGCTAATCAAATTGGGACGTCCTGCTCGTTACACTCTGGTACCAATGATATTTGTACTAATCACGTCTTCGTGGGCTGCAGTGATAAAACTAATTGAATGGTATCAGGAAGGAAACTGGCTGCTTGTTACGATTGATATAATCGTACTGGTCACCAGCGTGCTGGTAATTCTGGAGGCAGCCTCGGTCATCTCAAGCTACCGCAGGGATAACCAGGTCTCGAAGGCACCTTAACCCTACGAGGACCTTTCGACCTCTTGTCCACGAATAAGAGTGCTACCGAGTAGTACGGAAAGGACCGCCAGTATGAGGGCGGATCCAATGGCTGTTGTGCTGATGCTACTAACCCGAGCTACGCTCCCCAGTAGCAAGCCGCCGATTGCAGTCGCACCAATCGCAAACACGCCCCAAAGTCCTAATACACGACCGCGGAAATTGTCGTCCACTTCCAATTGAATCAGTGCCTGTACCCCAACACCACAAAGTGTGCAGGAGCATCCGAGTCCGGCCACGACGCTTATCCCTATCCAGTAGTTTTCAGTCAATCCTAACGCCAATAACAAACAACTCGAGGCTAACGCGGCTGACGATGCGATTCGTAATAATCTCTCAGAATTCTGGGTCCGGGTAACAACAATAGAGGCTAAAATTGCGCCAGCGCCAGCAGCTGTAGTCAGTGCTGCAAATTCCGCGCTTCCTCCGCCAAATAAAATCTCAGTAACCGCAGGCAATAATTCCAGCACTCCACGAGCCAAAACTCCATTAGTCGCAACCAGAACCAATAACCAACGAATCATCGGATGGCTTAACGTATATTGCAGTCCATCTCGAAGATCGCCCAACACATGTGCATCCGGCCTCTCTCGCGTCTTTCGCGGCAAAATTTCCACAATAATCAGACTGACAATTGCGGGAATAATCAAACATGCAAATATCCCAAATGACCAAGCCGCGCCTAACAAAGTGATAACAAGTCCTGCCAACGCCGGCCCCATAAACCGTGAGAGATTAAATGCCACAGCAAGATAACCGGTTGCACTTGCAAAAAGCTCCCGCGGTACCAGTTGTGTGATTAAAGACAGCCTCGTCGGAGTATATGCGCCACCCATAACACCCTGGAGTACCGCGAACCCCGCTAAAATCTCAATAGTAAGTTGGTCTAAACCGGTTATGACTGCCAATACCAGCGAGAGAATCATCATACCGCTATGAATAAACATAGCTGTTCGGACTAAATCGTAGCGGTCCGCCGCAACACCAAAAAGAGGGCCAAGTACGATGCCTGGGGCAAATTGACAAAACGAAACGACGCCAACGAGAAAGACCGAGTGTGTCAACTCCCAAGCCAGCCAGCTAACCGTCAATCGATAAATCCACAAACCATGAAGGACTATCAGCGTGCCAGAGAAATAAATAGCAAAATTTCGATTCGAGAGAGCTGATGTCGACAAGAGGCCTAATTTTCCTTTTAGCAGAGTATGGGGTTAGTGCTCCAACAGCGGCGGCATATTCCCACACTCCCAGCAGATTCGCACCCCCGTTTCGAACGAATACCACTGAGTCAAGTAAAATCTAGCTCTGATACCACACTACTGAACGGTGTGTAACCAAAAATTTCAGGAGTATCGGGAATGGCAACACAAAAAATATCTATGGAAGAAATGCTGTCACGTACAGCGCGCTTTAAAGGACTTAAAGCCAGCAAAGAAGCTTTCGTTGATACCCGCATTCCTGGGCATGAAAGAGAAATCTTCAATGTTATCGGCGAAGGAGTGACAGAAGATTCAATACTCGAAGTTGCAATAACGGCCGTAGACGGATTTAACGTAACATATATTGGTGCTGACCCTGGTAAAGGAGCCGCTCTCCATTCCCATCAGACAGTCGAAGTCTTTTACGCCATGACCGGACGCTGGGCGCTCTACTGGGGCGATAAGGGCGATCAGGAAATCGAAATGGCTACTATGGATATGGTCTCCGTACCAGCTGGGGTAATGCGTGGCTTTCGTAATATTGGCAATGGGTATGCTTATATGATGGCAGTGCACGGTGCCACAGATGCTGGCCGCGTAACTTGGTCACCAAGAGTGTTGAAACTCGCCAGACAAACCGGTCTGGAGCTTGATGATGACGGCTACCTATTAAGTTAAAGGTTCTCAGTTTCCCTCAATAGGGGCAATTGATCCTCTGTCGGCACAATTCCTTCCATCTCGGGCACGACAGGAACTGGTTCCGCCGACAGTAGCTCTTCCTCATCAAACTCGAGCTGCGGTCGATCGGGCGTGGCTTCTGGAATAACTGGTACCTCGGGTAACTGACGCCCTCGATCGGGCGCTCGGATAAAGTCTGCAATGGCAAAATATTGGGTGGGATCTCTGAGTACGAATCGATTCGCCACATCATTCATGAATAAAAATAAGCCGATCGTAATAGCAGCAGCTCCAAATATGGCAACTAATAAACGAACGATCATAAAGTTATCCTAACGATGACCAGGTTGCCGAACACATAACAACACATAGATATTTAAACCGTTCCGCCTTCGCAAAGTTATTGCAATTCAGATCGGATCGACACCGGCTCGAATACAATAATATTCCCAAGCCCTGTCTAGCCCAAGCGGCGAAAATTGAGTTGCGGAAGACTGCTCGATCTCCCGTGGCGACAAATACTCCGGTTCCCCCATCGCGAGCGCCTGCGAAACAAGTTCAGCATTAACCTGAAGATACACAGCAATCATCACCGCCTGCTTAATCGTTGCTCCTGCTACCACAGCACCGTGGCCGCGAATCAGCAAACAAGTATTGTCCCCTAAAACCTGAGCAAGCTCGCGACTCATCTCCATGTTCCGCACCAGCATATCGGTATCACCAAAATTGTCGCGCATGTCCCAGACGGGGATCTCACTGCCAATGACAGATGCAACGTGCACAATTGGTCGCAACGGTATCGTAGAAACACTAAAAGGAACGACAGCATAGGAATGATGATGTACCACTGCATTCACATCAGGACGCGCCTCATATATCGCGCCATGAATCACTCTCTCGCCATAGGGGCGCCTAGGATCGTCGGGGTTAACCTTGGAACCATCTGCTTCGAACTCCAAAAGATCCTCAAGCTCTACTAATGAAGGGCTCCGAGAATGCGACATCACGTAACGCCCTGGGTTTCTTGGATCACGCACACTGACATGCCCAAATGCGTCGACTACGCCTTCGTTAGCAAGAATTCGATTAGCTGCAACCACTCGCTGAAACTCAACCAGATTTTCAACGACCGTCTGTGCCCGCGGTGATAACCCGGGAACACTGACACCAAATCCGGTTAGCAACAGAGAGGCTTCCAGTAACTCCCGTCTCGTCAGTTTATTTTCCATATGTATTTCCCCGAAATCCGAGGAAAGAATAGCAAGCATCCGCCAGCGTGTCTTGCTTGCACAGATGTATAAAAACTAGCGCAGGTCAGTCCTGTGCCGCCGTGGTCTCCCCCGAAGCCAGAGAATCGTCCCAAGCACACTAAGGACAATTAGCATCAGACCAACAATATCAATGAATATAGGACCAGCACGAGTAAAAAGCCTGCCACTATGCAGATCCGCTAAAAGTCTGGCCATGGTGATACCGGTTCCACGGTAGGCATCGTATAAGACCTCAAGCTGGTCCGACGGTACATTTGAGGACGAGGACCATGAGACATCGCTATAACTTACGTCGCTGGCAATAGAGAAACTGACAAACTGCTCGTCTGCC
>JAZAGZ010000039.1:0-27388 GCA_036231525.1 Pseudomonadota bacterium | reverse complement strand
TTGCAGAGCTTTTAACCTCGAACGGGTTTACCCAACCCTGGATCCTGAGCGAGCCAGATCAAACTGCTGAGATAGTATTACCAGACACTACTCGGAGTTCCTCAACTTCGACAGTAAGCGTTGAACCGACCATTACGCCCGGCGCCAGTCCCGCTTCGGTGACTTCCGCTAGCCCCATTGGAATTGAAACCCTTGAGGCAGATGCAAGATCTACATCAGTGAGTCAAAGTGATGTACCCGTTGCTGGTGCTGCAGAACGCAAAACTGTTCAAATTCAACAGGTTGAGCAAGGCCCCAATATTGATGGGCTCTTGGATGACGCAATCTGGTCACAGGCAGCCGTGGTGGAGGATTTTCATCAAATCGAGCCCAACGAGTTCGCCTCTCCCACGGAACGCACGCAGGTCTATCTCTTGTACGATGAAGATGCCCTGTATGTCGGTGCAAAACTGTGGGATAGCGAACCGGACCAGGTTACCGCACATGTAATGAGACAAGGGGAGGTCCTATGGACGGAAGACACCTTCACGGTAATTATTGACCCACTCAATGATCAGCGCACCGGGTTTGAGTTCCAGCTCAATCCCAATAGCGTCAGGGCCGAAAGCCAGTACCAAAACGTGACCAGTTCACAACGCGATTGGGCAGGTATCTGGCATGGAGAATCCACTCGAGATGCCGAGGGATGGGTAGCAGAACTAGCCATCCCCCTTAAAACTCTGTCCTTTGACCCAGACAATGATCAATGGGGAATAAACTTCAATAGAGGAATTTCGCGAAAGAATGAGCGTATAGGCTGGGTCTCACGTAACCGGGAGCAAGATCCGAGCATCTCCGGGCTCATGACGGGCATTGGTGGTCTGACAGAGGGCAGTGGCCTCGACATTCGCCCCTCAATGAGTCTAGGTGACAGGAAGGACTTCCAAACTGCCGAGACAACATCCAGCTTTGAACCCTCCCTGGATCTCTTTTATAAGATTACTCCCCTTCTGAATGGCTCGCTCACACTCAATACTGATTTCTCAGCGACGGAAGTAGATGACAGACAGGTAAACTTGACCCGTTTCAGCTTGTTCTTCCCTGAAAAACGAGAATTCTTCCTAAAAGATGCTGACATATTTGCCTTTGGCAGAGTCGGAGGTCGCGGGGGAGATCCGAGCCTTGGCAACTTAGCTGCGTCACGTACGTCTCGTCATAATGGACGCCCGTTCTTCTCACGCCGAATCGGTCTCAGTGGTTCAGGTCAACCCGTAGATCTTGATGTCGGTGGCAAGCTAACCGGACGAATCGGCCGCTGGAATGTCGGCACCCTCGCTATCCACCAAGCTGAATCCGGCGATGTAGAGGCAACTGATATATTCGTTGGGCGAGCATCGGCTAATGTCCTAGCCGAATCGAGCGTTGGCATGATATTCACCAACGGTGACCCGCGATCGAACCTAGGCAACTCCGTCGCAGGAGTTGATTTTACCTATCTAAATACGCGGCTACCGGGGGGACGAACACTTGAAGGCGAGGCGTGGTATCAACAAAGTGATACCGAAGGCTTGGAAACAGATGATGCGGCCTTTGGATTCGGAGCGCGAATGCCAAGTAGGCTGGGCTGGCGAGGAGAATTAGGGATGAAGCAACTCGAGGAGAACTTCAAACCTGCCCTCGGGTTCATAAATAACGGTGGCATTCGAGATTCAACTTTAGCAGTTGGCTATAACCACCGATTTCAAAATAGCTTTTTACGCTCCATTTCTAGCGGTATAGACACGCAACGCATTGACCTGCTAGGAGGTGGCATACAAACGGAAGTCACCAGAGTGCGCGTGGCAGAACTTGAAAATAACGCCAACGAAGAACTGAATTTCCACTATACGAAAACTACAGAAGCGCTGGTCGAGGATTTCGAGATCTCTGATGACGTGATTCTCCCTCCCGGTGTTTACTCTTATGATTCTTACGGGTTTCAGCTTGAAAGTGGTCAACACCGAAGAATTTCTGCCGCTTTTGCGTACGAAACCGGCGATTTCTTTGAGGGTGAACAACTGGTACTCGAAGGGGAACTCACCTGGAGGCCTTCGCCTCATTTTCGAGGCAGTGTGGGCTATGAGTACAATGACATTGAACTCCCCCAAGGTGATTTTACAACACGATTAATTCGGTTTGAGACTGGTATCTCATTCTCCAGCACTCTTTCATGGGTCAATCTAGTTCAATATGACAATGTGTCAGACACGATAGGCATTGATAGCCGCCTGCACTGGATTCCGGAAGCTGGCAGGGAAGCTTTCATAGTAATAAATCATAATCTGGGCCAGGAAATTGAAAATCGTTCATTTAACTCATTTCATTCGACTTCCTCGGAAGGAGTTGTGAAGTTGAGCTATTTGCTCCGTTTCTGATTTTTTCTTCACTCTAATTAATTGAGCCAAACCAGAGCGTCGAGTTGTCGATTCTTGGCTTGGCTATGACGCTAGATACCCGCGAATCTGGTATAAGCGTGTTAGAGATAGCAGTAACAGGAGAGCTCGTTATGCGCATACGAACCTCACTTTTCATAATCATTTTGATCGCGTTTTCCCAAGCACATATCGTTAGCGCTCAAATCACCGCTAATCCTCTGCCCGCCTCGATAGAAAAACGAGGTTTGATGGTGCAGATTCGCGACGTCGTTCGGCTTCCGGAGACCCTCGGACGCCTCCACCCTGATCAGGACGTGAACCCGGCTGGGTGGGCTCGTGTCAGTTTCGTGCGCGACGCGCCGGATGGCCGCCGCTTCGCTAATGACTCACGCGGTTTCCTATATCTGCTGCGTGACGACGCGGAACCTTCGATCTACCTGAATTTCGGCTCCCTGTTCCCACTCACGGTCTACAATCGCCTCGAGAGCGGTTTTATTGGTTTTAGTTTCCATCCGGAATTCACCCAGAACGGACTGTTCTACACGGTGCATGGGGAGCGTGCGTTCACAAACTCCGGCCCGCCTGACTTCATCCCGCCTGGATACAGTAATACGGACGTCACGCATCACAACGTCATTACCGAGTGGCACGCAAACGATCCTGTGGCGAATATATTCGATGGTACGAGGCGCGAGTTGCTGCGCGTTGCCCATGTGACTAGAAATATGTCACACCCCTTCGGTTACGTGGGTTTCAATCCCACGGCCAAGCCGGGAGATTCAGACTACGGGTTGCTGTATACGAGCGGCAGCGATCTCGGTTTCAGCAACGGCGGCGGACCGAACTCTGAGAATCCCATCCAGACACAGCGCCTTGACTCAGTCGTCACCGCTATTCTGCGAATCGACCCGCGCAGCCCCACAGAGACGAACGGCACTAAGGGACTCGGGAATTACACGATTCCGGAGATCAACCCATTCGCAGGCGATGACAATCCCGATACACTGGGCGAGATCTATGCCTATGGATTTCGTAATGCGCACCGGATTTCGTGGGACCTGACCGACGGAACGATGTTCGCAACGGACATTGGCATGAACCACATCGAGGAAGTCAATATCGTTCACGAGGGCGGCAACTACGGCTGGATGCCCCGTGAAGGGTATTGGGAGAATGGCATGATCCGTCCCGGTGGCGCCCTGAATCAGTTGTTCGAGCTACCGGAGGATGTGTTGAGCGGGCAAACCAAAGACGAATACCTCTATCCCGTGGCGATCTATGACCACAATGACGGACGGGCGATCAGCGGGGGCTTTGCTTATCACGGGCGTATCGATGCGCTGCGCGGCAAGTTCGTCTTCGGCGACCTTCAGAGGGGGCGATTATTCGCTGCAGACCTCGTCGCACTGAAAGCCGCGGATGACGGCGTTCCCCGCACGGTAGCGCCCGTCGAGGAGATACAGCTCTATACGCTTGATGCAAGCGGCAATCGTGTATTCGTCAGTTTTCGCGAACTGATCGAACGCACCAACGGTGCGCAAGCGCTGCGCGCGGACATGCATCTGAGCCGCACCCAAGATGGCGAAATTTTTATCACATCGCGTCAGGATGGAATGATTCGGATGTTAGTACCCTAGCGCGGCAAAAAACACAGATGTACCACCCTCTAGCGATTGCTTAGGGTGCTGCCCTCACTAACTAGCTCAAAGATTTTCCTACCAGGAACGGGCTTCTATCGTACCGAGAGCTCCCCTATGGCAGGATCATTAGGATCTACGGCACAACCGTTTGTTGATAGCAGATAACGAATCCTTTCTCCCCCCTCGTCGAGGAATCTTATAGATTGCTGAAAAAGTATAGGTGGCGTTGCCCCTGAAGCCGCTATCGCCTCCAACACGTAAAGACGGTTTGCATTGCCATTTAGATAGATCCCAGCGTATGTTCTGGATCCATCACTATTGATCATCTGGATTTGATGCCCTTCCACGCGATCCATGTGTGACCAGGCATCGTAAGTCACCTCACCACCTCTTTGGCGGAATTCTCTAGCTGCACGAGCAACGGATGCTCTCTGGTCATACAACCAGTTGGTCGGACCAGTTGCTGCCTCGGGCCTATCAGCCTCTGCATGAATTTGAAAGGCATCTGTGAAGTCAACAACGGTTACAGAGTAGTCATGCTCACTATTTTGCACTGAGTAGATGCGCGCAGGGAAAGGGAATTCATACTCCGAGTTGTAAGTAAACTCCCGCACTTCAGGTTCAGCTGGAAAATTCACACTGAAGCGATCAGCCTGATTGATGTACTCAAACCAGCCCTGTGCGAATGATGGTCCCGACAAATACAGCATTAATGCAGCCAAAAGTGGACGATTCAGGTTACGCATTTGCATTTCCCCTTTATGCATGAAGTGGGGTAAGCCATTTGAAAAAATGGTAGCGGGGGTAGGATTCGAACCTACGACCTTCGGGTTATGAGCCCGACGAGCTGCCTGACTGCTCCACCCCGCAATCGAGTGCCCGGGATCATACAAGCGGCCTAAAGGCTCTGCAAGCAAGTCTCATAAAGGTTCCTGCTCTACTAGAGCACACTGGCACAAAGATCTAACAAGTATCCTGGAAAAAGACCCAATAAAAGCAATGCTAGAGCATTGGCGCTGAGTATGAATTGAAAATCATTTGCCACTTCTAGTTCCTGCGTATCTTTGGGTTCGATGAAATACATATACCAGACTATGCGGATGTAATAGAACGCACCGATCACTGCAAAAATAACCCCAAAGACAGCTAACCACACCAGGCCCGCATCTAAGACGCTACTAAGTACTGCCAACTTAGCGTAGAAACCCACGAAAGGTGGCACCCCCGCCATGCTGAACATAACCATTAGCATCATGGCTGCAAACCAAGGGCTTCTGGCATTTAGCCCCTTGAAATCCTCAAGATGCTCTGCCTCGTACCCCTTGCGACTTAGGGCAATAATCATACCGAAGGCAGCAGCGGCCATGAGTACGTAGGTCAAAGTGTAGAACATGGCAGCACGAATACCGTCCTCTGTTCCAGCAATGAAGCCCATTAGAATAAAGCCCACGTGCGAAATAGTTGAATAAGCGAGCATCCGTTTTAGATTTGTTTGTGCAATCGCCACTACATTCCCGACCGCTAAAGACAAGACTGACAGTACAACTACCATGTCCTGCCAACTACCGTGAAGACCGCCTAAACCTTCAATCAAAAACCGCCAAGCCAATGCAAATGCTGCAAGCTTGGGCGCTGTAGCAACAAAAAGTGTCACCGGAGCTGGTGCACCCTGATAAACATCAGGCAGCCACATATGAAACGGTACCGCACCAAACTTAAAGGCAACTCCGACTATGACAAACGCAAGTCCCAACAAAGCCGGTACGTTTGTACCACCTGAGAGCGAAAAATACTCAGCGAGCTCATCAATATGAATTGTCCCGGTCACCCCATATAGAATTGAGATGCCATAAAGAAGAGTGCCTGAAGCGATCGCGCCTAGGACAAAATACTTCATGGCGGATTCCGCTGCGACCCCCGAATCACGATCAAAAGCTACCAGGGCATAGAGTGAAAGAGATAATAGTTCCAAACCAAGATATAGGATAAGAAGATTGTGAGCGGAGATCATCACCATGACCCCAAGCAACCCAAATAAACTAAGAACAAAAAATTCGCCTCTGAATAACTCCGCACTCAGTAAATAGTCCCGCGAATACAAAAATACGACCGCAATAACCAGATATGAAAATAACTTCAATACATTGCCAGCCTGGTCTCCGATAAAAGCACCATTGAGGGCTATAGTAGTCTCGTCCACGCCAAAATAAACTGAACACACCGCGGTGCCAATTACAGAGAGTATTGCCAAATAGAAGGTTACAAGTCTCTGTTCCTTCTTTAGAAAGACATCAACGATCAGCACCACGCAGATTGCCAGGGTTAAAAATATTTCTGCTGCCGCCGGCGTCAAATCAAGCATAAAAATTCTCTGTGCTCATAATTTTGATTGCGATACATGTCCGAGCAAGTGTCCCAGCGTTTGCTCCATCAACTCCATCAACGGAGCTGGCCAGACCCCCAAAAGCAGAACCACAATCGCAAGGACCACCAACATGAAATACTCTCTTGATCCAACGTCCTGAAGAGATGCGACACCCTCATTACCAACCTCACCAAAAACAACTCGTTTCACGAGCCAAAGCGTGTACGCCGCACCAAGAATTAATGTCGTTGCAGCTAGGAAAGCAAGCCAGATACTAGCTTGAAAACTACCCAGAATAACCAAAAATTCTCCTACAAAACCAGAAGTCCCTGGGAGGCCTGCATTTGCTAATGCGAAAAAAACCATCAACGCAGCAAACTTGGGCATCGTATTAGCTAAACCGCCATAAGCATCAATCTGCCGACTATGTAGGCGGTCATACATCACACCGACGCAAAGGAAAAGTGCTCCAGAAATCAAGCCATGGGAAATCATTTGCACCATGCCGCCCTGTAGCGCAAGACGCGCACCCTCACCTCCCGTGCCATTCGTGGCAATCACGAATATGACAAAAAACCCCAACGTCACAAACCCCATATGCGCAATAGATGAGTACGCAATAAGTTTCTTCATATCCTTCTGAGCCAACGCCACAAAAGAAATGTAGATAATTGCAATTAACGACAAGCTAATCATCAAACCTGCAAGGTACTGGCTTGCATCAGGGGTGATCGGCAAGCTGAAGCGAATAAACCCGTAACCACCCATCTTCAGCAAGACGGCAGCTAGAATTACTGATCCCCCCGTCGGTGCTTCAACATGCGCGTCTGGCAGCCAAGTATGCACTGGCCACATTGGCACCTTTACGGCGAAGGCCAATAGGAACGCGAAAAAGATTAAGATCTGTTCACGCATGTTCAAAGGCAATTCATGGAAACTCGTGATTGAGTAAGTTCCGGCCTGCAGGTACATGTAGATAAGTGCGACCAACATGAATACAGATCCGAGAAACGTGTAGAGAAAGAACTTCACCGTGGCGTAAATCCGCCTCTCGCCTCCCCACACCCCGATGATGATAAACATCGGTATCAGCATGGCTTCCCAGAAAACATAGAAAAGGAGCCCATCAAGTGAAGAAAAAACGCCGATCATCATCCCTTCAAGAAACAAAAACGCTGCAAAATATTGGGATGGGCGCAGTTCGATAACTTCCCACCCGGCAATAACGACGAGCGGGGTTAGAAATGTAGTAAGTAGAACCAAGGGTAACGAGATACCATCCAGCCCCACGTGGTAGTACGCATCAAAACGTGTAATCCACGAAAATCGCTCGACAAATTGCATATTAGACGTATCAATATCAAAGCCACTGTAGAGTTGGAGACTCAAGATGAATGTCGTGGTAGATGCTACAAGCGCAATAATTTTACTGAGACGAACACCTTTCTCCGTTGAACCCAGAGCAAGAATCAAGATTCCCGCTATTATGGGAAACCAAATAAGAATGCTAAGAGTTGGAATATTCGCCACAGAATCAGTAGCCAAAAACCAGCCAGCCTAAAATCACTGCCAAACCGATAATCATGGCAAAAGCATAGTGATAGAGGTAACCAGATTGAAACGTCCTAATGAGTCTAGAAAAGAATCCAATGGTCTGTGCTGTACCATTCACCATAATCCCGTCAATCAAAACTTCATCTCCTATCCGCCAGAATGATCTCGCTAATAAACGGATATTTTTTGAAATGACGATTTCATTAAACCAATCAAAGTAATATTTGTTATCCAACACTTCGTAAAGCAGCGCAAAGCGTTTCTGGAGACGCCCTGGCAGGTCTGGCCGTTTTAAGTACAAAAACCATGCAGTTAGCGTCCCGGCAAGCGCTAGATACAGAGCAATAGAGCTGGTCGCTGCATGCGCGATAAATAACAGTGGACCATGGAATTCTTGCCCGAGTTGTGCCACAACTCCTGGATCATGCAAAACAAATATCGAGTCGATGAAGAATTCTCCGAAAAGCACAGGACCAATGGTGAACCAGCCAATTACAACGGATGGTATAGCCAGCATGATCAGCGGAACTGTAATAACGGCTGGTGATTCCTTGAGAGTCTTCTTCGCATGAGGGTCTATACGCTCCTCACCATGAAAAACAACGAAAAACATCCTAAAACTGTAGAGCGCCGTCACAAATACCCCTAGTAATACACACCAATATGCGTAATAAGCGCCCGGCGTGGTAGACAGATGAACCACCTCAATCAACGCGTCTTTAGAGAAAAATCCGGAAAAACCTGGAAACCCAACTAATGCCAAAGTTCCTATCAGTGCTGTCCAATACGTGATTGGCATATATTTTTTTAACCCCCCCATCTTGCGAATATCCTGTTCGTGGTGGAGCGCAATAATGACGGACCCCGCCGCAAGAAAGAGCAGCGCCTTAAAGAATGCATGAGTCATAAGGTGGAAAATACCAGCCGCGTAGGCTGACGCCCCCAAGGCTACAGTCATATAGCCGAGTTGTGAAAGCGTTGAATACGCCACCACTCGCTTGATATCCTGCTGAACGATGCCCAGCAATCCGGTGAGGATCGCAGTCGTCGCGCCTATAACTAAAACTACGCTCAAAGCTGTCTGGGAATACTCAAACAGGGGGGACATTCTAGCCACCATGAAGATCCCTGCCGTCACCATGGTCGCAGCATGAATGAGCGCTGAAATGGGAGTTGGGCCTTCCATCGAATCAGGAAGCCATACATGTAGTGGCATCTGCGCCGACTTGCCCATGGCCCCAACAAATAGACAAATACATGCGAGGCTGAGAACCGACCACTCGGTTGCAGAAAAAATTTGGATGGTTTCCCTACTAAGATTTTCTGCTAGAGCAAAAACTTGATAGTAGTCTAAGGATCCCGTAAACATCAGAATTGTTGCAATACCCAGCAGAAAACCAAAATCGCCGACCCGGTTAACAAGAAATGCCTTCATATTCGCAAAAATCGCTGTCTCTCTCTTGAACCAAAACCCAATAAGAAGATACGACACCACACCAACCGCTTCCCAACCAAAAAATAGCTGAAGAAAATTGTTGGACATCACTAGCATCAACATTGCGAAAGTAAATAACGAGATATAACTAAAAAATCTCTGATAACCGTCATCATCGTGCATATAGCCAATTGTGTAGATATGCACAGCCAAAGAGACGAATGTGACGACGGCAATCATCAACGCTGTCAGATGGTCAATTAGAAACCCAATCTCCATACTGAGGTTACCGACTGTTGCCCACCTATAGACGGTTTCGTTGAAAACAGGTACGCCATCAAAAATGATGCCTTTCAAAACAAACAGAGATAGGGCGAATGAAATACCCACCCCAAGAATAGTGATCCAGTGTGCGCCCGCACGACCCACTTGCTTACCGAAAAGCCCTACAGTAATGGCAGCGAGCAAGGGTGCTAATACAATAGCGAGGTAAATTCCTTCCACGTTTAGCCCTTCAACGAATCCAACTCTTCGACATTAATGCTCTGCCGAGTCCTGAATAGCACGACAAGAATTGCTAACCCAATAGCTGCTTCTGCAGCGGCTACTGTCAGGATAAAGAACACAAAGATTTGTCCGAGTTCATCTCCCAACATTCTCGAAAAGGTGATGAAATTAAAGTTCACCGCCAATAACATCAACTCTATGCACATCAATAGCAAAATAACGTTCTTTCTATTGATGAAGATTCCCGCGACACTCAGACTGAAAAGAACGGCGGCTAAGACTAAATAGTGCGTTACTGTAACGATCATTGGCCCAGCACCTCAGAGGTCCTCACTTGGCTCTACTTTTACAAGCCGGACCCGATCCTCACGTTTCACAGCAACTTGTTTCGAAATGCTCTGTATCTTGAGACCTGGTCGCTGACGCATGGTCAGCGAAATTGCTGCAACAATCGCCAATAAGAGAATGACCGCAGCAAGCTCAAAAGCATAAACATGTTCCGTATAGAGCAACCCACCAAGTGCCTGAGTATTGCTGTACGTTTCCGGGTAAGGTTCGGGAAGCGCAACAGAAAAAATATCTCGTCCCCGATACAAAATGATGTGCACAATTTCCGCTACAACGATCATGGCAACCAGGACGCCAATCGGCAGATAACGTGTAAACCCCTCCTTAACCTCTTCCACATTGATATCGAGCATCATTACGACGAACAGGAACAGCACCATAACTGCCCCAACGTAGACAAGAATCAACACAACAGCTAAAAATTCAGCCTCTAAGAGCAGCCACAATAATGCGCTCTGCACAAACGATAGCACTAGAAATAACGCAGAATGTACTGGGTTACGACTTGTAATTACGCCGAGCGCTGCCAGCACTAAAATCAGCGAAAAAGCGTAGAACAGAAACGACGTAATCAACGGTTATCTTCTTTGCACGTATACTTTAGTTTAACGATAAGGAGCATCTGCGGCTTTGTCTGCTGCAATCATTGCTTCGTATTTATCTCCGACCGCTAGAAGCTTATCTTTGCTCATGATGTTTTCGCCGCGAGTTTCCATGTGGTACTCATGTATACGTGTCTCAACGATTGCATCAACCGGACAAGCTTCTTCACAGAAACCGCAGTAAATACACTTAAAAAGATCAATATCGTAGCGAGATGTCCGACGAGTACCGTCCTTGTCCACGTCGGACTCGATAGTAATCGCAAGTGCCGGACAGACAGCTTCACATAATTTGCAAGCAATGCAGCGCTCCTCACCACTTGGATAACGCCTCAAAGCATGGAGGCCACGAAATCGTGGTGACTGTGGAGCCTTCTCCTCTGGATACTGAACCGTTATTTTCTTGACAAAGAGATTCTTAAGCGTCAATCGCAGACCTTTACCCAACTCTGTTAGCAAAAATGTTTTTACAAGATTCTTTATCATCTATCGCTTCCTCAGACCGCCCAAGGACCTACCTTTGTAACAACCATAATGCCCTCGACCACGATCCATGCGATCGTAATTGGGATGAATACTTTCCAACCTAAACGCATGATCTGATCGTATCGGTAACGGGGGAAAGTGGCTCGGAACCAAAGAAAACAAAACATAAAGAAACTCATCTTCAGCGCCAACCAAGCAAAACTTGGCTCTGATAAAAAACTCCCCTCAAGTGCACTTACTTCCGCAAAGGGTGACAGCCATCCCCCAAAAAAGAACAGCGTAGTAAGCGCAGTAATTAAAATCATGTTGGCATACTCGCCCAGAAAAAACAGGCCAAACGCAATTCCAGAATATTCGACGTGAAACCCCGCAACAATTTCAGACTCTCCTTCCGCAACGTCAAATGGCGCCCTATTTGTTTCAGCAACACCGGAAATAAAGTACACAAGAAATAAGGGGAATAGTGGCCAGACAAACCAATTCAGAACACTGGTCCCTGCTTGTGCCTCAACGATGTTGCCAAGATTCAAACTACCACCAGCCATCAATACACCTACCAATGCAAAACCCATGGCTATCTCATAAGCAACGATCTGTGCAGCAGAACGCATGGCTCCAAGAAATGCATACTTTGAATTTGAGGCCCAGCCCGCAAGAATGACTCCATAGACCCCCAAAGATGTAACAGCCAGAATATACAGTAGTCCAGCATCGATATCGGCAATCACAAACTCATTATCAAAGGGTACTACCGCCCATGCAGCGAGTGCCGTTGTTAACGAAAGAACTGGTGCCAACAAAAATAAAAATCGATTGGAATTACTAGGAACCAAAACCTCCTTCAATAACATTTTGATGACATCAGCAAAAGGTTGAAGAAGTCCTCGCCAGCCAACTCTATTGGGGCCCAGTCGGTTTTGCATAAAACCGATAATTTTTCGCTCAGCATAGGTGAAATAAGCAACCGTTATAATGAGCGGCAATAGAACAATGACTATTTTAATACCATTAAATAACGTGTAGTGAATAAGATCCGGCAATCCGAAAAAACCTAATAGGCGGTCTAGTTGCACTAGGACCGTAGTCATACCGATTTGCTCTCACGCGCTGTGGCCGTCTCTTGAAGTGCGCTACCGCGGCGAACGATCGCGTCGATCGCATACATCGGTACATCCAACGCTGAAATATCAATGTCTTCTTTCTCAAGCGTGGGCTTAAATTTCCCCTTGTAGGACGTGTCCAAATCTTGATTACCTAGTTCAGCGACTAATGCGTCACAAATATCTGCCGGCGTGCGATACTCGCACGCTGGCAGATCCAGCTCATTCCCCAAGACACGTAATACACGCCAGCCTTCGCGGGCATTCCCTAAAACCTTCGCAGCCGCATCAAAGCTTTGCCAGATGCCCTCTACATTAATGAATGTCCCAGCTGTCTCAGCAAAAGTAGCAACGGGCAGCAGCACGTCGGCATGCTCAAGTAAGGCATCAGTTATGTATGAACTAAAACACACGACAGTGTCAGCTGCTGTGAGCGCCTGCGCTACCAGAGTAGCGTTTGAGAAATCGTGCTCAGGCTCTAGCCCATACAAAAGATAGGCCTGTCTGGGATCAGCAAGCATTTCACTAGCGTTCAAGCCGATTGTCTTAACTGCCTGACCGCCCGGTCCACGGTGAGGAAGAACACCAGACAATGCCCCACCAGCCGCGTTTGCCCCTTCTGGCAAATACCCTAGCTTCGCGCCAGTCACTTCGCAGAGAGCTGCTGCAATAGCTCGAACGTCAGCAAAGCGAGGATGACGCAATGTCATTTGTCCCAGCAGCAACAATGCTTGTTTCTTACCCAATAGCACCTGTGCGGCGACGCGGTGAGATTCATCTATTCTGGAAATATCAATACCCAAGCGAACGGCTTCCGACGCTTTACCCCCGTCCATCTCAATGGCAGCCACCAAAACCGAGGCGAGCGATTGTGATAGCAACTGGACCGGTGCCTCCACGTAAGCGGCGCATGGAAAATGGTATTCGTAAGCGCTCGGATTTACGAACCCAACTGCCGCGCCTTGAATGGCAGCTTTACGAATTCGATGCGCTACGATGGGGACTTCCCTACGCAAATTAGAACCCACAATCAATACACCATCGAGTTCCTCAAGAGCAGCTATCGGCATACCCAATGCTGGCCATAGAGGGTCAGCACCCTGGTCTCGAAAATCCCTCACTCGTAATCGATGATCTATATTATTGCTGCCGATATGACGTGTAATCCTATTTAAGAGATACATTTCTTCAACGGTCGAACTGGGGGAAACAAGCACGCCAAGCCTATTTCCATCATCCCCGACACTGGTACGTAGAACATCCCCTGCCTCACTGATTGCACGTGACCATGAAACCTCCAACCAGTCCCCCTTGACCTTGAGCATAGGAGCAGTAAGACGATCATCCGCATAAATGCCTTCGTAACTGAAACGATCACGGTCAGCGATCCACGTCTCATTAATAGATTCGTTGTCTCGGGGTGCGACGCGCTTCAGCCTGCCTCGTAATACGTGGCCAAATAGGTTGGAACCAGCACAATCGTGCGGTGAAACAAGGGGCTTTGCGAGCATTTCCCAAGCTCTAGCACTATAACGATAAGGCTTATTGTTAAGGGCACCCACCGGACAGAGATCAATGATGTTGCCTGAAAGTTCATGGTCAATGCTGCGCTCAATATAAGTCCCTATCTCCATGTCCTCACTGCGGCCTGTCGTTCCCAGTTCCTGTATTCCAGCAACTTCCTGCCCAAAGCGGACACAACGCGTACAGTGAATACAGCGGGTCATGTCTGTTGATACCAAAGAGCCCAGATTTTTATCTTTTACAACACGCTTTCTCTCGGTATAGCGGGATACGTCGCGCCCAAAACCCATTGCTAAATCCTGAAGCTCACACTCACCCCCCTGATCACATATTGGACAATCGAGAGGATGATTAATAAGTAGAAATTCCATTGTGGCTTTTTGAGCCTCAATAGCAGCATTAGAACGCGTAAAGACTTTCATGCCCTCCATCACGGGTGTAGCACAGGCCGGCAGAGGTTTTTGTGCGTTCTCAACCTCTACAAGGCACATGCGACAGTTTGCGGCCACAGAGAGTTTCTTGTGATAGCAAAACCGCGGCACATACGCATTTTCGCGATCCGTTACCTCGATGAGCATCTGGCCTGCAGTCGCATCCACAGGCATGCCATTAATTTCTATGGTGACAGTTTTATCAGCCATTAGCCTTACTTCTGGTACTTAGGCAGCCGAGTCCAATGCATCGACTACACTACGACCATCATTTTGAACCATATACTCAAATTCGCGCCGAAAATGCCGGATAAAACTTTGCACAGGCCAGGCTGCGGCGTCACCCAGTGCACAAATTGTATGGCCTTCAATCTTATTCGCGACATCAACAAGCATATCGATATCTTCTTGGCACCCCTTCCCTTCCACAATGCGTGTCAGAACTCTGTAAAGCCAGCCCGTCCCCTCTCTACAGGGCGTGCACTGACCACAAGATTCAGCAAAATAAAATCGTGAGATCCGTCGCAGCATGCTAACCATGCAGGTCGTCTCATCCATAACAACCATCGCACCAGTTCCAAACCCTGACTTTGCGCTCTGGAGCGCATCAAAATCCATCGTTAGATCCATGATGATTTCTGCAGGAAGCACAGGCACTGATGAGCCACCCGGGATAACAGCCTTTAGTTTTCGCCCACCACGCATGCCCCCAGCGATATCTAGCAATTCTTTGAAAGGAATTCCAAGCGGCAACTCATAGTTGCCCGGTTTCTCGACATGGCCGGAAACGGAAAAAATGGCTGTGCCCCCCGAACCTTCTATTCCCAAATCAGAAAACCACTTAGCTCCATTACGTATAATGGACGGTACCGAGGCTAAACTCTGCGTATTATTAATGGTGGTAGGCGCACCGTAGAGTCCGTAGTTGGCTGGGAACGGTGGTTTAAAACGCGGCTTGCCTTGCTTCCCTTCCAGGGATTCTAGTAGCGCCGTTTCCTCGCCGCAGATGTAAGCACCCGCACCAACAAATGAATACAGATCGAAGTCTACTCCAGACTTTTTAATATCTTGGCCCAACCAACCGCTCTCGTACGCATCTGCGAGAGCTGCTTCAAATCGCGGTACGGGCTCACCTAGAAATTCGCCCCGGATATAGTTGTAACCGACCGTAGCCCCCATGGCATATCCGGCTATAGCCATACCCTCGATGAGGGAGTGGGGGTTATAGCGCAAAATTTCTCGATCGTGGCAAGTTCCAGGCTCACTCTCATCAGAGTTGCAGACAAGATATTTCTGCGTATTAATATCCTTTGGCATGAAGCTCCACTTCAAACCAGTTGGAAAACCAGCACCTCCCCGGCCCCTAAGACCTGATGCCTTAACCTCCTCAATTATTTCATCCGGATTAAGCTTGCCATCGAGCACCTTCTGCCATGCTTTATAACCACCAACTTTGAGATAATTCTTAAGTGACCATGGTTCACTTTCAAAATCGAGAGTGGCAAAACAAACTTGATTTAACTTGGCCATTAGAAATCTCAGTCCAACTCTTCAAGGATCTCGTCGATCTTCTGCGGCGTTAGATTTTCATGGTAATCGTGGTTAACCATCATCATTGGCGCACCACAACAAGCAGCAAGACACTCTTCCTCTCGCTTGAGATAGAACTTGCCGTCTTCTGTGCTTTCACCAAGCTTTACATCTAATTTTTTCTCAAGGTAGCCCACGATTTCATCCGACCCGCACAACATACACGAGATATTTGTACATACAGATATGCAATGCCGGCCCACTGGATCTGTCTCAAACATCGAATAAAACGTGGCAACCTCATAAACTTGAATCGGAGGTAGATCCAGATACTCAGCAACAGCATCCATCAGATCCTGAGTTAAAAAACCCTGATTCTCGTGCTGCACCGCCTGCAGAGCACTAATAACTGCAGAACGCTTTCGTTCTTTAGGAAACTTCGCAACCCAGTGGTCAATCTCACGGCATACTTGCTTGGATAACGCCCCTTTACTCACCGATCAATTTCCCCAAACACAATATCTTGACTACCGATCACAGCTACCACATCTGCCAACATATGACCGGTTACCATCTCATTCATTGCGGCGAGGTGGGCAAACCCCGGAGCCCGAATCTTTACCCGATAAGGCTTATTAGCACCGTCCGAAATAATATAGCAGCCAAACTCTCCCTTCGGATGCTCAATTGCCGCATATGCTTCCCCCTCAGGCACGCAGTACCCTTCAGTGAATAATTTGAAATGATGGATGAGAGACTCCATATCATCCTTCATTTCGATTCGCATGGGTGGGGTGATCTTATGATCGTCCAAAATAACTGGCCCAGAATTCACCCTTAACCAGTCGATACATTGTTTGATGATTCGGTTTGACTGTCGCATCTCTTCTATCCGCACTAGGTAGCGGTCATAACAGTCGCCATTCACGCCAACAGGAATATCAAAATCGAGCGTTTCGTATACCTCATAGGGCTGCATCTTGCGCAAATCCCAAACAACACCAGAACCGCGCAGCATAGGCCCCGAGAATCCAAGCTGCTTTGCCCGTTCGGGCGAAACAACACCAATATTCACAGTACGCTGTTTCCATATTCGATTATCGGTCAGTAGTGTTTCGTAATCATCAATGCACCCAGGAAACCGATTAACAAAAGACTCTATAAAATCGAGTAACGTCCCGCTGCGATCCTCATTCATTTTCTTAAGATTTTTCTGCGTTCTGTGTGGGGAAGTTTGATATTTTGGCATTCGTTCAGGCAGATCCCTGAAAACACCTCCCGGACGGTAGTAGGTGGCATGCATTCGTGTACCAGAAACTGCTTCATAACAGTCCATAAGATCTTCGCGCTCACGAAAACAATACAAGAACATTGTCATCGCCCCGATGTCGAGTCCATGTGCCCCTAGCCACATAAGATGGTTCAGAACACGAGTAATCTCATCAAACATCGTGCGGATGTATTTCGCACGAATAGGTGCCGTAATACCCAGTAGCTTTTCTATCGCGAGCACATAACCATGTTCGTTACACATCATAGAGACGTAGTCCAAACGATCCATATACCCAATAGATTGATTAAACGGTTTACTCTCCGCTAACTTCTCCGTTGCACGATGCAATAATCCTACATGAGGATCTGCTCTCTGAATGACCTCTCCATCCATTTCCAATACCAAACGCAACACACCATGCGCCGCTGGGTGCTGAGGGCCAAAGTTCATTGTAAAGTTCTGGATTTCGGGCACGCTCTATACCTTTTAGCTCACTATTCGCCCTTCAGATCTGGCTCGTAGCGATGGTCGCTACGTATGGTTTTTGGCACTAACGTACGGGCTTCGATACTAACGGGCTCGTATACAACACGCCCCTTCTCTGAGTCATAACGCATCTCCACATTACCGATCAGTGGAAAGTCCTTACGGAAGGGGTGGCCGATAAACCCATAGTCTGTCAGAAGGCGCCGTAGATCCGGGTGTCCTCGAAAAACAATCCCGTAGAGATCAAAGACCTCGCGTTCATACCAATCCGCTGCCGACCAAATATCGATGACTGAATCTAGGATAGGTCGTTGATCGTCTTCGCAAAACACCTTCAGCCTCAACCGATGATTATGAGTTACGGACAATAGGTGATACACCACCGCAAAACGCCCAGCTGGCTCATATTGTGTCTCAGCAATTCGCTCTCCAGCTTCTGGAGAATTATCTCTACTTACGCCCCGGCTGAAACCAGTGCTAGTCGCTGATGACGTCTCCCACTCGCTTCGTCCGTAACTAAGATAATCGACCCCCGACACATCCATTAGCATCTCGAATGCAAATATCTCCGAATCCCTCAGAAGGCCACAGCACTCCAAAAGATTGTCGGGCTCAATAACATAACCTAACTCTCGATTGGAGCTCTCCAATGGACGTACTCGCTCTCCAAGCTGTTCAGCTATTGCCTCAGCGAGCAAACTATATTTTGTTGTGAGTTCTACCACTCTATAACTCTCTCTGATAAGCACATATCTCCACTGAACGGTCAGCCTACGGCTGTGTATGGCCGTGCTACTTTACCGGGCGATGGTATCGGTGCGACGTATCTTCTTCTGCAGTTGAACAATACCGTAAAGTAATGCTTCCGCCGTCGGCGGGCATCCGGGTACGTACACGTCAACAGGAACAATGCGATCACAGCCACGTACCACAGAGTATGAATAATGATAGTAGCCACCACCATTTGCACACGACCCCATAGAAATCACCCAACGCGGCTCAGACATCTGATCGTAGACCTTCCTTAAAGCAGGGGCCATTTTATTGCATAGCGTCCCCGCAACGATCATTACATCGGACTGCCTTGGGCTAGGTCTAAAAACCACTCCAAAACGATCAAGATCGTAACGTGATGCTCCTGCGTGCATCATCTCTACAGCACAACAGGCTAAACCGAAGGTCATGGGCCACAGAGAACCAGTCCTTGCCCAGTTGATTAAGCTATCAACTTGGGTCACAACAAACCCCTTCTCCATGACCTCTGGAATATCAATGGGAACTTCTTGGCTCAATCCCATTCCAGTGCCCCTTTGCGCCATTCATAAATAAACCCAACTACCAAAAGACCCAGAAATACACCCATAGCAACCAGCCCAAACAAACCCACTTGCTCTAGAGATACCGCCCATGGAAACAAAAACGCGATCTCTAAATCAAAGATAATGAACAGTATTGCAACCAAATAGTAGCGAACATCAAACCGCATCCGGGTATCTTCGAAAGGTTCGAATCCGCACTCGTAAGGTGAGGTTTTATCAGGATCCTTCTGCCCACTCCCAAGAGCCATACCGAGCAACAGCAGCACGATACCCAAGGCACCTGAGATGCACAGAAAAATTAGAATAGGGGCGTAATTTGCGAGCATTTCTTACCCTTAGACGGCGCGGATTGTACCAGTCAGCGCCCAGTTTGTACGCCTCTTGGCTATTTTCTGAAGATGGTGCCGATGGCCGGACTCGAACCGGCACGGCTTGCGCCACTGCCCCCTCAAGACAGCGTGTCTACCAGTTCCACCACATCGGCCTGTGCTTGAATTCCGACTTAAAGACAAGTTGCCGGATCACCCTATCCCTCATTGATTCCGTTCTCTGTCCCGTCAGTCTCCTCCGGCAAGGATGGCAGATCCGGCAACTCGGTAGGTTGCAATGAGGGCGGTGGAGCAATCTCCTCGCTCTGCTGTTCAACCACTTCATCTAAAATACTATCTGGCACCGTTACTTGCCCCGATAGATACGCCAGCGTCAGGCTCGTTGCAAAAAACATCGTGGCCAGCACTGCCGTTGCCCGGGAGAAAAAACTCGCCGAACCACGGGAGCCAAACACTGTTCCGGAAGCGCCTGCTCCAAATCCTGCACCTGCATCCGCACCCTTACCACGCTGTAACAATACGAGTAGCACTATCAGCAATGCCACCAGCATGTGGATGTAGAGCACGATCGGTTGCAAAGCCATCAGATTGCCCCCACTCTGCTGGAACCTGAAATCAGGCCGCCTGAAAAATAGTTAGAAATTCCTGGGCGTCGAGCGACGCACCACCCACCAAACCACCGTCGATATCCTCCATGGCAAAAAGCTCTTTAGCATTTGCGCCCTTGACGCTACCGCCATACAGAATCCGTAAGCCCGAAGCAATTGTAGCATCTCGGCTCCCAATCATGTCCCGAATAAGTGCGTGCACCTCCTGCGCCTGATCCGGCGTCGCGGTGCGTCCGGTACCAATAGCCCAAACCGGCTCATAAGCCACCACGGCATTACTCAACGCCGCCACCTCTACTGATTCAAGTACCACCTCTATCTGCTGCTGTACGATAGTTTGCGTCCGATCAGACTCTCGCTCCTCCAGCGTCTCTCCAACACAAAGAATTGGCGTCAAACCATGGCTCTGCGCCGTAATAAACTTGGCGGCCACAAGCTCGTTCGTCTCACCGTATAAAGCACGCCGCTCTGAATGACCGACGATCACATACTCACACCCAAAGTCTCTCAACATCGCCCCAGACACCTCGCCAGTGAAGGCACCCGGGCCTGCTGGTTCCGCAAGATTCTGGGCACCAAGTTGAATCGCGCTCCCATCGAGCCACTTCCCCACGGCCTGTATGTAAATGTGCGATGGGCACAAAAGCATCCGAGGCCCTTCATTATCCACCGCTCCCGCACGCAACTCTGACACCAGAGCTTCACTTTCCTTGAGGGAACCGTGCATCTTCCAGTTGCCAGCAATTAATGACGTCCGTGTACTCACTTCCTGAGTTGTTCCTTCGTAGTGCTTTATCTTGGTCAGTTCAGTCTGTCGCTGAACAGCGGGCCGAGAGCTTACGGGGCTTGAGCATCCAAATCAACGATCAGGAGCCGACAGCAATGCGCACGGAGTCGGCCAATCGTTCAGCCAGGGCAACCACGGTATCCTCACTCTCGCCCTCTACCATCACCCGAACAACGGGTTCAGTACCAGATGCTCTAACTACCACACGCCCGCGATCTCCCAGTGTTGACTCTACTTCACCAACAGCCTTTCTAATTGCAGGTTCAGCCTCAAGATCAACTCGGTTTTCAACCTTTACACTCAGCATGGCTTGTGGGAAACGTTCCATACCACTAGCGAGTTTCTTCAGACTGCTCCCAGTGCGCCTTATCATGGCCAACACTTGGAGAGCTGTAATAAGGCCATCCCCCGTTGTAGTTTTATCTAAACAAATCACATGGCCAGATGTCTCACCGCCCAAAATTCCACCATTTTCCTTCAGCGTAGCTAAGACATGGCGGTCGCCGACGCTAGCTCGCTTGAAATCTACGCCCAAGTCTCGCAATGCCACTTCCAACCCCAGGTTGCTCATAACAGTACCCACCACGGGTCCCCGCAGAGTGCCCTGTTCTAATCGGTCCCGTGTCAGGATGTATAACAGTTCATCGCCATCGATCAATGTGCCATCTTGATCAACCATCACCACTCGATCACCATCACCATCCAGAGCAATACCAACGTCTGCCCGAACGCCAGCCACCGTTAATATTAGTAGATCCGGTCGCAGAGACCCGCATCCCTCATTGATATTACGTCCATTCGGCGAACACCCAACAGGAATCACCTCGGCACCTAAATCCGAGATAACTCGAGGCGCCGCTTTGTACCCAGCACCATGGGAAGCATCCACTACAATTTTAAGATCAGAAAAATCCATTCCTTCTGGAATCGTACTCTTACAAAAATTCTGATAGTCAACACGAGCTGAGGATACATGCCTGGCCTGACCGAGAGATTTTGAAGACCGGGTAATAGGATTGTCTATAAGATGATGTTCGATGGCTTCCTCTAGCCCATCTGAAAACTTCTCACCATCCCGATCAAAAAACTTGATGCCATTGTCGTAGTATGGATTATGGGACGCGCTGATAACGACCCCGAAATCGGCGCCAAGACTACGAGTGAGGTAAGCAACTGCGGGTGTCGGCAAAGGTCCAGTTAAAAATACATCCACACCAGATGCCACGAAACCGGCTTCCAAGGCAGACTCAAACATATACCCCGAAACACGCGTATCTTTACCGATGAGAACGGAACCTCCTTCGGGAGCAAGCACCTTCGCAGCAGCACTTGCCAGACGCAACGCAAAGTCAACCGTCATCGGTGACTTGCCTACCTCCCCGCGAATACCATCGGTTCCGAAGTATTGCCTAGGCACAGCCAACCTCTCCTAACGTATATTCGCGTCGTAATCGCTTAAGGTCACAACCCTCAATCGATTATCAAAACTCAATGCTGACTAGCAGGGCCACCGATAGGAGGCGTTCCCTTTTCCTCAGATGACTCGGCTTCATCACTTTCACCTTCTCCGGGTTCGGAGTCATCCCAATCCTCAGGCGGACTTGGTTCTTGACCATCCATAATCTGCTTAATTTGATCTTCGTCGATCGTCTCATACTTAATCAAGGCTGCGGCCATAAGATGAAGCTTGTCTGTTCTTCGTTCGAGAATCGCCTTCGCCTCCACGTAACACTCATCAATCAACTCTCTCACTTCCTCGTCAATCACATGAGCGGTAACATCCGACACCTGCTTATGGCGGGTTACACTACGGCCAAGAAAAATCTCTCCATCGTCCTCGCTATAAGTCAGTGGGCCCAATTTTTCCGAGAGCCCCCACTTGGTAACCATATTTCTTGCGATCTCTGTCGCCCTCTCAATATCGTTGGAGGCACCAGTTGTCACATAGGCTGGACCAAAAATCAGTTCTTCAGCGACGCGCCCTCCAAAAAGGCTCTTCACCTGACTCAAGAGGCGCTGTTTTGAGAAACTATAACGGTCCTCCTCAGGCAAGAACATTGTCACACCAAGAGCACGCCCCCTCGGAATAATGGTAACTTTGTAAACTGGGTCATGATCAGGAACAGAAAGGCCGACAATAGCGTGACCTGACTCGTGATAAGCGGTGAGCTTTTTCTCGTCCTCGCTCATAACCATGGAGCGACGCTCTGTACCCATCATAATCTTGTCTTTCGCCTTATCGAATTCCTCCATGCTGACAGTCCGGCGATTCGCCCGCGCTGCTAGAAGCGCTGCCTCATTCACCAAATTTGCTAGATCTGCCCCAGAAAACCCAGGCGTACCACGAGCGATAACGGATGGCTTCACATTAGCGGCAATGGGGACCTTCCGCATGTGTACCTTGAGAATCTGCTCGCGACCACGCACATCAGGTAGCGGAACCACCACTTGTCGATCAAAACGGCCTGGGCGCAATAGTGCAGGATCAAGAACATCTGGCCGGTTCGTAGCAGAAATTACGATGACCCCTTCGTTACCCTCAAAACCGTCCATCTCCACGAGCAACTGGTTCAGCGTCTGTTCACGCTCGTCATGCCCTCCACCCAGACCAGCGCCACGATGACGACCCACAGCATCTATTTCATCAATAAAAATAATGCATGGCGCATGCTTTTTTGCCTGCTCAAACATGTCGCGAACGCGAGACGCGCCCACACCGACGAACATTTCCACAAAGTCTGAACCGGAAATCGTGAAAAAGGGAACTTGAGCTTCGCCCGCAATGGCCCTTGCAAGCAGAGTTTTGCCTGTGCCGGGAGAGCCAACCATAAGAACACCTTTGGGGATCTTTCCACCCAAGCGCTGAAACTTTGCGGGATCCTTTAAGAATTCGACAATCTCAACAACCTCTTCCTTAGCCTCCTCCACACCAGCAACGTCTGCAAACGTCACGCTGACCTGATCTTCCCCAAGTAATCGAGCACGACTTTTCCCGAACGACATCGCGCCACGACCACCACCGGCACCCTGCATTTGCCTCATGAAGTAAACCCAGACAGCAATCAATAAAAGAATCGGGAATGATGAAATGAACAGCTGCATAAGAAATGATTGCTGCTCTGGTGGACTTGCTTGGATTAGGACATCGCTCTGCTCCAAAGTCCCGATAAGCATCGTATTATCGGTCTCTGGATTGTAGGTCACGTGACTTTCACCATTACGCATAAAACGGATGGCGTCCTCGTCAAATGTAACTTCTTCGACGGAACCGTCTCTAATCTGATTTAAAAAAACCGAGTAAGGCACAGGCGCAACGCGCTGGTTGGTTGGGCCAAAGCTCTGAAAAACAGAGAGCAGTACGATCGCGATCACGATCCAGAGAATCACGTTCTTTGCTAGGTCATTCAATGCATTACCCTCGAGGTATTTGTATCGCTCTTAAGCTTGAGACCCTACTACATCCCATAGTCTCTCGCCAATAAATACACCTCACGACTTTCGGGTCGAGAAGCGCGAGGCTTCATGACGCGAGCGGTTTTAAAACAACACTTTGTAGCACTGATGAATTCTTCAAACCCCTCGCCCTGAAACAGTTTGATAAGAAAATCGCCTCCATCGCCCAACACACCTGAAGCAAAATCCAGAGCCTCTTCCGCAAGCCGCATTGCTCTAGGCTGATCAACCGCTCGATTACCTGAGATATTGGGGGCCAAATCAGACATTACAAGGTCGATCCGGGCACCCCCTAAGGCCGATCGCAGTATCGATATCGTCTGTGGTTCAGTGAAATCCCCACAAATAAAGCTCACGCCTACTATAGGCTCCATCGGTTCCCGATCCAACGCCCAAACACGCCCAGTTGGAGCAACAACTTTTATAGCAAACTGGCTCCAACCACCAGGACTGGCTCCGAGATCCACGCATGCCAAGCCTGGCTTAAGGAGTTTTTCCTTCAAATGTATCTGTTCAAGCTTGTATACCGCCCGCGAACGCCAGCCTTCCCGTACAGCGCGCTCAACATAGGCGTCTCGCTCTTGATGTTGCCGCCAATGGCTCGAAGATCCAGATCGACGTCCCACTTTGTGTTTCACCTCACCTTAAACTAAACACCTTATATAATCCGCTACCATGCCTCTCAGCCAAACTCAGTGTAAGCATTTACGCCGCCTCAGCCATAGTCTGAAACCTGTCGTATCCGTCGGTGGAAGCGGATTGACAGATAACCTCCTCGCGGAACTTGAGAACGCGCTCAACCACCACGAACTCATAAAAGTTCGCGTTCGCGTAGGAGACCGTGATCGGCGCGATGCCCTGCTCGATGACCTCATCAACCAATCAAAAGCAACCTTATTGCAACGCATTGGTAATGTAGCGCTGTTATACCGCGAAGCTGAGAAATAAAAGGTCTCTCTCCCCAAACGGGAATAGTACAGACACCTAGATGTACTTGACTGAAATAATCTCGTAGGACCGCTGCCCACCGGGCGCTGAGACCTCAACCACATCACCCTCTGACTTACCAATCATGGCACGGGCAACTGGGGAATTAATGGAAACACGGCCCTTTTTAATCTCTGCTTCATCTTCCCCGACGATCTGGTAAAGCACCTTGGTGCCCTCATCAATATCAGCAAGGTGTACAGTCGCACCAAAAACTACTTTTCCATCCGCATTCAGTTTGGAAACCTCGATAATCTGGGCGTTGGAAAGCTTTGCTTCGATATCACGTATCCGAGCCTCTGCTAATCCCTGCTGCTCTTTAGCCGCGTGGTATTCCGCATTCTCCCGAAGATCCCCATGCTCGCGCGCAACGCCGATGGCCGCGCTGATTTGAGGTCGTTCTCCCTTTAGGCGCTTAAGCTCCTGCCGTAACTGCTCTGCGCCTTGGATGGTCAACGGAATCTTTGGCATCACGCCACCTCAGAATGAAGATCTTGCAACCGATTTACGTCTACATTATCTAAATAGTCCAGTGCACCACAGGTCGCTTTTGCCGCGGCTAACGTCGTGCAATAGGTCACTTTCTGATGCACGGCAGCCGCACGAATTGAATGAGACTCCTTGATTGCTTGTTTACCCTCTGTGGTGTTTACGATCAAACAGATCTCGTTATTTCTGATCATGTCGACAATATGCGGCCTACCCTCTCTAACTTTGTTCACCCGTCGGCAGGGAATCGCGCCTTTGGCTAGAACCTTAGCCGTTCCGCCCGTCGCAAAAATGTCAAAACCTCGATCAATCAGTATTTGGCCGAGCTCAACGACTGCGGACTTATCTGGATCACGAACACTCAGCAGTACGCTCCCACACTCCGGCAAGACCACTCCAGAAGCTATTTGCGCTTTAGCGTAAGCTTCCTCAAAAGTGCGGCCAGTTCCCATAACCTCGCCAGTTGACTTCATCTCCGGACCAAGTATTGGATCCGCGTCCGGGAATTTAATGAACGGAAATACCGATTCCTTTACAGAATAGTAGGGATTCTTATCCGGTAGCTTGACCCCTTGATGCTCAAAGGTCATACCAACCATAGCCTTGGCGGCAATCTTTGCGAACGGCTGACCCGTCGCCTTGGAAACGAATGGAATTGTGCGAGAAGCTCTGGGGTTGACCTCCAGAACATAAACAGCACCGTCTTGAATTGCGAACTGCGTATTCATAATGCCCACTACCCCAAGCTCATTCGCCATCTGTCGAACCTGCTCAGACAAGGTCTTCTGAATGTCTGCACCAAGCGTAAACGGTGGCAAGCAACAACCCGAATCTCCCGAATGCACCCCAGCTTGTTCCACATGTTCCATAATGCCGCTAATAATCACTTGGTTGCCGTCGCAAATCGCGTCCACGTCCACCTCAACCGCAAGATCCAGAAACCGGTCCAATAAAACGGGACTTTCATTCGATACACTTACAGCCTCCGCCATATAAATCTTGAGATCCTCTTCCTCGTACACAATTTCCATGGCACGTCCACCCAGAACATATGAAGGTCGCACAACCAATGGGTAACCGACCTCCTTTGCCATCGCGACGGCCTCTTCCTCTGTCCTCGCAGTACGATTCGGTGGCTGCCTGAGCCCTAAACGGTCAACAAGCTTTTGGAATCGTTCTCGGTCTTCAGCCAAATCGATGGAGTCAGGAGTTGTACCGATAATTGGCACTCCCATAGCCTCCAAAGGCCGTGCAAGTTTCAGAGGCGTCTGACCCCCATATTGGACAATAAGGCCCTTGGGCTGCTCTTTCGCCACAATCTCAAGAACGTCTTCAAGGGTAAGCGGCTCGAAGTACAGGCGATCCGAGGTATCGAAGTCGGTAGACACCGTCTCCGGATTACAATTCACCATAATCGTCTCGTAGCCGGCTTCTTTCAGAGCAAAAGAAGCGTGAACACAACAATAATCAAATTCAATCCCCTGCCCTATCCGATTAGGCCCTCCACCAAGAATCATAATCTTGTCAGCATTTGTAGGTTCAGACTCGCATTCCTCCTCATAGGTCGAATAGAGGTAAGCGGTATCGCTTGAAAACTCGCCGGCACAAGTATCTACCCTTTTAAAAACAGGCCTCAGATTCTGCTCGTAACGCTTTTCTCTAACAAAGGTTTCATCTTTCCCAACCAACGTTGCAATTCGACTATCGCTGAAACCTTTACGTTTTAATTTTCGCAAACGCAT